>JBOHFT010000009.1:0-58435 GCA_050699815.1 Pseudonocardiaceae bacterium | reverse complement strand
TCCACGATGACGGTGGTATCGTCTTCCTCATTATTGACGGGCACCCGGTCCACCGCTCCCGCGCAGTCAAAGAGTTCGCCGCCTCAACCAAAAGAAAGCTTCGCCTGTTCTTCCTCCCACCCTATTCACCGGAACTCAACCCCGACGAATGGGTCTGGAAGAACGTCAAGCATGACCGTGTCGGCAAGACCGCCATCACGTCTTTCGACGACCTGCGCGGCAAAGCTGAAGCCGCGCTCCTGCGCCTCCAACGCTTACCCGAACTTGTCCGCGCGTTCTTCGGTGACCCATGCCTCAGCTACATCACATAGCCCAGCTAGCCGGTCTAGCTACTTTCGATCTCCTTAGTAAGTATCAGCAGTTACTGAGGTTGTGACGTACCGCCGAGCTGCCAGTGTGTCAAGATCGGGCTCGCCCGTGTGTGTGGCGAGTGCGGACGCCACGTTCCTGCAGGCGGTTCAGCACAGTGGTCGGATCGACACCAAGGTGTTCGCCTGCTCGATCGAGTGACCAGCCAAGGTGGTGGGGTCGGCGTCACCGAGAGAGCGGTAGGTGGTGTCGTGCACGTGGAGCACAGGCGTTGGCCGGACTGTGGTCTTTTCGAATTCGAGTTGGGGCGTGCTGTTCTTGGCCGCTGGGGTGGATTGGGTGATGGTGTGCCGGACCGGGCCTAGCTGGAGGGCGATCAGGTCGTCGAGCTTGTCGCGGCGGTACGGGGTGGCGGTGAGCCCGAGCCAGCGACGGGCCGGGATCTGTTTGACAGCGTGCTCGAACGCCGCGGCGGGGGATGTGGTGGCACTCGTCCACGACGATCAGCCCGTAGCCGCTGGTGAGCTGTTCGACGTCGGTCTTGCGGCCAGGGTTTGCAGCATCGCGACGTCGATCACCCCACGAGTTTTGCGGCGACCGCTGCCGAGTTGGCCCGGCCTGACTCCCAGCAGGTCGCTGATGCAGGTCCGCCACTGGTCGGCCAGGGCCTTGCGGTCGACGAGCACGAGCGTGGAGGTCGCGGAGGTGGCGATCACCGCGCAGGCGATCACGGTCTTGCCCGCTCCTGGTGGCGCGACCAGCACACCGAGGTCATGGTCGCGCAGATTGTCCACGGCGTCCCTGCTGCTCGCGGGTCAGCGTGGCGGCGAACGTGAACTCCCGCGCCTCGCTGGCCTGCCGTTCGTCGGTGACCTCGAGCAGTTGGGTGACGGTATCCGCGCCGACGAGGTTCACGGGCGGATTCGAGAACCCGGCCTCGAAGACGGCACGCCCACGCACAGGACGCCTTACTTTCGCGCCGGTGCGTGGCCCCACGTCGACGTCAGCCATGCCAGGTCGGTCACGGCCTGCTGCCGCGCGTTCTTGGCGCGCGTGATCAGCGCGTCGGTCTTGGTCAGCACGAGCGTGTATGGCCGACCCTGCCGCCGGGTCTGATGCCGCACCGGCAGCCCGGCTGAGTCGATCTGGGTGTGCACGTGCCGGCGCCCGTCTGTTGCCAGGGGCCACTCGAAGATCCGCCGCGACCGGGAGCGGAGAAACGTCCCCAGCGTGTCACAAAGGTCGCACCGGCACCCGGTCCATTCGATCGACCAGTCGTCTTCGTCACGCGGCGGCCTCGCGAGGCTCGCGCCGAGCCGCTTCGCGCAGTCGCGGGCGACCGCGTCGAGCCCCGCCGGTCGCCGCGGGTGCGCCGAACGCAGCGCCGGCATCAGGCACTCCAGCACGGTGGCCCCGTACTCGCGCAGCGCTGTCGTGATCTCGTCGCGCAGCGTGTCGTCGGCCGCATCGAGCAGCCGGACCAGCGGCGAGCTGAGCATCTCCAGCTGTGGCTGGCGGAATTCGGTTCGCGCGGTGGTGGTCCAGGACTGGAGCTGGCCGTCCATCCACTGCCAGGTCCTGGTGGCCAGCAGCCGCGCCACGTCCGGCGTCCCGGCGGCACGCAGCGCCCCGCACAGCCCTGGCAGCCTGTCGATCCACTCGTGCCGGTCGGTTCCGTAGTGGTGCCTTTGCCCGAACCACCCGTCGATGACGTTGCACGTCCACTGCTCACCGTATCGCCCAGCCGCCGCCAGCCCGCCTGCGTGTTCCTGCGCGAGCGTTTCGATCCGGAACGGCTCCAGCAGCATCGTGGCCGTTCCGGCAACGTCGAGGCCCGCTGCCACGTCCAGCGCGGTGCCGAGCAGTCCCGCCTGTGTCGCGGTCTTTTTCCAGAACGGCGCGAGCGACTCCGCCGCGACACGTGCGCCCTCCAAGTCTCCCGCCTCGATGCGGTCGCGGAGCTCGTGCAGAGCCCACTGCGATCCGGCCTCGGCGCGCGCCGCGAACGCCCGGTCTCGCGGCCATACGACAACCGCGGCCCGCCGGTACCACCGATCGAGCGTGTTGCCGTAGTTGCCCATGTAGCCCTCGTACTCGGACTGGTAGGGCCGCAGGTCCGCGCTCGGGGTGCTGGCACACACCTCGTGGTCGGGAACGTGCAGCGAGATCGGCTCGCCGCCGCTGCCGTCCGGGCTGGTCCACCAGCCGAGGGTGGTCCCGTCGTCGATCAGCGAATGGAGCTGATAGTCGTCGGGGTCCTCGTCGTCCTCGTAAGAGTCGTAGTCGTTCCCGGGGGCGCTGCCGGACGGTTCGGCGTCCCAGGTCTCCCTCACCTCCGCGAGCGCCAGCACCGCGTCGCACCCGGCCTGCTCGGCCGCGGCGCGTACCAGCGTGGCTCGCTCCGCGTCGGCGCCCTTGAGCCGGCGCCAGCTCAGGCCTCGCTGGGTGTATTCGTGGTCGAGCAGGAAGACCAGCCGGTTCGGTGTGCCGAGGTCGCGGCCGCCGTACCGCGGGGCGGCTGGCGTGGTGAAGTGCTCGGTCAGGCAGTGCGCCAGCTCGGTGGCGGGGCCGGTCTCCGGAGCAGGGGTCTCAGCGGCGGCCAGCAGGTTGAACGTGAGCGTCACCCGGTACCCGGACCTGACCGGCGTGACCTGGTGGCGGCAGTCGGCGTAGAACGCGAGGAGGGTCAGCTCCTCCTTCGAGGCGCGGTAGGCCCTGGTCTCGCCGCCGTGGTCGATGACCAGTTCCCCGCCGGTGTGTGCCGAGGGCAGTGACACCACCAGCGTGCCCACCATGGCGTCGTGCTTTTCCGAGTCCTGGTGGGGAAGGAAGAACTGTCCCTTGCCGTAGACCAGCATCGAGTGCGGCTCGGCCCGCAGCCGTGCCGTCCGCGGGAGCCCGAGCTCGTCACGGAAGTGCTCCAGCGCGCGGTCCAGCAGCGCTGTCCAGCCGGGACCGCCGAGCGTGATCTGATCCGGGGTGAGTTCCCAGGTGTCGCGGACGCTGGTGTCCGTCAGCGTCTCCTCGCCCTGGCCGAACATCGCCGACCGCGCCACCGCGATCAGCTTCTTCGCCAGAGGCGCGCGGACCGGAAGGCTCACCGGCCCGACGCCAGCCACTTCAAGCTGCAGGAGATGCGCCGGCGCCAGCAGCTCAGCGCTGAACGACCCGGTCGGTTCGGAATCGCCCAGTAATCCCGCCAGTCGTTCCCGTGCCGTGGTCGCCATGTGGCCCCTCGCGTGCTCGCCGTGTTCTTCCGCGGCCAGACTGTAGCGGCGGCCGACGGGGATGCCGTCAGACGCCCGAGCCCGCTCGCTCGATCAAGTGCGGGCTGCGGCCCACAGTCGTCGTAGCGTTGTCAGCCGTGCCAACCGCCAATGTGACCGTGCGTTATCGTCGAGCCGTAGAGAAGCTCCGTTTCCTGGCTGACCGGTGTCAGTGGACGACTCGCCTGCCGGTCGACGAGCCGTTCCTGCACGAGGCTTATGTTTTCGGCGAGATCCTCGACGGCGCCGACCCGGTCGAGTGCCTCGACGTGGTGTTCGCGCTCAACCTGCCGCCGGAGGAGGTGCCCTGGTGTTCGCAACCACCAGGAACGGCGTGGCTGGTGGACAACCTGCGGCTCGACAAAGGTGGCATCGCGTACGGGTGGCGCTCCCGGCACGAGCCGGTCGGGAACCACGTCATCCGTGATCCCGTGCGGTTCTGGTCTCTCGACGGGACCGATGAGGCCGTGCTGGACGCGCTGCGGGAACGCCGGTTCGCGGACCTGTCGAGGTTGACGGCGAGCACCACGGAGGTGCAGCGGCGCACCGCGATGGAGCTCGACCGGGCGTTGGCTCGGTTGCGCGCCGTCCATCGGGCGTACTGGGATCGCGACTGGCGTCGCGAGCATCGCGGGAACGGCCGGTACCCTGAAGATCACCTCTGGGAGGCTGTCAACGGCTACCTCGAGACCCTGGAAGCCGCGAACCGTCTCCGTGGGGATGCCGGAGGGCGGCCACCGAGGTAGCTGCCATCGACGGGTGTCACATATCCTGAGGTCGAGAACGTCGCTTCGCAAGTCGCCGCGATCTTCTTGCACAGCGTCGCTTCGTTCTGCGGGTTCATGCTCCACCTCGCCCGACGACGATCCCGTCCCACTCGGTCAAGAGATCGAGGAGTTCCGTGCGGGGCAGGTTGACGTCGAGTTTCGCGCACCGGTCCACAACGTCCGCGGAGCGTTCGGCGGGATAGTCCGGGGAGTATTCCAGCAGGGTTTCGCTGCCCCCGTCGCGGCACTCGTAGAGGCCGAGCAGGATGCCCACGGCGAGTTCGGTCGCCGCTGTGGCCATGCCGAGCGCGGCTCGACGTTCGAGGTCGCGCAGAAAGGGGTCCAAGGCTTCGTCCAGGATCTCGTCGGCGGCCTCGACCGGGTGGACGTAGCCGCGCCCTCGCTGGTATCCAGCACGGCCATTGAGTTCCTTGATGTCCAGGCTGCGCAAGGCGCCGGCGACGTCGTCGGCGACCGCGGTGCGGTCTTCGGCCGACATGAGCTGTGCGGCATGGGTTTCGGCGAGCTGTCGAAGGTCCGGTCTGGCGGCGAGAAGCTCATCGAGCACGGCGGCCTTCTCGTTGGCGGACAAGGCCGCCAGAGCGGAGGCTGGACGGTTCTCGCGTGTCGCCATACGTGGAGGTCCCTTCGATTTGCTGCGCGTGTCGTGTTGTGGTCAGGGTGAGCTCGCGACTTCGGAACGCTTCGGCGTGTTTGCCTACCCGCAATTCCCCGGTGCTTGCCGCTCGCAGATTGCGGACCCAATGACCGTGGCCGCGCACCGATACGAGGTAGCCGCGTCCGTCGTGGTGAAGAAGGTTGACCGGAGTGGTGCGCCACACGCCAGTGGCATGTCCCTTCACCGCGAGAACCCGTGAGCCCAGGATGCTTACCCCGTGGCGAGTCGAGAACGCCACCGCCCGGTTGAAGACGTTGCGGGTGAACCAACCCGGGGCCCGGTAGTGAGCGGACACGACCCCAGTCTGACGGCACCCAGCCAGATTCACCATGGGGGTGGATCGAACATCCGCTCATGCCGCTGTGCGCGCGGTGAACGCCGGGCGACTACGGATTGGCTGCGGCCGGTGTTGCCTTTATAGCTCGTCGAGTGGGTGAGGTCCGGCGGATACCGGCGGTGCGCAGGAGGCGCTTGACACTCTTGAGGCTCACGCCGTGGGCCGTGGCGAGGGAGGCGGCGGTGGCGCCTTCGCGGTAGGCGGTGATCAGCTCGGCGATCTCGCGCTCATCGAGGCGCTCGCGCAGACTCCACGGGCGCTTCGCGTTCGGTCTCGCGGCGCGCACCGGGTTGGCGATCGCCATGGTGCGGCAAAGCAGCAGGTCAGCGGCTTGTGCCGAGTGCGAGTAAACGGTAAGTACCTCCACCATAGGTGTCTTATTCGAACCCTGGCCCGCAAGGGCTAGGGCTGGTGAGACCGTGAGGTATTCAGTAGCGCCGTGTCCGGTTTCGGGTGCGGCGCTGCTGCGTCGTTGTGTGGGTATGGCCGCGTGGAGGGTGGAGCGTGGTCTTGTGGCGCGGTTGGGGGCGCGGAGGCCGGGTGTGGTGTCGGTCTGGTGGGGGTAGCCCTGCCACGTGGTGCAGGCGTCGGCTAGGACGTTGAATGGTTCGCGTAGTTCGTGGCCGGTGATGGTGTCACCGTCTGCGTAGAGTTTGGTGAAGATCGAGCGGTTCATGATTGTTCGTACGGCTTCGCTGCCTGCCTGGTACATGGCGTGGGGGTCGGTCATCAGCTCTAGGGCGAGGGTCAGGAACCGGATGCCGTCGTCTAGTTGTTTCTCGGCTCGACTTCCTAGCTCCTGCGCCCCATAGATCAGCAACAGTGAATTTTCTACCTAAGGCATCAGATAGCAGATGGGCCACCACGGTGGGCAGAGGTTCACGCGGAATCCGGCCATTACCAATCCGCTCAAAAACCGTAGTACGGCCGATGTAATCCCTTCCCATAAACGCGTTAACTTCAGCAGCCAGCCGAGAATGCGACCACCCCAACTCGGTTAACAACCCAGACAACACCAGATTCTTGCTAGCGCAGGGGAACGGGGTTGTGGTGTAGCCGGGGTTCCGGGCGTGGATGGCGATCATTACGCCCGCTGTAGGTCGGAGATAGCAGCATGGGGCATGTGGAAGGCGAACGCGTCATCGACGGTGCACGCCGCGCGGCCGGGCCAGGGTCGCCACCATCGACGCGGACGCGGCCGACAGATCGAACATCGTCCGTGTTCGTCTACGTCGTGTCCCTCATACAGTCGCGTGAGGATGCCGACCAGACGGAATGACAGGCGTTCTGCGGTGACCGGTTCGGTGAATGCTCGCCCGGAGCAGACCAGCTCCAACATGGCGGCAAGCTCCTGCCCGTAGGTCTCGTGCCGGGCGTCGGGGAGGGTTGGCCCGGCAGTGCCGGGGCCATGTGTCACCGGACCAACCCAGCTCCGGAAGCGGTTCATAGCGCAGCCGCCACGTTGTGATCAGCCAGCACCGTGCGCTCGCACGGCCAGGCACACCAGCAGACCACGCACAGGTCCGCATCGTTGGCGTGCTCATTCAGGACCGTCACGGTAAGTAACGACAATGCTTCACAGCCAGCTAGCACCTCACGAGGTGTTAGAGCGGTGGTGTTGTCGCTGGTCATGGCGCTGACACTATGAGTGACCAGGTGCTACGGGTTGTACAAAATGTGTGAGTCCCTGGAGTTACCCTGGTTGTAGCAAGATCGCTACTGTTGAACTGATCAGGTATATCGCAGGGTCACACTTGGACGTGGCTACCCTGAGACACCCCGTAGTCGAGAGCGTGGAGAGAGCAGGCCGCATGGACGATCAGGCACGCGCGATCGGTCGCCGCGTTCGATACTGGCGGCTGCGACGCAACTTCGACCGTCAACGGTTTGCTGACATGGTGGGCCGTTCAACGTCGTGGCTGGACAAGATCGAAAATGGCGAACGCGGCCTTCTGCGCCTGCCTATGCTCGACCGCGTAGCCGAGGTACTAGGCATCGATCCCGCCGTCCTAACGGACGGCTCAACAGCTCGTCGGGCGGCACAGTGTGTCGATCCCGTCGAGGTGCGAACTATCCGCGAGGCGCTGAGCTGGTACCCGTCACTGTCGGTGAGAGGTAGTGCGCAAGAGCCGAAGTTTGATCAGGTGACCAAGCAACTGACATATGTTGATCAAGCCTGGCTTTCCTCGCATTTCACGGTAGTGGTTCGTCATCTTCCGACGTTGCTGTACGAGGCTCAGATACTGGTTTTTACCACTCAGCCTTCCTATCAGGTGGCAGCGTCCCGAACGCTTGTAATGGCGTATCGCCTAGCCTCCTCTGTGCTCCTTAAATTCGAGACCAACGATGTGGCGTGGCTAGCAGCGGACCGGGCCATGCAGACAGCTCTAGCCGTAGACGACACGGTGGCCCTAGCGCGAGCAACCCGCAGTGTGGCTCGTTCGCTGACCAGCACTGGCCAACTACCAAGCGCCATAAAAGCCCTCACTGGTATGGCTGACCGGATGCGGCCTGAACTCACCGCGCGAGCAGACGAATTGCTGTCGCTGTACGGCATGCTGTATTTGGCCGCCTCCATCGCGGCAGCTAAACAGGACGACGCACAGATGGCGCTCATCATGCACGAGCAAGCCCACACGGCCGCCGAGAACTTGGGACCCCATTACGAAACGCATCAAACAGTCTTCGGACTTACCAACGTAGCGCTTCACCGGGTGGCCGCACTGGTTCGCCTGCATGAACCAGGGCAAGCGTTGGAGTACGCCAGAAATATCGATCCCCGCTCGATCTTCGCTCTTCCCCCAGGGTGCAAAGTTAACTACATGCTCGATATCACTACCGCATACACCGAAACCGGCCGCTACGCAGAAGCAGCGCGAACCTTGGTTGAAGCTGAGCGAGTCGCGCCAGAAGAAATTCGTTGCCGACCCTTGGCGCACGGCCTGCTCCGGGCAATGCTGAGAAACATCAGCGGGGACCTGGTGAACTCCGTTCTTCAGATGGCGTCACGAGCGGGCGTCACCGTATGAGCAGGCGTGTCCTGTACTTGTTCATATGTGGGGCAGGTCCGGCCAGTCGCATAACCGACATGGTGACGCTGGCTCACGCTGAGGGCTGGTCAGTCTACTGTGTTGCCACCCCGGCAGCAGTCGAGCACTTTCTCGACATTCCAGCCCTGGAACGCGCAACCGGTCACCAAGTGCGCACCACATACCGAAAACCAAGTGATGAGCCACTGCCCAAAGCCGACGGCGTCATCGTGGCTCCAGCGACCTACAACACCATCAACAAATGGGCAGCAGGCATATCCGACACATACGCACTCAACCAGCTAGCAGAACTAACCGGCCTTGCAGTCAAGATCGTGGTCCTGCCGTTCGTCAACCAAGCGCTAGCAGCTAACCGGGTCTTCACTCGAAGCGTAGAAGAACTCCGGCAAGCCGGAGTCCGCGTACTCTTCGGCCCCAGCGAATTCCAACCACACCCACCACGAACAGGCGGACAAGTGCTAGACACCTACCCCTGGGGCCTAACCCTCAAAGCGCTCAACGAATAACCAGCTTGCCGGGCGTAACACCGCACCCAAAAGAGCGGTCCCGTGGCGGCGCACGCGGCCACCTTGCTAGAGACCCCACCAGGGCGGCGTCGTGGTACTGGGGTGTGCGAGTAGGTGTCGGCAGGTGGTGGCTCAGCGTAGTGCTCTGTGGCTGCCATAGTAGTGGTATCGGCCTGCACGGTGATCGATTCGTTGTGGCGGAGCTGGTTGTCGAGGCGGTGTTCGTCGGTGATGCGCCCAGACTGCTAGCCGGGCAGGCTATGGGACAGGTGCTCGGGCGTGCCGGGTGCCGGGTCGCGGGCGGTTTCTTCGATCATGCGGTTGATCCGCTTGAGATTGTCGGTTCGTTGCTCCAGGTGATGTAGTCCTCCCAGCCGTCGCGGGTGGCGCTGATCTTCACGTGACGTCGCGTGCTGGGGTCGATCAGTTCCTGGACTCTGGTGCGGTCTGCTTCGGCGTCGGCGATGCTGCGGGCAGGCGCTCGGTGTTGGTCGGGCGACCGCGGGAGATGGGCTGTCTCCAGGGAGCGCCACTGTCGGCGGAGACGAGGTAGGCGGTGTCGGCCTTCGAGACGGTCTCCACGGGTTCCTGAGGGTCGTTGACCTGCTCGATCAGCGGGAAAGCCGCTTCCATTCCAGGCTTCGCTCGCTGGCATGGCCATCGAACCAGGTGATGCACCGGTGTGGTGCTGTGTGGGGTGGCGATGCCCGTCTGCGGTGTGAAGACGCTGAATGCTTCCGCTGGCCAGTGCCGTGCATGTGTGCGCGCCGGGCTGCCCCTGTCCCCGTCCGGGACTGCGGGTGTGGGTCCGATCCTGCCCGGATGTGGGTGCCCTCATGTGGGTAGCTCTCCGGCGGTTCCTGCGGAGTCGACCTTGACAAACATACAACTGATCAATTGTATGTTTGTCGTGGCCGAGGAGAACGAGGACCGGGCGGACGTCCTGTTCCACGCGCTCGCCGACCGGACCCGGCGCGACATCATGCGCCGCGTGCTGGCCGGGGAGCACTCCGTCTCCGCGCTCGCGACGAAGTACGACATGAGCTTCGCCGCGGTGCAAAAGCACGTCGCCGTGCTGGAGAAGGCCGGTCTGCTCACCAAGCGACGCAGCGGTCGCGAGCAGCTGGCCAGCGGCGACGTGGAGGCGGTGCGGTCGGTGGCGTCCATGCTCACCGAGCTGGAGCAGCTCTGGCGTGGACGCATCGCGCGCATCGACGAACTCATCGCATCCGACACCGACCAGGAGGACTGAACCGTGCCCGTGACCGACGTCCAGCAGGACCTCGACAACCTGACCCTGACCATCACCGCTGACTTCGCCGCGCCGGTGGAGCGGATCTGGCAGGTCTACGCCGACCCGCGCCAGCTGGAGAAGGTGTGGGGGCCGCCGACCTACCCGGCGACCGTGGTCGACCACGACCTCACGCCCGGCGGCCGCATGACCTACGTCATGACCGGCCCGGAAGGCGACAAGCACGCCGGATACTGGCAGATCACGGCCGTCGACGAGCCGGCGGGCTTCTCCTTCGACGACGGCTTCGCCGACCTGGACTTCAACCCGACGCCAGAAATGCCGGTCTCCAAGAACGTTTACACCTTCACCGAGCACGACGGCGGCACTCGCGCGACCTACGTGAGCACCTACGAGTCGGCCGAGGCGCTGCAGCAGGTGCTGGACATGGGCGTGGTCGAGGGCGCCACATTGTCGATCAACCAGATTGACGACCTGGTCGCCTCCTGAGGTGCGCCGCAGCCGGCCGTCTCGACATCTAGCCCCAGTTTCCTTGACCTGGACGGACATCCGCTCGGCGTCACCTCGAGGGAGCTGAGGTGAGCCAGCGGTGGCCCGCCCATGACCCACCTGGACGAGCAGGGGCGCCTGGAGCCTCCCCTCGCAGGCGATGAGACCGCCGCCCTGCTGGGATTCCTGGACTTCCAGCGCGCGACCTGGCGTGGAAGTGCAGCGGACTGGACGCGGCTGGCCTACGGTCGTCTCGTCGATGACCCTGGGCGGGCTGCTCAAACACCTGGCCTACGGCGAGGACGACTGGTTCTCCCGGTGGCTGCACGGGCACGACCGGCAGCCCCCGTGGGACCACGGTGGACTGGCGCGTTGACTCCGACTGGGACTGGCACTCGCCCGCCGAGGACACCCCTGAGCAGCTCTTTACCCTCTGGGAGCACACTGGCCCGTTCCCGTTGCCTGATCGCGGAGACGCTAGCCGACGGCGGCCTGGAGCGGCTGGCCCGGCGCACCTGGCCCGATGGTCGGGCACCCAGCCTGCGCTGGATCCTAGTCCACATGATCGAGGAGTACGCGCGGCACAACGGCCATGCCGACCTCTTGCGGGAGTCGGTGGACGGGCTCACCGGGGAGTAGCGAACCCTACGGACGCTTCGCGCTCGGTCTGGCACCCACAAAGCCATTGAGAGCTACGGTGTAGCAAAGCCACAGGTTAGCAGCTTGTGTCGAGTGTGAGTAAACGACAAGCACCTCCACCAATGAATGCCCAGGCCGCTGACATAGGCATTCACGCTTTTCCGGTGCGCGAGTCTCTTCTCTTGACTGGGAAGAGGGTCGAGATCCGCATCTTGTCCGCGCCGCATGAGTCGGTGACGTCCGACCATGCCGATGAGTGCGCAATCCGGGTCTCCGGGCACCACGAACTGACAAAGAGTAAACGGTGAAGGTGCTCGCCGTGAAGGTTCAATATCCTATTGAGCCGGTGAATAGCTGTAACAATCTGGAGGTTCCGAGCTGATTGCCAAATAATTATTTCTGCAGCGGCGCGGTTTGTTCTGATTTCCCTCATCTTCCATCCACTGGATATTGGAAGGTTCTATTTTAAGGCAGAACGACTTGTTAAACGATGCTCCATTTTCTCGATGAAATTTAACCGTGCCTTCCCATATCCCGGATGTGGCGTGCGTGCCCGAGGCCTGCGCGGCGAGCGGTCCGACGTTGGCGGTTGTCGGCCGGGCGTCCGGAGAGCTGCCTGCCGATCGGGTGGCATGGGTGCTGATCCGAGTGGAGAGCGTCCAGCGCTGGTACATGGGGACGGCGATCGCACCCGGCGAATGGTCCGGTCAGCTGGGGGTCGGCAACAGGCCCCCGCAACCAAAGGACCGCATGTTCACCCTCTGCGTGTTCCTGCTGCCGGCCGCGGAGGTCGACGACCTTGCCCAACGCCAGATCGCATACGACGGGAAGGGTGTGCCGATAGAGGACCGACCTGACTACCCTTGATAGTGGTATCGCGCTTGCACGATGATGAGTTCTTCGTCCCGGAGCTGATAGACAAGGCGGTGTTCGTCGGTGATGCGGCGAGACCAGTAGCCGGACAAGTTATGTGATAAGCGCTCGGGCTTGCCGATGCCCGTTGCGGGGTCACGCGCCGCTTCCTCGATCATGCGGTTGATCCGCTTGAGGATCGTCCGTTCGTTGGCCCAGGAGGTGTAGTCCTCCCACCCATCGCGGGTGAAGCTGACCTTCACGCGACGTCGTGCTGTGGGTCGAGCAACTCCTGGACCTCGGTGCGGCCGGCGTCGGCGTCGGCGATGCTGCGCAGCAGGCGCTCTGCGTTGACCGGGGACCGGAGTAGATGGGCTGTCTCCATGAGCGAGCGCCACTGGCCGGCGGACACCAGGTATGCCGTGCCCGCCTTCGAGACGATCTCTACCGGCTCCTGGTCATCGTTGACCTGCTCGATCAGCGGGAACAGGCGCTTACGGGCCTCGCTTGCTGACATTGCCATCATCATCACTCCCTCGTACCAGATGATGGTACCACTTTGACGCCCCGTGTGGCGAAGCCTCGGGATGGTAAGTAGACTCACTCGCTGATATGCGTTCGCACAACTCAGGCCCGAATCCGCGAATAGGTGCGCGACACGGGCCGTGAGATGGCGATAGGTGCCCTGCTGACCTGCGATGATGGTGTTTGCGAAGGCACGATCAGCGAGGTTGGAAGGGTTGCTGGATGCGGCGATCGGGCCGATCAAGGCCCGCGGCCGGGGGTTCCCGGCGGGCAGCTGCTGGCCGGATTGGCGGCAGCACAGCTGGCCGGGGAGGACTTCCTCGTCGGCCTGGACCGCCAGCGCGCCGATGTGGCCGGGCAGGTGCTCGCACCGGTAGCGGGGTTGAGCCCGGCGACCGCGGCCGGGCTGGCGCGGCGGTTTTCCGGCGCGCAGTGGAGACCGGGATCGGTGACATCCACACCGCGATGCCACCGCGGCGGGCCGTGGCCCTGTGCGAGACGGTCACGATCGACCTGGACACCACCGATGTCGAACGCGTCGGCCAGCTTGCCGGTGTCGGGGAAGAGCGACCCTATGGTTCCAGCAGGGCCACCAGCGCACCGCGCAGGTCACGGCCGCGGTGGTAGCCGCGCGCGGTGATCAGTTCCACAGCCTCCCGGGCCAGGTGACGCTCCGAATCGTCCGCCACTTCGCGCAGCGCGAGCAGGTCGGCCGCGTCGAGGGGCCGCGTCTCGTCGTCCCGCGCCAGCAGCTTCATGGCGATGAGGTGGCCGGTTCGGGCGACGGGGACGACAAGTCCGGTGTCGATCTGGCGGAGCTCGGCCGAGGCGACAAGCTCGGGCTCGATACCAGACGAGGCGAACAACAGATCGACCACGATGACGTCGACATCCCTGGTGAACCGTGGTTCGGTGCGCACAGACACCGCCAAGCCGCCAACGAGGGCCCATCCCCCCTGAGCATGCCGCAGATCGGTATCCAGCCGACGGAGTGCTGCGCTGAGACTCATCCGAAGCGGCGGGACGGCACGCCCACACCGTCCCCGTGCTCTGCGCCCGGCCGGTGCTGCAGCCATGCATCGACGGCGGCGTCGATCTCGTCATCAGTGCGCTCCGGCTGCTCCAGCCGGAGACGTTGGCGATAGATCCGCACCCCGAAGGAGTGCAGCTCGAACGCCGTCAGCAACCGCTCCGCCGCCGTGTCAGCCACCCGATCATCCTACCGGTGCTGCTCATCGGGGGTGACGATGCACAGCACGAAACGCTCGCCGCGCAGGACACCTGACCGTGCCCACCCCAGGTGGGCCGGGCAACGACACCGACGCTGCGCACCGTCGACCAACGTGGCGACGCGCAGCTGCGCCTGCGGGCCCGGAGCGGAGTGCAGATGCCTGGGGTGCTGGTGGCTTCGGTCGCATCCACCGTGACCGTGGGGGAGGATTCACGCATGCAGGTGCTGGTGGCTGGCTCGTCTGGATTTGTGGGCAGGCGGTTGTGTCCCGCGCTGGAGGAGGCGGGGCACGCGGTGCGGGCGATGACGCGGCGACCCGGAAACTACCGTGGTGCAGGCGAGGCGGTGCGCGGCGACGTGCATGACGTCGGCTCGCTGAGCGTCGCTCTGGCCGGCTGTGATGCCGCCTATTACCTCGTGCACTCCCTTGGCGACGCTGACTTCGAGCAGCGTGACGCGACGGCGGCGCGTGCCTTCGCCCGCGCCGCGGCCGGAGCAGGGCTGCAGAGGATCATCTACCTTGGGGGCCTCGGCGACGACGCCGACGACCTCTCCGCCCATCTGCGCAGCCGGCGCGAGGTGGAGGACCTGCTCGGGACCGGTGGTGTGCCGGTCACCACGCTGCGGGCCGGGATCATCGTGGGCCATGGCGGCATCTCCTGGGAGATGACCCGCCAGCTGGTGGAGCACCTGCCAATCATGATCACACCGCGGTGGGTCCGGACGCGGGCACAGCCGATCGCGGTGGCTGATGTGGTTCGTTATCTCGTCGGTGTGCTGGAGGTTCCCGAAGCGGCGGCGCGCGCGTTCGACATCGGCGGCCCGGACGTGTTGGCCTATGTGGATATGATGCGCCGGGTAGCAGCGATCCAAGGTCGGCCCTTGCTGGTGGTGCCCGTGCCCCTGCTCTCGCCGCAACTGTCATCGCTGTGGTTGTCGCTGGTCACCAGTGTGGACGTGCAGACCGGCCGTTCGCTCGTCGACTCGATGGCCAATGAGGTGGTGGTGCGCGAGGACAGCATCCGGCGGCTGATCCCCTTCGAGCCCCTGGACTACGACGACGCGGTACTTCAGGCCCTCGGTGAACGGGCCAGGGCGCAGCGGGCCAAAGCGGCACGGGCCTCATGACGGGCACCGTGCTGAACTGGCGCCAATGCCAGGAGCGGCTGGTGGCGGCGCTGCCGTCCGCGGTGGTGGGCAAGGTCCCCTGGGACCGCAGCGAGTCCGGCGCTGCGCTGCGCCGCCGTCGCTGGGTCGTCGCCGGGGTGTCCGTGGTCGGCGCGGGGCTGCTGGGCAGGTCTCTGTCAACGAAACCAGGCTCGCCGCAGTTCTACGGCCTGACCCTCGGTGTGGCCACGACCTGGATCGTGGGCGGGCTGGGGTCGGGCCCGCTGCACCTGGGCTGGGGGCCGCACCATGATCACACCCGGCGCCGCCCGGTGATCACCCCGGTCCTCACGGGGGTGGGCGCGTTCGCGGTGTGCTACGTGTGCGCACTCGTTGCCCGGCACGTCCCGGTGCTGGACAGGGCGGTCTCCGGGGTTCTGCAGTACGCCCGCCAGGGATCGGGCCCCTTCGTGCTGCTCACCACCCTGGCCAACGGCGCCGCTGAGGAGGTCTTCTTCCGCGGCGCCCTCTACGCCGCCGCCGGCAACTACCCCGTCACCCTGTCCACCGCCGGGTACTCACTGGCCACCACCGCGACGCGCAACCCGGCGCTAGTCCTCGCTTCAACCGCGATGGGCACTCTGCTTGGCCTGCAGCGCCGGGCCACCGGCGGCATCCAGGCACCGATCCTGACCCACCTGACCTGGTCGGCGCTCATGCTGCACTTTCTGCCCCCGCTGTTCTGCGACAACCTCCATCATGAGCAACTTGACCCCGCTTCAACTGTTGCTGAGGGGCCCTTCGGGTCTTCGGGGAACGATGGGGGAACTCAGCCGCCCGTAGCCCCTGGCATCCCAGGCTTCACGTGTCAATCCCCGTTCGACAGCTGTGCCCGGACCGCGACGGCCAGCCCAGCGAGGTCGTCAGTGGTGGGCTGGCTGCTGGGGCGGTAGGGCACGGTAGCAAGTTTGGTGACGCCGAGGCTCCAAATGGTGCGTTCCGCGGGTGCGGGTGGGTACAGCTCGATCGGGTGGCCGCAGCAGGGACAGGCGAGGTGGGCCATGTTCTCGACGCCGCCGAGGATCGGCACTGTGAGCTGGCGCAGGACGGTGATG
This sequence comes from Pseudonocardiaceae bacterium, assembly GCA_050699815.1. Lineage (GTDB taxonomy): Bacteria > Actinomycetota > Actinomycetes > Mycobacteriales > Pseudonocardiaceae. The sequence continues at coordinate 42,311 of JBOHFT010000009.1, read as the reverse complement.
AGACGCCCACTGTCGAGGTGGGACACCTCAGCCGGGGTGACCACCACGACAACGGTCAACCTGGCGGCGGACTTGAGCACGGCCTGGAGGATGTCGGCTGTTCCCGGCGGGAGATCCACGACGAGAAGGTCGGGGTTGCGCCATCTCGTTTCGGTGAGCAGCCGCCTGAGCAGAAGTTCCGCGATACCGGCACCGACGGCAAGGCCCTGGGTGCCGCCGAGCAGGAACCCGGCGGAGGCGACCTGAATCCCGTCCACCGCGACCGCATCGGTTCCGCCGGATCCCGTCACCGGGACCCAGCGCGCCGGGGTGTCGCGACGGAGCCCGAGCATGCGTGGCACATCGGGGCCGTAGAGGTCGGCGTCGACCAGCCCGACGGTCAGCCCGGCCCCGGTGAGGCTGCGGGCGAGGCCAACGGAGACGCTGGTCTTGCCGACCCCGCCTTTGCCGCTGGCAACGGCGATGACCGGGACCTCTGTCGTGCGCACGGTCCGACGCTACCCAAAGTCTGCCGCGTTGGCCGTAGCCGGGCAATCAGTCACCATAGCTTGACGAGATCCAGCGAACTGACTGAACGCGCGCTGTGTGGTACGACACGGGTGAGGAGGCGGGCGTGGCTGCACGGCAGGGATTGCTCACTCTTGACGAGCTCCGGGTGCTGGTCGACGAGCGCCGGGTGGACACGGTGCTGGTCGCGCTGACCGATATGCAGGGCCGGCTGCAGGGCAAGCGCTGCACTGCCCAGTACTTCCTCGACGAGGTGGTCCCGAACGGGGCCGAGGTGTGCGACTACCTGCTGGCCGTCGACGTGGACATGAGCACCGTGGACGGCTACGCGATGTCGTCCTGGGAGCGCGGTTACGGCGATTTCGTGCTCCGGCCCGACCTCGCGACGCTGCGCTGGGTGCCCTGGCATGACGCGACGGCGCTGGTGCTCTGCGACGCGCAGTGGGCCGACGGCAGCGCGGTGGCGGCGTCGCCACGTCAGGTGCTGCGCCGCCAGCTCGATCGCCTCACCGAGCGCGGGCTGACCGCGCAGGTCGGCACCGAGCTGGAGTTCATCGTGTTCGCCGACTCCTTCGACGTCGCCTGGCGCAAGGGCTACCGCGAGCTGGCGCCGGCGAACCTCTACAACGTCGACTACTCGATGCTCGGCACCGGGCGCATCGAGCCGCTGCTGCGCGCGATCCGCAACGGCATGACCGGCGCCGGCATGATCGTCGAATCGGCCAAGGGCGAGTGCAACCTGGGCCAGCACGAGATCGTTTTCCGCTACGCCGACGCGCTCACCACGTGCGACAACCACAGCATCTACAAGACCGGCGCCAAGGAGATCGCCGGCCAGGCGGGGATGAGCCTGACCTTCATGGCCAAGTATGACCAGCGCGAGGGCAACTCCTGCCACATCCACCTCTCGCTGCGCGGCGGCGATGGCGAGCCGGTCTTGGCTGGGGACGGGCCGCACGGCTTCTCCCCGCTGATGGAGCACTTCCTGGCCGGGCAGCTGGCGTGCCTGCGCGAGCTCACCGCCCTGTTCGCGCCGAATGTGAATTCCTACAAGCGCCTCGTGACGGGCAGCTTCGCCCCGACTGCGGTGGCCTGGGGGCTGGACAACCGGACCTGCGCGCTGCGGGTGGTCGGCCACGGCCCGTCGCTGCGGGTGGAGAACCGGGTCCCCGGCGGTGACGTCAACCCGTATCTGGCGGTGGCTGCGCTGGTCGCGGCGGGGCTGCACGGGATCGAGCACGAGCTGGCGCTGCCCGCGCGGTTCGTCGGCAATGCGTACAGCTCGGATGCGCCGCGGGTGCCGGGTTCGCTGCGCGAGGCCGCCCAGCTGCTGGCGGGCAGTCCGGTCGCGCTCGACGCGTTCGGTGCGGACGTCGTCGCGCACTACTGCAACGCCGCCCGGGTCGAGCTGGCCGCCTTCGACTCCACGGTGACCGACTGGGAGCGCCAGCGTGGCTTCGAACGGCTCTGATACGGGGGGAGGTGACCAGGTGGGTGGGCGGCTGGACGGCCGGGTCGCGGTGGTGACCGGCGGCGGGAGCGGGATCGGTGTGGCCTCGGCGCGTCGGCTCGCCGCCGACGGTGCCTCCGTAGTGATCGCCGACATCGACCCCACCACCGGCGCCGCTGCTGCCGCCGAGGTGGATGGGCTGTTCGTCCGCACCGACGTGACCAGTGAGTCCGAGGTGGAGGCGCTGTTCGCGGCGGCGGTCGAGCACTACGGCGCAGTGGACGTCTCCTTCCACAACGCCGGCATCTCCCCACCGGACGACGACTCGATCCTGACCACCGGGCTCGACGCCTGGCGGCGGGTCCAGGAGGTCAACCTCACCTCGGTGTACCTGTGCTGCCGGGCGGTGCTGCCGCATATGCAGCGCCGGGGCCGCGGCTCGATCATCAATACCGCGTCGTTCGTGGCGGTGCTGGGATCGGCCACCTCGCAGATCTCCTACACCGCGTCCAAGGGCGGGGTCGTGGCGCTGTCCCGGGAGCTGGGCGTGCAGTTCGCCCGCCAGGGCATCCGGGTCAACGCGCTGTGCCCGGGGCCGGTGAACACCCCGCTGCTGCGCGAGCTGTTCGCCGCGGACCCGCAGCGCGCGCAGCGCCGGCTGGTGCACGTCCCGATGGGCCGGTTCGCCGAGCCGGAGGAGATCGCTGGCGCGGTCGCCTTCCTGGCCAGTGACGATGCCGCATTCATCACCGCGTCGACGTTCCTGGTGGACGGCGGCATCTCCGGCGCCTACGTCACGCCACTGTAGCCACCGCGACGGCCGTGCTTGAGCCACTATCGCGACCGTGACTCCCTGGAGGTGGACCTGATCGTCGAGGCGCGCGGCCGGGTGGCGGCGGTGGAGGTCAGAGCGGGTGCCGTGGCCGACCCGACCGCCGTGCTGTCGAGCAGGAACTGCCCGTCTGCGGGGCGGATGAACGCCACCGTCCGTGCCCGGTAGCTCGGCGAGCACGCGCTCGTAGGCCGTTTCGACTTCCCCGGCCCGCTCACCAAGGTTGACTACCAGCAGGATCGCCTCGGCCGGTCATCTGCCTCGACACCGCGACCGCAGCCTGGGCGGCTACCCCCATCGAGCTGGGCCAGCCCGGCTCCACGCTGACCCCCCTGGTGATCGGACCCGACCAAGTCCCGCTGCTCACCGACGCTGCCCCCGTGGCACCGGAGCTGGCGGTGCTCTCCGCGCTGGCCCACGGCCGGGATCCCCGGAACCGGGAAGTACTCGACGTGCTCGCAGGCGCGCTCGACCGGGTCGAAACCCAGCAGGCCCTTGTGTATCTTCGACTCGTGCTGGCCGCACTACCCCAGGCCGCGCGCACGCATCTGGAGGAACTCATGGCAACCGAGACCTACGAGTACCAGAGTGAGTTCACCGAAAGACTCCGCAACGAAGGCGCCATCAAAGGCCGCGCGGAGGCCAAAGCCGATTACATCCTGCGGGTCCTGCACGCCCGCAGCGTCGAAGTCCCCGACCAGGTGCGCACCCGCATCACCACCTGTACCGATCCCGACCGACTCGACACCTGGCTCGACCGCGCAATCACCGCGCACACGATCGAGGACCTCGGGGCTTGACCCCATCCACGCCCAAGCGTCGACGAGGATGCCCGCGCCCGCATCACCGGGTGTTCCGAGCCTCCAGCGAGATGTTAAGACGGTGACCGGACCGGGGCGCTGACGGGGAGCCCGCCTGTGATCAAGATTTGGGTGCCGTCCGCGACAAATTGTGTCCGGGATCCGACAGGAAGCGTGTCGCCGGATGACCCTCGACCTCGTCGTCGTCGCAACAACGTTCGTCCTGATCTTCCTCGCCGAGCTACCGGACAAGACGATGTTCGCCACGCTGGCCATGGGCACCCGGATGCGCCCGCTGTTCGTATGGCTGGGCACCTCGAGCGCATTCATGGTGCACGTCACCCTCGCGGTTACGGCGGGCAGTCTGATCGGGCTCCTGCCGTCACGGATCGTCTCGCTGATCTCGGCGGTGCTCTTCGGCGTCGGGGCGTTGTTGCTGTTGCGGGGCGGCGGGGACGGCGAGGACCGCGACGACTCGGCCGGTGGGGCGCAGCTCACCAGCTTCACCGCCGTCTACCCCGCCGCGTTCATGGCCGTGTTCATCAGCGAGTGGGGCGACTTGACCCAGATCACCACGGCGAACTTGGCCGCCTCGAACGGCGCGCTGTCAGTGGCGATCGGGTCGGCGGCCGCGCTGATGACGGTATCCGTGCTGGCATTGCTCGCGGGACGCTTCATCGCCCAGCGAGTCCCACTTCTCGTCGTCAGACGCATCGGCGGGCTCAGCATGCTGGCATTGGCTATCTGGTCTCTGGCCGAGGCGATGTGAGCCCAAGCCCGTTAGTCCGCCAGCCCGCGGACGTTGGTAGACAGTAGTTCGTAAATCGTGCAAGATTCTATTACTAATTGCCGTCTGATGCACGCGTAGTTTCCGTCGCGGAAGCAGGAATTTCTCACGATCGGAAGCGAGGCTCTTGTGATCATTTCAATCTCGCGGTTGCAGGCGCTCGTTTGAGCGACGCGCACTGGCCGGGATGGCTGCCTTGCTGGGTCTCGTCGTCCTGCTGGGCGGGGCCAAGGGCCGGTTCCGCCCCGAGAGGCCCCGGCGACCTCCCATCCCGTTTCTGTCGGTGCCGGGGTGCATCGTGTTCCCAGGCACCCGACGACGAAGGGGGACATCATGTGCTGGACGTGCGACCACCCGGGCAGCACCTACCAGGACCAGCTGGATCACATGCGGGGGTTGATGATCAGGCACGGCTGGGCTGTGCAGGGCGTCGAAGGTGACAAGATCCACCCACCGTGGGCCTACACGCTGGGGCTCACCCAGTGCGGCCTGCCGGAGCTGGTGGTCACCGGGCTGCCGCTGGGCCGGGCGGCCGGGTTGCTCAACGGGGTGGCCGCGCACGTCGTGCACGCCGAGCCACCCGCGCCGGGCGAGCGGATCCCGCTCGTGGACGGGCCACTGGTAGAGATCGTCGAACTGCCCCACCCTGACGCGCACTTGGACACCGCAGTCGCCTTCTTCGGCCGGGACTTGCGGGCGCTGCAGCTGGTGTGGGCCGACGACCGCGGCGGCTGGCCGTGGGAGCCGGGATTCCGGGGTGGCCGCCGCGGTCAGCCGGTTCTCGGCCCGCGCGCCGTGCCGAGATGATCCCCGTGCGGACCCGGCCCGCCGCATTGACGTCGCCGAGCTGCGCCCACTTGCCCGCAGGCGGCGCCTGAGCGGCGAGGAGCTGGTGGCACGGCACCGCAGATTGCCGCGAGTGGACCACGTGCGCATGCGCGCTGAGGCCGATGAGTTCTTCGACGCTCTGCCGTTCGACAGCTAAGCCCGATGCGCGCGCATCTGATGTTCAGGGGGGTAGCATCAGGCATATGCGAACTACGCTGGATCTGGACGGGTCCGTGCTGGAGCAGCTCAAGCAGCGCCAGCGCCGGGAGAACAAGAGCCTTGGGCAGGTGGCGTCGGAACTGCTGGCTCGGGCGCTGGCCGAGACAGAGGACGAAGCGGAACCTGTTGCGCTGGCCTGGACCGCGCAGCCCATGGCGGCACGGGTCGACCTCGAGGACACCGAGGCAGTGCAGCGCGTGCTCGACGCGGACCGATGAGCACCGCGATCGACGCCAACGTCTTGCTCTACGCCTCCGACGAGCACAGTTCGCGGCACCTCATCGCCCGGGAGCTGCTGGAGCGCCTGGCCCGGGGGCCCGCGCTGGTGTATGTGTTCTGGCCGGTCGCGATGGCCTACCTGCGCATCGCGACCCATCCCGGCGTGTTCGGGCGCCCGCTGGACCCGCGGGTGGCCCGGGCCAACCTCGGTGCCCTGCTCAACCGGGCACACGTCCGTAGCCCAGGCGAACACGCCGGGTTCTGGAGGATCTACCAGAACACCGTGACTGACGACGTCGTTCGCGGGAATCTGGTGACCGACTCTCACATCGCCGCGCTGATGCGTCAGCACGGGGTCGGCACCATCTGGACGGCGGACAAGGACTTCCGGCGCTTCCCCGATATCACCGCGCGCGACCCCTACGCCGGGTAACACGACTCCGACCACCACTGCAGGGGTCCCCGCGTCGACCGAACAGCGGCAGCAGCGTCAGGATCCTCGGTAGAGTCTGTCGAGATCGACAAGCTCGACATCGGGGGACAGCTGCCCGGCGAGCAGTTCGGGAGCGAAGCCGGTTGCGCCGAAGCACAGGAGTCGGCAGCCGGGCACGGCGCGGGATCCGAGAAGCTCTCGCACCCGACGCAGCCGTTCCACCTGCCGACGGGTCATGACCTCCCCGGCCTTCGCCTCGCCCACAGCCAGGACGCCATGCGCGCCGTCCGGAGCAGTACCGACGACGAGCACGTCGACCTCATGGCTGACCCGGCCGACCGGGTCTGACACGACGGTCTGGCCAACGCGCTCAAGGTCCCCGCCGAGGGTCGCCGGGGAGGCGAAACGCTCTGCCCACGTCCTGGCCAGTTCCTCGAATGCAGGTCCGAAGATCTGTGCGCGAAGCGTGGGATAGATCCGCGGCCAGTCGATCGTCCGGCGTTGCAGAGCTGCCCACCGTGGCCGCATGACCGCGTGATGAAATCGGATAATCGGCTCGCGCACACGATACTGAGGGCGCCCGCGCCGGAGGGGATCCTCGGCGCGGTCGAGCAGACCCGCCTCCACCAGGACTGTCAGCGGATGCGCCAGCTGGTCGCTGCTGCGCCGGACGTAGGAGGCGATGCCGCTCGTCGTCCTGTTGCCACCGGCGACGGCAGCCAGGACGGAGTGGTACAGGCTCCGGTCACGGACGGTGCTGAGTTCGGGATCCTCGGCGAGCAACGTCGGGCCCTCCCGGAACAGCGGGCTCGCGGGATCGAGCACCCGCTCGGCCAGCCACCGCTGCACGTCCGATTCGTCGACCGGCGCATCCTCGCGCACGAATTCCCGCGCGTAGGCCGGCGTGCCGCCGAGGACTGCGAACACCGCGAACGCCACGTCTGGCTGGTCTCCCAGCTTCCAGAAGTCCGCTGCCGTGCGGTAGTCGAACCCATCGACCACCAACTCCAGGCCGGCTCTGCCACGCAACGGTGCGTTGGCGGTGAGCAGGCTACCCATCAGCGAGATCGCCGAGCCGCAGACCACCAATCGCGTGGGTTTGCGCCGTCGCCGCGCGGGGCTCAGCGCGGCCTGCAATAGCGACGGCAGCGACGGACTGGTCGTGACCAGGTAGGAGAACTCGTCGAGCACCACCGGTAAAGATCGCTCGCCGGCCAGGTCCAGCAGCGCGTCGAGAGCACTCGACCAGTCCGGGAGGTCCAGCGCGGCAGGTAGCTGCAGATGCTCCCCGAGCGCGGCCGCCAGCAGCCTCAGCTGTTCTGCGGGCTGCCCCTCCACCGCCTCGAAGAAGAAGCCGCCAGCCTGCTCGGCCATGCTCTGCAGCAGCATGGTCTTGCCCTGCCTGCGCCGACCAGAGACCACTCCGAGCGTTGGCGTCGGCCGAGGGTCGGTGATGAAGTCGACCAGCCTCCCCCACTCCCACTCGCGGTCGAACAAATCCGCTGGCTTATGCATCACTGAAGCATAGGTCAGCATCATGAGAACCGGGACTGCGCCCAAGCGCGCGGTCCGCTCAGTCAGATCGCCGACGTCAGGAGCGGCTCAGCCGCGCGGCCGACCCGTCTAGGGTGATCGCGGGACCTCCGTGTGTGCCGGTTGTCGCAGATCGCAACGGATGGAGTCGCTGACCCTCTGGCCGTTCACCCAGGCCGAGCTCGACGACGGGACACCACTGCCGGGATTCATCGATCGGGCCCTCGGCGGCGATCTTGCGGGGCTTCGTTACACTCCGGTGACCAGGGCGGACGTTACGGATGGCTGGTGAGGTAGCCGCCCATGGTGCGGAAGTACTCGGTGGCGGCGTATTCGGAACCGTTGTCGGTACGCACCTGTTCGATCGCCAGGCCACGGTTTCGCCCGTGCCGCGCATCGGCGCCGGCGACGATGACCACCGCGTCGCCTTCCCGGATGAAGACGCGCCCAGGCGTGCCGCCATACCGGGATGCGGACACCGATGCCCGCAGGATCCGGATGCGCTCGCCGCGGTAGAAGGTGAACGCGTTGGGATAGGGGTCGGACTGGGCCCGGACCAGCCGCTCGATGTCCTCGGCCGGCCAGGTCCAGTCGATGCGGCTGTCCTCGGTGGACCGTTTGTGGAAGAAACTGGCTTTCGACCGGTCCTGCTTGGTCCAGTCGGTCCGTCCGGTGGCGATGAGGGCCAGCGCGTCGATGGTGATGGGGCCGATCAGATCGACGGTCTTGTGGAAGAGGTCGGTGCTGGTGTCGGTGGGCCCGACCGGCACGGACCGCTGCAGCACGATGTCACCGGCATCAAGCTCGGAGTTCATCATGTGGGCGGTCACGCCGACCTCGTTCTCGCCGTTGATCAGAGCCCAGATCAGTGGCGAGAAGCCGGCGTAGGCGGGCAGTAGCGAGTCGTGCACGTTGAGGGTCCCGTGGTGGGGGAGGGTGAAGATCTCCGGCGGGATCCAGGTGCGCCAGTTGTTCGCCACAATGATGTCGGGGTCTGCTTCTTTCAGCCGTGACATCACCTCGTCGTCGGGCCGGTTGCGGACCAGTACGGCAACGCCGTGTTGTTCGGCGAGGTCGGCCACCGAGTCGGACCAGATCTTCTCGTAGGCGTGGTCGCTGCGGGGATGGGTGATGGCCAGGGCTACTTCGTGGCCCGAGTCCAGCAGGGCACCCAGGGTGCGGTGCCCCCAGGTCTGGTAGCCGAACGTGACGACCCGCATCGGTGTCCTCCCGGTTTCGGCGTCGATAACCACCGAAAGTAAAGCAAGCGTTACCTAACTCCGCAATGCGCTGCCGAAGATATCTGCCCCGTGTGCCACCTCGCCTGCGACCAGGGTGGCGATGACGTCGATGTCGCCGATCGTGGAGATGTCGACCCGCCGTGGATCGTCGGACACCACCACCAGGTCGGCATGCTTGCCCGGGGTGATGCTGCCCAGGACGTCTTCCTGGTGGCAGGCGAAGGCCGCGTTGACCGTGTAGCACCGCACTGCGTCGTCGACACTGATGCCCTCGTCGGGACCGATGACCAGGCCGGACTCGGTGGCCCGCTGCACCATCACCTGGATCGCCCGCAGCGGCGCGCCCGGCGTGACCGGCCGGTCCGAGCTGCCCACCAGCGTGATCCCGTGATCGAGGAACCCCCGACCCCGGTACAGCCACGGCGCCCGGTCCGCTCCCATGATCTCGGCGTAGTCGTCACCCAGATACCACAGGAAGTTCGGTTGGACCACTGCCATCGCCCCGACCTGGGCGAACCGGGCGAGCTGATCCGGGCGGACGAGCCCGGCATGCTCGATGCGATGCCGCGCCTGCGGGCGCGGCCGGACCCGCTGCGCGCGCGCCAGCGCGTCCAACGCGACATCGACGGCCCGATCACCGATGGCATGGATCGCCAGCTGCCACCCGGCGCGATGCCCGTCCACGATCAGGCTGGTCAACGACTCGGGCTCGGAGTAGAGCGTTCCGCAGTGCTCCAGCCCGTAATACGGGCTGGTCAGCGCGGCGGTTCGGGCCATCATCCCGCCGTCGATGAAGATCTTGAGCGCGCCGATCGAGAGCCGGTCGGAACCGAATCCGGTGCGCAGTCCCAGGTCGAGACCCCGCGGAGTGTCATCGCTGGGGTGCGAGCCGATCGGTCGCAGGGCCTCCCCGGCGACCATGAGCTGCACCCGGATCGCCAGCCGGTCTTGCTCCAGCGCCTGCTGATAGGCGACGAGCTCGACCGGGCTGTGGCTGATCAGGCCGGCCCCGATGCCGGCTTCGGCGCAGGCGGTGACTCCCTCGGCCAGGCAGGTGCGGGTCGCGATCTCGATCGCGTCGAGGAGCTCATCGGCGGCGTAAGGTGCCCGTAACGCTCGCACGGCGGCCATGCCCTGCTCGGCGAGCACGCCATCGTGGTGCGGTACATCCGCCGGGAGAAGATCCAGCACCGCATTGTTGACCACGCAGGCGTGGCCGGAGTCGTGAATCACGAACAGCTTGCGGCCGGCGCTGACCGTGTCCAGCTCGGCGGCGGTCAGGTGACGGCCCAGCGGACGCTGGTCGTACCCGACGACGTCGAGCCACGAGCCGGGCTGCCCGCCCCGGCTGGCCCGGCCGATGACGGCCAGCACGTCCGCGACACGGTGACACGGTGCGACGGTGACGCTGCGGGCCCGCAGCCCGGTCCACGCGAGATGGACGTGCGCGTCGATGAACCCGGGAAGCACCGTCGCCGCCGCCAGGTCCACCACCCGCCTGGCCGGCAACGACGTCGCGGCACCGTCGAGGGCGACGATGCGCCCGCGCCACATTCCCAGCTCATGGGCGAGGGGATAACCGGGATCCATCGTGATGATGTTGGCGTTCACCAGCCGGACGTCGAGCACGATCGGCGGCACCTCCCTTCAGGGACAACGGGTAAGAGTCTCAAAATATCGGACATATCGCCAGAAGTTAGCGTAGGCTAGCCTGCGGCGCCTCGATCACGCAGCGCCACCTCCGGTCAACCGAGGCGAGGAGAGTGCATGCCATGTCGACAAACCCCTTCGACGACGAGAACGGGACCTTCTACGCTTTGATCAATGACGAGGGCCAGTACTCGCTGTGGCCGACCTTCGCCGACGTGCCGCCCGGCTGGACGATCATGCACGGTGCCGAGACCCGGCGCTCCTGCCTGGATTACATCGAAGAGCAGTGGACGGACATGCGGCCGAAGAGCTTGATCGAGCAGATGGAGCGGGACGAGAAGCTAATCACCTGATCGGAGTAGTCTGGTCCGATGTAACCCTACTTATGCTTACCTAAAGTTTCCCGTTGGGCAGGAGTTGTTTCTTCCCGTGCTCCAGGGGGTGATAAATGTCGTAGCTGTGACGAACCTATCTCGAAGGGTAACGGTGCATTGATCATCCCGAGTCAGGACCTCTCCGAGACTGTGTACGACCTGGTCGGTATCGGATTCGGTCCGTCGAATCTGACCCTCGCGGTCGCCATCGACGAGCACAACCGGCGGGCGGGCGGCAGGCCGGTGCGATCGACGTTCTTTGAGAAGCAGCTCAGTTTCGGCTGGCACCGCGGCATGCTCATCGACGATGCCACGATGCAGGTGTCGTTTCTGAAGGATCTGGTCACCATGCGTGACCCGGCCAGCGACTTCAGCTTCCTGTGCTACTTGAAGCAGCGGGACCGGCTGGTCGACTTCATCAATCACAAGACGCTGTTCCCGCTGCGTGCGGAATTTCACGGCTACTTCGAGTGGGCCGCCGCCCGGGTGGCTGACCAGGTCACCTACGGCGCTGAGGTGACCTCGGTGCGGCCGGTCGAGGTCAACGGTGAGGTCGCCTGGCTCGAGGTGATTGCCCGCACCCCGGATGACCCCAATCAGCTGGTGGCGTGCCGAGCGCGCAATGTGGTGGTCGCCGCCGGCCTGGAGCCCAAGCTGCCCGAGGAGGCGGTGCTGTCCGACCGGGTCTGGCACAACCTCGACCTGATGCACCGTATCGACGATCTCGTCGACACCGGCGCACGCCGGGTGCTGGTGGTCGGTGCCGGGCAAAGTGGCGCGGAGGTCGTCGCTCACCTGCACAGCAGGCTGCCCGAGGCCGACGTGTACGCGGTGTTCGCCCGCTACGGCTACTCACCCGCTGACGACAGCCCCTTCGCCAACCGGATCTTCGACCCGGCTGCCGTCGACCACTACTTCGACGCCCCGGCTGACGTGCAGCGGATGCTGCTCGATTACCACCGCAACACCAACTACTCGGTCGTCGACATCGACCTCATCGAGGACCTCTACCGCCGGGTGTACCGCGAGCGGGTACACGGCAGGCGGCGGCTGCACATCCGCAACGCCTCCCGCGTCACCGGCACCCAGGAGACCCCCGAAGGGGTCGTGGTCACCGTGGAGTTCCTGCCGACCGGGCAGACCGAGACGGTGCCCTGCGATGCGCTCATCTACGCCACCGGCTACCAGCCGGTCGACATTATCCGCCTGCTCGGCGACGCGGGCTCGCTGTGCGAGCGCGACCCCGAAGGGCTTCCCGTGCTGATGCGCGACTACCGGGTACGCACCGCACCGCACGTCAATGTCGGCATCTACCTGCAGGGTAGTACCGAGCATTCGCACGGAATCGCCGCGAGCCTGCAGTCCACTACTGCGATCCGGGCCGGCGAGATCCTGGCCTCGATACTGGCCGGCGGCTCCGCTACCCACCTACCCACACCAGCGTTCGCGGCGACCACGCAGCGCGGTTGAGGCGTGGGCGGTGAGGGGGTAGCAGACCGGAGGCGGCTGTGGGGTTGCACACCAGATCGCCGACCGGCGGCGAGGTGCTGAGGAAGGCGGTCGTGGGTCAGTGGCGAGCCGTCGCCCTCGGCTCGGTCCTCGGGATCAGCTACCAGACGGGTGAGGCCATGGTCTCGGTCCTCATCGGAGTGATCATCGACCAGGCCGTCGCCACCGGCGCCGTCGACGAGCTGATCTGGTGGATCGCGGCGCTGGCGGTGGTGTTCGTCGTGCTGTCCTACAGCTTCCGTTTCTCCGCGCGCGCCGCGGAACGGGCCGCCGAACAGGCCGCGCACGAGATCCGGGTCCAGCTGACCAGCCGGGTTCTCGATCCCCGGGGTGGCGCCGAGACCGGGCGGCTGTCCGGTGCGCTGGTGAACATCGCCACCGAGGACGCCAAACGGGTGGGTGCGGTGAACCTCGCGCTACCCACCGCGATCGCCGCGCTGGCCGGGCTGCTGGTCAGCGCGGTGGCCTTGCTGACCGTATCGGTCCCGCTCGGTCTGCTCGTGCTACTGGGCACCCCGCCACTGCTGGGACTGGCCCACCTGCTGGGCATCCCGCTGCAACGGCGTGCCGAGCTCGAGCAAGAACGCGCCGGACACGCCTCCGGTACTGCCGCCGACCTGGTCACCGGGCTGCGGGTGCTCAAGGGCATCGGCGCCGAGGCCGCCGCGGTGGCCCGCTATCGCCGCACCAGCCAGGACTCGCTGGTGGCCACCTTGCGGTCGGCCCGCATGCTTGCCTGGCACGACGGCGCCCTCCTCGCGCTCACCGGTGTCCTCATCGCCATCATCGCGCTGGTCGGCGGCCGGCTCGCCGCACAGGGAGACATCGGCATCGGTGGCTTGGTCACCGCGGTGGGCCTGGCCCAGTTCCTGCTGGGCCCACTGTCGGTTTTCGCCGCTGTCAACAGCGAGCTTGCCCAAGCGCGGGCCTCCGCGACCCGGGTCGCCTCCGTGCTGGCCGCACCCGCTGCGGTGACATCAGGCACCGCGCAGCTCCCGGATCCGATCCGGGGTTGGATCCGGTTGCGCGGTGTCTCGCACGCCGCGCTGCGTGCGATGAGCTTCGACATCATCCCAGGCGAACTGGTCGGTGTGGTGACACCGTCCCCGGCAGCCGCGACCGCACTGCTGGAATGCCTTGGCCGCGACGCTGACCCCGCGGCGGGCTCGGTGGAGCTGGACGGCGTGGCGATCTCGGAGCTGGATCCCGGCGCTGTGCGGGCCGCGATCCTGGTGGCCGCGCATGACGCCGACCTGTTCGAGGGCAGTGTGATCGACAACGTCACGGCCGCGGTTCCTCTCGCTGGCAAGAACGCCAGTGCAGGCAACAACACCGGCGCAGGCCGCAACAGCGATGTCGAACGGGCGCTGTCGGCCGCCGCGGTCGACGAGGTGGCGCGGAGCCTGCCGCACGGCATCGACACCGTCATCTCCGAGCGTGGCCAGTCACTGTCCGGCGGGCAACGCCAGCGGGTCGCGCTGGCTCGAGCGCTGGCCACCGACCCACCAGTACTGCTGTTACACGACCCGACCACGGCCGTCGACGCGGTGACCGAGGCCATGATCGCCGCCGAGATCAGGCAGCTCCGCCGAGGGCGCACCACGATCATGGTGACCACCAGTCCCGCTCTATTGGCGGTGACCGACCGGGTGGTGGTGCTCGACGGCGCAACGGTGATCCTTGAGGGCAAGCACGCCGATCTCGTCCACGAGCACGACAGCTACCGCGCGGCGGTGCTGAGGTGACCGAACCGCTGGAACGGGAACTGCTGCCCATCGCGACCGGGGCCAGGACCTGGGCAGTGGTCCGCGAGCTGCTGCGCCCGCAGCGGTGGTTAGCCATTGGCGCGTGCACCGTGCTGGTCAGCGCGACTGCCGTCAGTCTGGTCACCGCGCCGCTGCTCGGCTACATCGTCGACCTCGTCGTGCAGCGCCGCGGCGCCGATTCGATCACCGCGCCGGTCGTCGCGCTGGCGTTGGCCGCGGTCGTCACGGGAGCGCTGACCGCGGTCGGGGTCTCTCTCATCGCCCGGCTCGGCGAGGGCGTGCTCGCGCAGCTGCGGGAGCGGTTCGTGGAACGGGCCCTGATGCTCCCCCTCGAGCAGGTGGAGCGAGCCGGCTCGGGCGACCTCACCTCGCGGGTGACCGGCGACGTCAGGGTGATCGCGGACGGGGTGCGCGACGCGTTGCCGGAGCTGGTCCGCTCGGTGCTGGCCATCGTGTTGACCCTGGGCGCGATGGCGCTGCTGGACTGGCGGTTCCTGCTGGTGGCGGCGCTGGTGGTGCCGCTGCAGCTGCATACCGCGCGGTGGTACGTCCGCCGTGCCCTCCCGCTGTACGCCAGCCAGCGGGTGGCGGTGGGTGCTCAGCAGCAGCAGCTGCTGGACACCATCGGCGGCGCCCGGACCGTGCGGGCCTACCGGATCGCGGACGCCCACGTCGGCCGGGTGACCCGGCGCTCGCTGGCCGCGGTCGACCTGGTTATCCGCGGCATCATGCTGGTGACGAGGTTCTACGCCCGGCTCAACCTCGCGGAGTTCATCGGCCTGTCCGCCGTCCTGATAACCGGGTTCCTGCTGGTCGACAACAACATCGTCGGGCTCGGCACCGCGACCGCCGCCGCGCTGTACTTCCATAGCCTGTTCGACCCGATCATCGGCGCACTCTCGCTCGTCGACGACGCCCAGGCTGCCGCGGCCAGCCTGGGCCGGCTGGTCGGCGTCGCCGACCTGCCGGGCCGTGCCGAGCCACGGCACCCGGAGGCGCCGCTGGACAGCTCGGTCAAGGTGGCCCATGTCGACTACGCCTACCTGCCCGGTCACCCCGTGCTCCGTGGTGTCGACGTGGACATCGGCCCGACCGAGCGCGTCGCGCTGGTCGGCGCCAGCGGCGCGGGCAAGACCACCCTGGCCAAGCTGATCGCCGGAATTCACCGCCCGACCGGCGGCTCGATCAGCCTCGGTGGGGTTGCCCTGGACGAGCTCGGCTCGGCCGGTACCCGGCGGGTTGTCGCGCTGATCACCCAGGAGGTGCACGTCTTCGCCGGCCCGCTCACCGACGATCTGCGGTTAGCTGCGCCGGCGGCCACCGACGAGGAGCTCCGCGCCGCACTCGACCAGGTCGGCGCGCTGGACTGGGCGCAGGCACTGCCCGACGGGCTGGCCACGGTGGTCGGCGAGGGCGGGCACCGGCTCACCGTCACCCAGGCTCAGCAGCTGGCGCTGGCCCGCCTGGTCCTCGCCGACCCGTCCGTGGCCATCCTGGACGAGGCCACCGCCGAGGCAGGCAGTGCCGGTGCCCGGGTCCTGGAGGCCGCCGCCACGCGGGCGCTGGCGGGACGGACCGGGCTCGTCGTCGCGCACCGGCTCACCCAGGCCGCCACCGCCGACCGCATCGTCGTGCTGGACGCCGGGCGCGTTGTGGAGACCGGCACCCACGCCGAGCTCGTCACCGCCGGTGGCCGCTACGCCGCATTGTGGGAGGCCTGGTCCGACACCCGCCGCCACCGCTGAGCCTCACACCACGTCCGCCCGGGCACCACGGATGTCCTCGGCAAGCTGGGTGACCGCTGCCCTGAAGCCCTGGTAGCTGAACACGGGTTCGGCGTTCCAGCGGCGAACCTGACCTGCTTTCACCGCGGGCAGTTTACCCCAGGTCGGGTAGTCGGCCGCGAGCTCGTCGGGCTGCAGGCTATTGGACCGCTCATCGTGCAGGATCAGGTCGGCCTTGTATTTGTTCGCGTTTTCCCAGCTGAGCAGCTCGAAGTATCCGTCTTCGCCGCCCGCCTTGACGATGTCAAGACCGAGCCGCTGGTATTCCAGAAGGTCGGGGAAGTCTCCGGCCTTGGCGACGAACAGCCCTTCGGTCACGGCATTGGTGAAGATCGCCAGGATTCCTGGCTTGTCCCGGATGGCCGTTCGGAGTGCCTCGGACGCCGTGGTCAGCTCCGTGCGAGCCTGCTGCACCGCTGCCGACTGGGGGTCGGCCCCGAGCGCGGCGGCGAGCCGCTCGTGGCCGGTGATGATCTCGGTGGCGGGTTTGCCGTACGCCTGGACGGCCACCAGCTTGGCGATGCGGCCGATTTCCCCGAGCTGTTCCTCGGGGATCACCTGGAAGGTATCTTTGGCCACGAGGGCAGTCACTACCAGGTCTGGCTTCAAGGCGGTGAGAAGCTCAAGATTGACTCCTTCGAAGTCTTCACCGGCGGATTTGACCGCCTCAAGGTCTACCCTTCCGGCCGCCGGCTCCGGCTTCCCATCATCCTGGCGCTGCGGGCCGAATACTCCGATCGGGCGTACCCCGAAGTCCCACAGGACGGCTGCGGTGCCGATATAGGCAACGATCCGTTCTGGGGGCTTGGGGAGTGTGACTGCGACGCCCCGATCATCGGTAAAGCTCCAATCGGACTTTGGTGTCGCGGACGGCGGGCTGGCACCGTCTGTACCGCTTCCGGAGCAGGCGGTGAGCAGCCCTGCTGCCGCCCCGGCGAGCAGGAACCGGCGGCGGGTGAGGTCGTTATGCGGGGCGGCGGAGGTGGTGCGCGGTGGCATGCGGTCTCCTTTGGTGATCAGCTAGTGAGACGGCCACCTCCCCGCTCCGACACGGCCTCTCGTCTAGGACTACCTCACCTGATTGAGGTAAGGAGAACCTAAATTATCCCCTAATCATCAAATTTAGTCAAATTTTAGATAGATGTAATCCTATCGTGATGTCACTCTAGTCACCTGATCGAGTCGATCTGGTGACTTCTGTGATGAGGTTCCCTGGCGGGGACTAGCGGGGCTCTCCGTCGGGTGCGTCGACGTCGGCGGGGGTGCCGAGCAGCTTGCCGCGCAGCCGGTTGAGCTCGCGCAGGGCAGTGCTGGCGCGGGAGCGGTCGGCGGCGGCCAGTGCGACCGCGATGGCTTCGAGCAGCAAGACGGTGACGGCATGGCTGGACTGCTCGCCGGGCAGGCCGCGCGGGCAGGTGAGCGCGAGGTCCACGCCATCGACATCGGCTAGCACGTCGGTGACCAGTAAGACGGGGATCTGCCGGTGCCGGGCCAGGTCGAGCAGGACGGCGGCGTGGGTGTGCAGGCGGGTGTAGGCCAGCAGCAGCAGCACGTCGCCGTGGCGCAGCTGCAGGGCCTGATCGGCCATCGACACCCCGGTGGCAGTGATCGTGGCCGCCGGGCGGCCCACCCGGCCGAGGAGCACCGCGGCGTAGTGCGCGACGGCAGCTGAGGGTCCGGTGCCGCTGAGCACGATCCGGTCAGCGGCCGCCAACAGCGCCACCGCGGCCGGGAAACGCTCGTCGAGGTGTGCCCGGGCGGTGTGCAGCGCGGCCTGGTGCGCGTTCAGCACGTGGTCGAGCACCTCGGCCGGCGTCGTCGCGTGCCGCAAGGTGGCGCCCAGCCGGGCGATCGGGGTGGGCTCCGGCGGTGGTGTGTCGGCAAACAGGGCACGCTTGAGATCGGCCAGGCCGCGGTAGCCCAGAGTCTGGGCGGTGCGCACGACGGTGGCGTCGCTGGTGTCCAGCCGGGCCGCGATCTCCGCGGCGGAGAAGAATCCCAGCTGGGCGGCGTGCTCGGTGAAGAACCGGGCGACCTTGCGCTGGGCCGGCGTGAGGCCGCCCAGCTCGGCGGCGATCCGGTCAGCGGCACGATGAATCATTTACTACTCTTTTACTAACTCTTGAAGTTTTGACGTAGCGAAGCCTACCCTCAGCCTGTGGTCAACCTGCTGACGGTGGCACTGCCCGCCTTTCTGGCCTCGCTGGTGGAGTTCGTCGAGGCGTTCACGATCGTGCTCGCGGTAGGCACCAGCCGCGGCTGGCGGGCCGCGCTGGCCGGCGCGGCAACCGCGACCCTTGCACTGGCCGGGCTGCTGATCGCGTTCGGGCCGGGGCTGCTCGAGCGGGTCGATGAGCGGGTGCTGCTGCTGGTCATCGGGACCCTGCTGCTGCTGTTCGGCGGCCGGTGGCTGCGCAAGGCCATGCTGCGGTCGGCTGGGCTGATCGCCAAGCACGACGAGTCGGCCGCCTTCACTGCGGAGGTCGACGCGCTCGGCCGGACCCGCCAGGCCCGGGGGTTCGACTGGGCCGGGTTCGCCGTCAGTGGCAAGGGCGTGTTCCTCGAAGGTGTGGAGGTGGCGTTCATCGTGCTCACCCTTGGCGCCACCGGCGACGGCTACGCTGCGCCCACCATCGGTGCCGGAGCTGCCCTGCTGCTGGTTGTCGCGGTCGGCACGGTGCTGCGCCGGCCGCTGACCCGGGTCCCGGAGAACACCCTCAAGTACGCCGTCGGCGCGATGCTGGTCACCTTCGGGGTGTACTGGACCGCGGAGGGGCTCGGCGTGGCGTGGACCGGTGGCGCCGCCGCGCTAGGCTACCTGCTCGCCGTCACGCTGGCGCTGTCCCGGCTGGGCGTGTGGTGGCTGCGCCGCCCCGCTGATCTGGCGGTGTCGCGGTGAGCGCGGTGCTCAAGGCCGTCGTGACCGCGGGGCGCGAGGCGTTCGGCCTGCTGGTCGACGACGGCGCGGTGGCCGTCGGCATCCTGCTCGCGGTCGGCGCGGCCGCGCTGCTCAGCATCCCCGCGCTGCTCGGCTCGGGTGACGGGGTCGGCTGGGCGCTGTTCGCGCTGGTGTGGCTGGCGCTGGCGGTATCGCTGCGCCGGGCCCGCTCCCGGTTCCGCCCCAGCTCCGGTGGCTGACAGCGAGGCGGCCGCCACCAGCCCCAATCCGTTACTGGCGGGTGCGGCCCCCATCCCGCACGCCTGCACCGCGTCGATGGAGCCCTAGCGATCCTTGGTCGCTAGATGTCCTGCTGGAACCATAGGATCACACCTGAAATTTCAAGGGTTCCATTCAGGTGCCGGAAAACGATTTTATTAGGGCCGATCTGCAGCCCTCCGATGACCTCATGGAGGGAGTGAAACGCGTCGCCGGGGACATCAGCGGTGAATTGTAAAACGTCGTTGACCAGGATCTGGAAACCGAATTTCGGCTCAATGGTGTTGACCACAAAAGCGAGGACGGCGCCAGCTGGCTGGGCACCGCTCGGCAGGCTGAAGATTAAATCCTGCTGAAGATGCTCTGCATCTAGCTCAAAATCGCTGTCAGCATCAACGAGAATTGCATAGTTGGCGACCCTGGGCATCTTCTCTCCTTGTGTTTGCCGAAACTGCATGGATCCTGAACGACTGCGAACCTCGATGAGACCTTAAGCGGGTCTCCCGTCTCATCGCCGCCGGTGTGATCGGTGTTACGCCGTCACGACTTGAGCCGCCGACTGCTGCGATGAGTCATCAAACCGCTACTATGAGTCCTTGGTTTGACGCGTCCGCGGGTTGCGACGCCGTAAAATAATCATGTACATCTCATTATATGGGATTAATGCACCATATAGTATTAAATCAGACATTTTAGGTTAGCCTGTCCTGGGTCGGGGTCACTGAACATCACCGCCAGGCGACCGCAGCGCTGCGCAGCGTGACGCTGCGCTGGAGGACGGGTCGCGTGGTCCCAGCGAAAGGTGCCCTTCAGCAATGTTGCTTATATCCAGGCGGACTCAGGTCCGCGCGGCGGTGGTGGCCGCGGCGGTGCTCGCCGCCGGTGTTGCCACCGCGACGTCGGCGAGCGCGCAGGGCGAGCTGTGCTTCGGCGCGACGGCGACGATCACGGACTTTGAGCTCGACCCCACTGGTGAGTACGACCGCATCTACACCGGCACTGACGGCAACGACGTGATCATCGGTGCCGGTGAGGACGACCGCATCGATGGTCTGGGTGGCAATGACCGCATCTGTGGCCTCGGCGGTTTCGACGACCTGAGCGGGGGGTCGGGCAACGACAAGATGGACGGCGGCGACGGAAACGACGTGGTCGTCGGTGATGTCTCCCTCCTGGAGGGTGACATCACCGAGCGGCCGGGCAATGACGTCCTCGAAGGCGGCCCGGGCGAGGACCTGGTGGTGGGCGACCACAGCACCGACGTCGGCTCCATCACGGCCAACGGCGGTAACGACGTCCTCACCGACGTGTCCAACAGCACCGAGCCGGACGCGATCGGTGACTTATTCGTCGGTGACAACATTTCCGGCGTGGACGGCGGCGTCACCGGCAACGGCGGCAACGACACGCTGTTCGACGGTGGCGGGGAGAACGACATCATGGTCGGTGACCACACTGCCGTCGAGGGTGGCAACGTCAGCGGCAGGGGCGGCAACGACAAGATCACCGAGGTCGGCGGCGAGGTGTCCTTCCTCTTCGGTGACCACGTCTCCTTCGAGGTAGGTGGCAACGGCGGGACGGTGATCGGTGACGCCGGCAACGACGTCGTCACCAAGACCACCGGCCACGCCTCCTGGATGATCGGTGACCACGCCGCCAGCCTGCTGGCCGACGGCAAGGGCGGAAACGACAGGATCAACGGTCCCGATGGGGGCACCGGCACCGTGACTGGCGACCACTACGGCCTCGATGCCGTCGACAGTGCGACCAACTCCCGCAACAGCGGCAGTGATCTGATCACTCTCGGCGATGCCCCGGACGGTGTGAGCCCCTTCTCTGCGGCTGTGGTCGCCGGTGACAACATCAACGAATCGGCGAACCCCCCGGTCGGCGGGGGCAATGACCTGATCCGCACCGGTGATGGCAACGAAGTCCTCATCCTGGCCGGACCCGGCAACGACAACGTCGACGCCGGCCCCGGTGACGACGGTATCGACGGCGGCGATGGCAACGACCGGTGTGACGGTGGCCCCGGCGACAACACCGCGGTCGCCTGCGAGGCGACGCTCAACGTCCCCTAGCGGCGTATCGACGCCGGCGCGCCCTGTACCACCGAGACCCCGTTGGGCTGCCTGCCCGCTGGCCGGAGCAGGCAGCCCAACGGGCTGTCCGGCTACCTGCCGAGAACGCTCCCGGTTGCGCGTCGGCTCCGGTCATCGACGGGCCGTGTCGCAACGCCTGGAGCCGAGGTGTTCGGCGCGTACGCCAATCGCGACGTTGCGTAAAATAATCGTACACATCTTACTATATGGGATAAATATTACTTTATAGTGATAAATCAGACATTTAAGGTTAGCCTTCCCTGGGTCGGGGTCCACTGAACATCACCGCTAGGCGATCGCAACGCTGCGCAGCGTGACGTTGCGGCCGGATCGCCTGGTCCAGCGAAAGGTGCCTTCAGCAATGTCAGCAATATCCAGACGGACTCAGATCCGGTTAGCGGTGGTGGCCGCCGCGGTGCTCGCCACCGGTGTTGCCACCGCGACGTCGGCGAGCGCGCAGCTGGCGTGCTCCGGGACGTCGACAGTCACGGGCTCTGACGTGGCCCCCGACGGTTATAGCGCCGATTTTGACATGTACTTCATCGGTACCCCTGGCCCTGACATCATCATCGGTACCAGCGATGATGATCTCATTGATGGCCTGGGGGGCGACGACATCATCTGCGGCCTCGATGGCGACGACGACCTGCGTGGGGGGCTGGGCAACGACAAGATCGACGGCGGGGATGGCACCGACCTGATCGCCGGCGACCTCGTCCAAGAGGACGCGGGGGATCCGGGGGGGCCTGGGGTTGACATCGGCACCCCCGCCGCCCCCATCAACGGGGGCAACGACATCCTCGAAGGTGGTCCGGGCGACGACCTGGTGGTGGGCGACCACGACAACGACAACGGCTCCATCTTCGGTAACGGCGGCAACGACATCATCACCGACAGCTCCAGCACGGTCGGTCCGCCCTCGGACGATCAGGACTTGGTCGGCGACGTCCTCGTCGGCGACAGCTATGCCGGTGAGCTCAACGGCCATGTCACCGGCAACGGCGGCAGCGACTCGATAGTCGACAGTGGCGGCGACAATGACCTGCTGAACGGTGACAACTACACCACCGAGGGCGGCGACATCACCGGCAGCGGCGCTGCTGACAGGCTCGTGGACGCCAGCGGTGTGAATGACAACATCTACGGCGACCACCGCGCCGCCGCCGCGAATCAGGGGACCGTCGGCGGCACCGTGACCGGTGACGGCGGCAACGACCTGATCACCAAGCCTGCCGGTCTCGCCAACCGCCTCGTCGGGGACCACTTCGTCGGCAAGGTGGCCAACGGCACGGGCGGCAACGACATCATCATCGGCCCCAACGTGGCCAGCCCCAACTCGACCCCGGGCGGCCCCACCCGGGGCACCAGGACCGTGGTCGGCGACCACGTGAGCACCCTTGCGTCGAACTTCCCCAACAGCGGAACGGACACGATCACGCTCGGCGGCGGCCAGGACGGCATCGGCGTCACCAACAACCAGAACATCACGACGCGCAACGTCGTCGCCGGTGACAACTTCACCATCTCGACGGACGGCGCTCCGCCAGCCAATGGCGCCAGGGACGTCATCACAACCGGTGACGGTGACGAAGCTCGCATCCTGGCCGGAGCCGGCGACGACATCGTCAATGCCGGACCCGGCAACGACGGGATCGACGGCGGCCTTGGACGCGATATCTGCTCCAGCGGCCCGGGCGCCGACATCGAGCTCAACGCTCCCAGCTGCGAGCCGTTCATCCAGTAAGGACCGAGACCCGTTGGGCTGCCTGCCTGCTGTCCAGGCCAGGCGGCCCAACAGGCTGTCTGGCCACCGCCGAGAACGTATTTATCTCACTATTTGGGATAAAGTTAACATATAGTGTTAAAGCAGACAAATTAGGCTAGATTCTCCTGGGTCGGGGTCACTGAGCAGCACTGCCAGGCGACCACCACGCCCCGCGGCGTCGCGCCGCGCTCTGGGCGGATCGCCTGGTCCACGGGTCGCTTGGTCCAGCGAAAGGGGTTCATCAGCAATGTTGGCTACATCCAGGCGGGCTCAGGTCCGCGCGGCGGTGGTGGCCGCGGTGGTGCTCGCCGCCGGTGTCGCCGCCGCGACGTCGGCGAGCGCACAGGTGCCGCTGTGCTTCGGTCAGCCCGCAACGCCCGGGACGACCTTCACCCCAGGCAGCCCCAACCTCGTCACCGGCACCCCCGGCAACGACGTCATCATCGGTACCGATGATGACGACACCATCGAGGGCCTGGGTGGCAACGACCTCATCTGCGGCCTCGACGGCGACGACGACCTGCGCGGCGGGCTGGGCAACGACAAGATCGACGCCGGCGACGGCGACGACCTGGCCGTCGGCGACATCGCCACCGAGGCGGGTGACATCACCGATCGGCCGGGCAACGACGTCATCGAAGGCGGCCCGGGCAACGACCTGCTGGTGGGCGACCACGACACCGACGACGGCTCGATCACCGCTAACGGCGGCAACGACATCATCACCGACGTGTCCAGCGACACCGGCCCGCCCGTCCCGCCCCCGGGACTGATCGGCGACGTCCTCATCGGCGACCACGTCGCCGGTGAACTGGGCAACGTCACCGGCAACGGCGGCAACGACACACTGTCCGACGGTGGCGGCGACGGTGACCTGCTGATTGGTGACCACGACACCCTCGAAGGCGGCAACGTCAGCGGCAACGGCGGCAACGACTGGATCACCGAGACCGGTGGTGACCGTGACGACCTCGTTGGTGACCACATCTCTCGCACCGAGAACGGCAACGGCGGCACCGTGCTCGGCGACGGCGGCAACGACGTGATCACCAAGACCCTTGGTCGCGCCCAAAGTCTCCTCGGTGACCACTTCGCCGATGTGCTGGCCGACGGCAGGGGCGGCAACGACACGATCAACGGCCCCGACCAGGGCACCCTGTTCGTGACCGGCGACCACTACAGCAACGGCGCGTCGAACTCCCGCAACCGCGGCAACGACCGGATCACCCTCGGTGACGCGCAGGACGGCCAGGGCAGCACCCCACCGGGCGCCATCCCGCGCAACATCATCGCCGGGGACAACTTCAACCGGTCGACGATCGCTCCGATCGGCGGCGGCAACGACACCATCAGCACCGGTGCCGGCGACGAGGCCCGGATCCTGGCCGGACCCGGTAACGACCACGTCAACGCCGGCCCCGGCGGCGACGGCATCGACGGCGGCGACGGCAACGACCAGTGTGTCGGTGGCCCTGGCAACGACACCGAGCTTAATGCTCCCAGCTGCGAGCCATTCATCCAGTAAGTAGCGCAACCGTGACCCGTTGGGCTGCCTGCCCGCTGGCCAGGGCAGGCAGCCCAACGGGCTGTCTAGCCAACCGCATAAAACGGATATTATGGGAGAAAAAGTGCCGCAGCGAGCCTGGCCGCACAGCGTGCTTGACCTGCTGGTGGCTCACGCTGACGACCACGCCGACGCGATCGCGCTGGCCGGATGTGCGGGTCCGCTCACCGTCGGAGAACTGACCGAGCAGGTAGGCCGGCTCGCCCGGCACCTGGCCGCGAGCGGGGTCGGGCCCGAGACCGTCGTCGGCTTGCTGCTGCCGCGGCGCTCGATGGTGCCGGCCATGCTCGCGGTGCTCGGGGCCGGCGGCGTGTGCCTCCCGCTGGATCCGGGGCTCCCGCCGCGGCGGCTCGACTTCCTGGTCTCCGACGCCGGCGCCGCAGTGGTGCTGACCGAGCGCGACGTCCTCGACCGCTGCCCGGCCAGGGTGCAGCGAGTCCTGCTCGACGATCCCGAGGTCCACCGCCGGATCGCCGATCAGCCACCCACAGTGCCGCAGGGGCTGATCGCATCGGGGGACTGCGCCGCCTACCTGAGCTACACCTCCGGGACCACCGGCCGGCCCAAGGGAGTGCTGGTCGAGCACCGGGCGCTGCTCAACCTGCTCCGGTCGCACCTGGAGCAGCTGATCAGCCCCGCGCACGAGCGGCTGGGGCGCCCGGCGCGGGTGGCGCACACGACGTCGTTCTCCTTCGACGCCGCCTGGGATCCGCTGCTGTGGATGCTCGGCGGGGCCACCTGCCATGTGGTCGACGACTACCGCGACCCCCGGGCGGCGACCGCCGAGATGCTGGCGCACGGCATCGATGTCGTGGACGGCACACCGTCCTATGTGGCCGCGCTCGGCGCCGCCGGGCTGTTCGACGAGCCGGACTCGCCCAGCGTGGTGGTGGTCGGCGGGGAGCCGGTGCCCGGACCGCTGTGGGCCGACCTGGCGGCGCGCCGCGCCGCGGCGCACGACCTCTACGGGCCCACCGAGGCAGGCGTCGATGCCTACGGGTGGCACATCTCGGCCGGCCGAACCTGGGCCGCACCAGTGCTCGACACCACGGTCGGTGTCCTCGATGCGGCGCTGCGACCGGTGCCCGCCGGTGAGCTCTACCTGGCCGGCCCCGGGATCGCCCGGGGCTATCACGGCCGGCCGGCGCTGACCGCCGAGCGATTCGTCGCCTGCCCATCCGGGGCACCCGGATCGCGGATGTACCGCACCGGTGACCTCGCCCGGGTAGACGGGCACGGCCTGCTGTCGCTGCTGGGCCGGGCCGACGATCAGGTCAAGATCCGCGGAGTCCGGATCGAGCCCCGCGAGATCGAAGCGGTCCTGCGCGCTGACCCGCAGGTCTCGCAGGCGGCCGTGGTGGCCCGAGGGGACGGGGCGAGCAGGCGGCTGGTCGGATACGTGGTGCCTGCCGAGCTCACCGGCCAGGCGCTGGCGGTGGCCGAGCGCGCGCAGCTGGAGCAGTGGCAGCAGCTCCGCGACGCTGAGTACGCCCGGATCCCCACCGACTCGTTCATCGGGAGCTTCGCCGGGTGGGACTCCAGCTACGACGGCCGGCCGATCCCCCCCGGGCAGCTTGCCGAGTGGCGACAGGCCACCGTGGACCGGATCCGGGAGCTGCGACCGGCGCGGATCCTGGAGATCGGGGTGGGCACCGGGATCCTGATGGCCGAGCTCGCCCCGCACTGCGACGCCTACTGGGGCACCGACTTCCCCGCACCGGTGATCGACAAGCTGCGCGCGGGGGTAGCCGCAGACGAGACGTTGCGCGGCCGGGTGGAGCTGCGCTGCCAACCGGCGCACGGGCTAGCCGGCCTTCCACAGGGGTTCTTCGACACCGTCGTCGTCAACTCGGTGATCCAGTACTTTCCCAGCGTCGGCTACCTCACCGAGGTGCTCACGAACGCGGTCGGGCTGCTGGCGCCCGGCGGGGCGGTGTTCGTCGGCGACGTCCGCAACCTGCGGCAGTTCCGCCGCTTCCGGACCGCGATCGCGCTGCACCAGGTTGATGCACACCAGGGTGATACCGACCCGGACCGGATCCGAGCGGCCGTCGAGCGCGGTATGTCGAGGGAGCAGGAGCTGCTGGTCGACCCGGACTACTTCGCCGCGCTGGCCGAGAGCATCGGCGGGATCCCGGTGAAGCCAGCTGTGTGCCTGCGGACCAAGCGCGGGCGTCACCACAACGAGCTGACCCGGCACCGCTACG
This sequence comes from Pseudonocardiaceae bacterium, assembly GCA_050699815.1. Lineage (GTDB taxonomy): Bacteria > Actinomycetota > Actinomycetes > Mycobacteriales > Pseudonocardiaceae. Next base: position 15,584 of record JBOHFT010000009.1, on the reverse strand, counting down.
ACGTCGTGCTGCACACCGGCCCGACGGTCTCGCTCGCCGACACGCCAGCCCTGTCCTGGGCCGGGCTCGCCGGCCTCCGGGCTCGCCTGGACGACCGCCCGGATCGCGTGCGGATACCAGAGATCCCGGATGCCAGGGCGGCCGGTGAGATCGCGGCGATGCAGGCCCTGGACGCGGGCCTGGGCGCCGACGCCGCGCGCGTGCTGCACACTGCGGCCACCGGCGCGGCCGACCCCGAGGACCTGCACACGCTGGCGACCGAGCTCGGGTACCAGCTGTACACCACCTGCTCGTCGGACGGCACCTTCGATGCGGTGTTCATGACCGGCCAGCGGCAACCCGTCAGCGACGTTGATGTCCCGGTGGCGCGCAATGCACCGCTGGCGCAGTACGCCAACAGCCCGGCAGCCGAGCGCGGCAGCGGCGCGCTGGCGGCGAGACTGCGCGCCGACCTGGCCCAGGAGCTCCCCGACTACCTGGTGCCCGCAGCCTTGGTGACGATCAGTGCGCTGCCGCTGACCAGCAACGGGAAGCTGGATGCCGCCGCGCTCCCCGAACCCGGCCCCCGGGCGGCCCCGGCCCCCGGCCGCAGTGCGGCGTCTCCGCAGGAGCAGATCCTCTGCGGGCTGTTCGCCGAGCTGCTGGGGCTGCCCGAGGTCGGCGTGCACGACCACTTCTTCGAGCTGGGCGGGCACTCCCTGCTCGCGGCACGGCTGCTGACCCGGATCCGGGAAGCCCTCGGCGCCGAGGTGCAGTTCCGCGACGTGTTCGACCATCCCACCCCGGCGGGGCTGGTGGGGCGGCTGGGGTTGGGTGCCGGTCCGCAGCGTCCGGCGCTGACGCCGATAGCCCATGAGGGCGCGCTTCCGTTGTCGTTCGCCCAGACCCGGTTGTGGTTCCTGCACCGGCTCGAGGGGCCCTCGCCGACCTACCACATCCCGTTGGCACTACGGCTGACCGGAAAGCTGGACGTGGTGGCGTTGCGCGAGGCGATAACCGACGTGGTGGTCCGCCACGAACCGTTGCGGACGGTCTTCCCGGAACAGGACGGCACCGCACACCAGCAGGTGCTCGGCCCCGGCGCGGAGATCTCGTGCACCGACAGCGAGATCGACGAAGACCGGCTCGACGCGCAGCTGCAGGCCGCGGCGGCCCGCGGATTCGCCCTGGAGCGCGAACCCCCGGTGCGGGCCGACCTGTTCCGGCTGGGGCGCCACCACCATGTCCTGCTGCTCACAGTGCATCACATCGCCGGTGACGGCGCCTCGGTCGGGCCACTGTTCGATGATCTTTCCTTGGCCTATCGCGCCCGCCTGGAAGGCGCGGAACCCGAATGGGCACCCCTGCCGGTCCGCTACGCCGACTACACGCTGTGGCAGCGTCGGCTCCTCTCGGCTGCGGACGACCCCTCGAGCCTGGCCGCAACCCAGCTGGCCTACTGGAAAGCCACCTTGGACGGTGCTCCCGAGGAGCTCGTGCTGCCGACCGACCGGCCCCGCCCCCGCCACTCCGGTCACGGCGGTGGCACCGTCGAGCTCACCATCGGCGCGGAGCTCACCCGGCGGCTGCGGGCAGTGGCCCGCGAGACCGGCACGACGCCGGCCATGGTGGCCCACGCCGTGGTGGCGGTGCTGCTGTCACGGCTGGGCGCGGGCACGGACATCCCGATCGGTGTGCCGGTGGCCGGGCGGGCCGACGGCGCGCTCGACGGGCTGGTCGGGTTCTTCGTCAACACGCTGGTGTTGCGCATGGACCTGTCCGGTGACCCGAGCATGACCCAGCTGCTCGGCCGGGTCCGGGACGTGGCGCTGGGCGCCTACGCGCACCAGGATCTGCCTTTCGAGCAGGTCGTCGACGCGCTGAACCCGCCCCGCCATCCCGGCCGGCACCCGCTGTTTCAGGTGATGGTCGCCTACGAGCACCGCGAGCCGGTCCGGCTCGACCTGCCCGACCTGCGGGGAGACGAGCTCGGTGTGCCGATGCCGACTGCCAAGTTCGACCTGTCCGTCGACTTCGTCGAGAGCAGCGCGGGTCTGCACGGGGTGCTGGAGTATGCGACCGCGCTGTTCGACCTGCGCAGCGCGCAGGCGCTGGCCCAGCGCCTGATCCGGGTGCTGGAGTCGGTCCTGGCTAATCCGCACCAGCGGCTGTCCCAGATCGCCGTGCTGAGCGCCGAGGAACACGCCCAGCTGGTGGCCGGCCCGGAACAGCTGGCTGAGAGCACTGTGGTCGAGGTGCTGGCGGCTCGGGTAGCGCAGGAGCCGGACGCGGTGGCTTTGGTGACCTCGGCCGGGCCGTTGACGGTGCGGGAGCTGAGCGCGGCCGCGGACCGGGTTGCAGCCGAGGCGACTGGTGCCGGCGCGGTCGGTGCTGGCGCGGTGGTGGGGCTGTTGTTGCCGCGGGCGTTGCTGGTTCCGGCGGTGTTTGGGGTGTGGCAGGCCGGTGCGGCGTGCCTGGTGCTGGACCCGGATCTGCCGGCCCAGCGGATGGAGCTGCTGTGCTCGGATGCCGGGGTCGCGGCTGTAGTGACGACCGCGGAGCTGGCCGGTCGGGTGCCGGACGGGATCGCCGTGCTGGTGGGCGGCGGGGCAGCGCCCGCACCGCTGGCACCGGTAGTGGTCCGGCCCCAGGCAGCTGCTTACGTCGTCTACACGTCGGGGTCCACGGGGCGACCCAAGGGTGTGGTGGTCCCCCATTCGGCGTTGGGGTCGTTGCTGGCATCGCACCGCAGGCAGCTGTTCGGTCCGGCGCGGGCCCGTCTGGGCCGCCCGTTGCGGGTGGCCCAGACGACGTCGTTCTCCTTCGACGCATCGTGGGATCCGGTGTTGTGGCTGCTGGACGGCCACGAGCTGCATGTGCTCGACGAGCCCCGGGACGCCACCAGGGTGGCGGGATACGTCTCGCAGCGGCGCATCGACGTGCTGGATGTCACTCCGTCGTACCTGCAGGTGCTGCGGTCGGCGGGGCTGGACCTGCCGGGTCTGGCTGTCGTGGTGGTGGGTGGTGAGCCGTGCCCGTCGGGGTTGTGGGCCGAGCTGTCCGTCGTCGCGCAGCGCCACGATCTGTACGGGCCGACGGAGGCGACGGTCGACGCCTACGGATGGCATGAGGATGCGAGTGGCTCGTGGGCGGGCCCGCCGGTGGGGACCGCGGTGTTCGTGCTGGACGAGCGGTTGGGTGTGGTGGCGCCGGGGGTGGTCGGCGAGGTGTACCTGGCGGGTGCTGGTCTGGCCTGGGGGTACCGGGGTCAGCCGGGGCTGAGCGCGGACCGGTTCGTGGCGTGCCCGTTCGGGCCGGCGGGTTCGCGGATGTACCGGACCGGGGATCTGGGCAGGCTCGACCATGACCTGCGATTGGCGCTGGTCGGCCGGGCTGACGATCAGCTGAAGGTCCGGGGGGTACGGGTGGAGCCCGGCGAGATCGAGGCCGCCCTGCTCGACCTCGCGGGGGTGGAGCAGGCGGCGGTGGTTGCCGTGGGTGGCCGGCTGGTCGGCTACCTCGTGGGCGAGGGGGTGGATCCCGCCGGGGTCCGGGCCGACCTGGCCCGGCGGCTACCGGATCACCTGATGCCGGCCGTGGTGGTGGCCCTCGACGCCTTCCCGTTGACGGCAACGGGGAAGTTGGATCGGGCGGCCTTGCCGGCGCCGGTGTTCACCGGGACGGAGACCGCTGCGCGCACCGAGCGCGAGGCGGTGCTGTGCGGGTTGTTCGCGCAGCTGCTCGGGGTGGATCGGGTTGCGCCCGAGGACGGGTTCTTCGCCCTGGGTGGGGACAGCATTCTGCTGATCCGGTTGGTGTCCCTGGCTCGGGCGGCGGGGCTGGTGTTCACCCCGCGGCAGGTCTTCGAGCACCCGACACCGGCCGGGCTGGCCCTGATCGCGGGTTCGGCAGCAGAGACAGCACCAGCGGACTCCGGGCAGGGCGCCGTGCCCGCCACGCCAGCGGTGGAATGGACGCGCGAGCTGGGGGGCCCGATCCGGCGGTTCCACCAGTCCGTCTGGGTAACGACCCCGCCGGGGATGACCCGAGCGGAGCTGGTCGTCGCGTTGGGGGCGGTGCTCGACCACCACGACATGCTGCGGGCCCGGTTGGTCCGGCAGCGCGATGGCTGGTCGTTCCAGGTCCCGCCGCCCGGCGCGACGGAGGTGGCGCGGCTGCTGCGGGTCGTGGCGGACCGGGACGTGGCAGACGCGCTGAATGGCGAGCTCGACAGTGAGATAGACAGGGAGATAGACGCAGCGGTCGGCCGGCTTGACCCGGAGGCCGGGGTGATGGTGGCGGCGGTCTTCCTCGACCCCGGGCCGGGGTCTGGGTCGGGGCGACTGTTCCTTGCGATCCATCATCTGGTCGTCGATGGGGTGTCGTGGCGGATCCTGCTCCCGGATCTGGCCACCGCCCACGACGCCATCCGGCACGGGAGGACACCGCGGCTGGCGCCGGTCCCCACGTCGTTTCTGCGCTATGCCGACCAGATCGGCCGGGCCGGGGTGGATCCTGCCGGGGTCGAGTTCTGGGAGCAGATCCTCGGCCACGACCACACCCCGCTGGGTGCCCGGGCTCCCGGGCCGGCCGATGTGGTCGCCGGCACCCGGGACCGCACCGTCATGCTGGGACCCGATGCGACCCGGCCGCTGCTCACGCAGATCCCGGCGGCCTTCCACACTGGAGTCCAGCAGGTCCTGCTCACCGCGCTGGTGCTGGCCATCGCCCAGCACCGCGGCACCGCCCACCCCCTGGTGGTCACTGTCGAGGGCCACGGCCGCGACATCGACAGCATGGACCTGTCCCGCACCGTCGGCTGGTTCACCACCGAGCACCCCGTCCGACTCGACCTGCGCGGGATCGACCTTGTCGCGACGGGTGCGGCGCTGACCCTGGTCAAGGAGCAGGTGGCCGCGGCCGGGCGGCGCGCCGACTACGGACTGCTGCGCTACCTGAACCCGGACAGCCGGGCCCGGCTCAGTGCCCGGCCTGCCCCGCTGGTGAACGTCAACTACTACGGCCGGGTCACTGTGGGCGACGGTGAGCCCTGGGAAGCGCTGCCCGACGAGCCGGTCCCAGCAGTTGCCGATCCACAGATGCCGGCGCCCTACGCCCTCGAGCTCAACGCCCAGATCCACGACGGACCCGGCGGCCCGCAGCTGCACGCGACCTTCACCTGGATCGACGACCTGTTCGGCGACGGCGAGATCGACGCGCTCGCGGCATCCTTCACCCGCGCGCTGCAGGCGCTGGCTGCGCAGGGCAGCCGCCGCGGAGCGGGTGGGCACAGCCCGTCGGACTTCCCCCTCGTCGCGCTCACCCAGTCCGATGTGGACAGCGCCGGCGACGTCGCGGACATCTGGCCGCTGACCCCGCTGCAGGCAGGGCTGCTCTATCACGAGGCGCTGGGAGAGACCCCCGGCACCTACGCCGCGCAGCTCGTCCTGGAGCTGCGCGGCCCGCTCGACCCGCAGCGGCTCCGGTCGGCGGCCGATGCGCTGCTGGCCCGCCATCCCAGCCTGCGATCCGGCTTCCGGCGCGGCGTGTCCGGCGATCCGTTCGTGGTGATCCCGCCGGTGGTCCGGATGCGGTGGCGAGACGATGACCTGGCCGGCGTCGATGCCCCTGGTCCGGCCCTGGACCAGCTCGCCGCCACCGAGCACACTCGCCGGTTCGATCCTGCCGAGCCGCCCCTGATGCGGATGGCCCTGGTGCGGCTCGCCCCGGAGCAGCACCGGCTGATGATCACCGAGCACCACCTGCTCACCGACGGCTGGTCCTCATCCATCCTGATCGCCGAGCTGAGGGCGCTCTACCAGGGTCGGGAGCTGCCGCCGGCGCCGCCGTTCCGCCGTTACCTGCAGTGGCTCGCGCGCCGGGACCGGGCCGCGGCGCAGCAGGCCTGGGCCGCGGCGCTGGCCGGTCTCGATGCGCCCACCCTGCTCGCGCCAGGTCGGCGGGACGCTCCCGAGCCGGCGTTGCCGGAGCGGCTGATCGTCAAGCTGCTGGCCGAGACCACCGCCACCCTCACCGGCCTGGCCCGCGTGCACGGCATCACCCTCAACACGCTCGTCCAGACGGCCTGGGCGGTGCTACTCGCCCGGCACACCGGGCAGACCGACGTGGTGTTCGGCGCGACGGTGTCCGGTCGCCCCGCCGACCTGCCCGGCGCCGAGGACATGATCGGCCTGTTCATCAACACCGTCCCGGTGCGGGTCCGGCTCGACGCCGCGGCCTCGCTGCTGGACAACGCCCGCCGCGTGCAGGACGCCACCACGGCGCTGCTCGATCACCACCACCTCGGGCTGGCGGACATCCAGCGGCTCACCCCGCACGGCGAGCTGTTCGACACCCTGGTCGTCTTCGAGAGCTACCCCGAGGCGGACCGCACCGGCACCGACCCAGTGATCACCGTCGGGTCGGGGACCGACCCGACGCACTACCCCCTCGTGCTGGGAGTGCGGCCAGGCCCGCAGCTCACCTTCACCATCGCGCACCGCCCAGCCCTACTCGCCCCCCACTCCGCCGAGCATCTCGCCCGCCACCTCACCCACATCCTCACCGCAGACCCCCACCACCCAGTCTCCCGGTTACCGCGTTCTGGAGACAGAACGCGGTTATCAGGTCCCGATTACCGCGTTCTGTCTCCAGAACGCGGCTACTGGACCTTTAATAAGTTTTTTGAGACGCATGTGCGGGAGCGGGCTGACGCTACTGCTGTGGTGTGCGAGCAGGCGCGGCTGAGTTATGGGGAGCTCAACGCGGTGGCCAACCGGGTGGCGCACACGCTGATCGCCCGGGGGATCGGGCCCGGTGCGGTGGTGGCCGTGGCCCTGCCCAGGTCGGTCGAGCTGATCGCCGCGCTGATCGGGGTGATGAAGGCGGGCGCGGCCTACCTGTGCCTGGACCTCGACTACCCACCCGCCCGGCTCGCCCTGATGGCCAACGATGCGGCGCCGGCCGCCGTGCTGACCGGGACGGGGTTGACCGGGATTCCCGGGCTGGACGGGGTGCCGGTGCTGGAGCTGGCGGGCGTGGCAGCGTTCCCCGACGCGCCGGTGACCGACCCGACCGATTCCGATCGCACCCGGCCACTGTCGGTCGACGACATCGCCTACCTCGTCTACACCTCCGGCTCCACCGGCCGGCCCAAGGGCGTGCTGCTCAGCCATGAGGGTGTCGGCAAGCTCGTCGCCACCCAGGAGCAGTGCCTCGGGGTCGGGCCGGACAGCGCGGTGCTGGGCTTCGCCTCGTTCAGCTTCGACCTCGCGTTCTGGGAGCTGTGCCAGGCGCTGTGCTCCGGGGGCCGGCTGGTGCTGGTGCCCGCCGCACTGCGCGCGGCCGAGCCAGCACTGTGTGACTACATCGCGGCCAACGGGGTGACCCAGCTGGCGCTGCCACCGGCGGTGCTCGCGGCGCTGCCGCCCGGCGCCGAGCTGCCGCTGGGGGTGTCCCTGCTGTGCGGCACCGAGGCGGTGCCCGGCGAGATCGCCCGCCGGTGGTCGCCCGGGCGGCGGATGTTCAACGCCTACGGGCCCACCGAAGCCACCGTCAACGCGACGCTGTGGGAATGCCCGCCGGGTCACGACGGTCCCGTCCCGATCGGGCGGCCCGATCCCGAGGTGACCGCCTACGTCCTGGGCCCCTGGCTGGACCCCGTGCCGCCGGGTGTGGCCGGCGAGCTGTACCTGTCCGGCCGGGGCCTGGCCCGCGGCTATCTGGGCCAGCCGGCGATGACCGCGGAGCGGTTCGTGACTGACCCCTTCGGTGCGCCCGGTGCCCGGATGTACCGGACCGGCGATCTGGTCCGGGTGAACAGCGACGGCGACCTGGAGTTCCTGGGCCGCATCGACGACCAGATCAAGATCCGCGGATTCCGCGTCGAACCCGGCGAGGTCGAGGCCGTCCTCGACCGGCACCACACCGTGGCCCGATCGGTTGCCGTGGCCCACGCCGGCCGGCTGGTCGGTTACGTCATCCCGGCCGACGGCGCCACCGTCGATGGCGCTGCGCTGCGCCGCGACGCGCGCGATCAGCTGCCGGACCATCTGGTGCCGGCCGTGATCGTCACGATCGGCGCCATGCCGTTGACCCCCTCGGGCAAGCTCGACCGCGCCGCGCTGCCCGATCCGGGCCCGGTCGAGACCGGCACCGGCCGGGTGCCCCGCGGCCCCGCGGAGGAGATCCTCTGCTCGCTGTTCGACGAGGTGCTCGGGCTGGCGGCCGGCACGGTCGGCGTGGACGACCGGTTCTTCGACCTCGGCGGGCATTCCCTGCTGGTGGCGCGTCTGGCGGCGAGGATCCGGACACTGCTGGGCGCCGAGGTCGGCATCCGGGCGGTCTTCGACCATCCGACGCCGGCCGGACTCGCCCCCGAGCTCGAATCGGGTCCGGCCCGGCCGCCGCTCGCCGCGACCGGGGAGCCGGTGGGGCTGTCGTACGCGCAGCAGCGGTTGTGGTTCCTGTGCCAGCTTGAGGGACCCGCACCCACCTACAACGTGTCGGTGGCGGTGCGGCTGGCCGGCCCGCTGGACAGCGGTTCGCTGCAGCTCGCCCTGGCCGATGTCGCGACGCGCCATCCGACGCTGCGCACGGTGTACCTGGAGGTCGCCGGGACCCCCCGGCTGCTGGTGCTCGACGAGCCGCCCACCCTGCACCGCAGGCGCAGCGACCCCGCGGAGATCCGCGCCGACCTGACGGCCGCCGCCGGGTACTGCTTCGATCTCGCCACCGAGGCCCCGCTGCGCCCGACCCTGTTCGAGATCAGCACCGACAACCACGTGCTGCTGCTGCTGGCCCACCACATCGCCCTGGACGAGTGGTCGATGGGCCCGCTGCTGCGCGATCTCAGCTACGCCTACACCCGGCGCCGCGACGGCGAGCCACCCGACTTCCCCCCGTTGCCGGTGTCCTATCAGGACTACGTGGCCTGGCAGCAGCGGGTGCTGGGCGACCCGGCCGATCCGGACAGCCTCGGCGCGGCCCAGCGCGCCTACTGGCGGCAACGGCTCGCCGGGTCACCGGACTGCCTGCGGTTGCCGACCGACCGGCCGCGCCCACCGGTCGCCGGGTCGGCCGGCGACACCGTCGAGTTCGCCATCGATGCGCAGCTCGAGGCGCGGCTGCGGGCGCTGGCCCGCGACACCGCAACGACCATGCCGATGCTCGCGCACACGGCGGTGGCCGTGCTGCTGTCCCGGCTGGGCGCCGGTGCCGACATCCCGATCGGTGTGCCGGTGGCCGGCCGGACCGATGATGCGCTCGACGAGCTGGTCGGGTTCTTCGTCAACACACTGGTGCTGCGGGTGGATCTGTCCGGTGATCCCACCGTGGCCCAGCTGCTGCACCGGGTGCGGGAGGCGGCGCTGGACGCCTACGCGCACCAGGATCTGCCCTTCGAGCAGCTCGTCGAGGCACTGAACCCGACCCGGGACCCGGGGCATCACCCGCTGTTCCAGGTGATGGTCAACTACCAGCACGCAGCCGAGCCGGTGCGCTGGCCCGACCTCACCGCCGAGATCCACCCCGTGGGCAGTGCATCGGCCATGTTCGACCTGGCCTTCGACCTTGCCGAGCGTCCGGCCGGCACCGGCCTGGACGGCGCGCTGGAGTACCGGTGCGATCTTTTCGACCGGCGAAGCGCCGAGGTGCTGGCCGGTCGGCTGCTGCTGGTCCTGGAAGCCCTGGCGGCCGATCCCGGCACGCCGGTCTCGCGGATCGAGATCTTGCGGCCCGGCGAGCGGGCCCGGCTGCTGGCGACCGGCGAGCCGGTGGCGGCGCAACCGTCGGTGGTCGAGGTGCTGGCGGCCCGCGCCGCCGCCGCGCCGGATGTCCCCGCCCTGGTGACCTCGGCCGGGTCGTTGACGATCGGTGCGGTCAACGCGGCCGCTGACCGGGTCGCGGCCGATGTGGCCGGCGCGGGCGCGGTGATCGGCCTGCTGCTGCCCCGCGCCCTGATGGTCCCGGCCATCTTCGGGGTGCTCAAAGCTGGTGCGGCGTACCTGCCGCTGGACCCGGACCTGCCCACCGAGCGCATCGAGGCGCTGTGCGCCGACGCCGGCGTCAGCACGGTGCTGACCACAGCGGAGCTGGCTCATCAGGTGCCCGCCGGGATCGTCGCGCTGGCTGGCGGCCTGGCAGCACCGCCACCACGGAGATCGGCGCCCATCCGGCCTGGGGCGGCCGCTTACGTCGTTTACACCTCGGGGTCGACGGGCCGGCCCAAGGGCGTGGTGGTGGTGCACTCGGCGCTGGCGGCATTGCTGGCATCGCACCGCCGTCAGCTTTTCGGTCCGGCGCAGACCCGGTTGGGCCGGCCGCTGCGGGTGGCCCATACGACGTCGTTCTCCTTCGACGCGTCGTGGGATCCGCTGCTGTGGATGCTCGACGGCCACGAGGTGCACGTGATCGACGAGTACCGCGATCCCGACGCGATGGTCGCCACGGCTGCGCTGCGCGGGCTCGACGTCGTCGACGGGACCCCGTCTTACGTGGCGGCGCTGCTCGCCGCCGGGCTGGCCGACCGGGCCGGGCTGTCGGAGCTGATCCTGGGCGGGGAGACGACCTCGGCGCGGTTGTGGGATCGCGTCCGGCGCATTCCCGGCCTGGCCTGCCATGACCTGTATGGGCCGACCGAGGCAACGGTCGATGCCTACGGCTGGCACGGTTCCTGGGCTGCTCCGGTGGCGGGCACCGCCGTGTTCGTGCTGGACGCGGGGCTGGCGCCGGTGCCACCGGGGGTGGTGGGGGAGGTGTACCTGGCAGGTGCCGGGCTGGCCCAGGGCTACCGGGGCCAGCCCGGTCTGACCGCGGAGCGGTTCGTGGCCTGCCCGTTCGGCGCCGCGGGCGGGCGGATGTACCGGACGGGGGACCTGGGGCGCTGGGATCAGGATCTGCGGCTGGTGCTGGGCGGCCGGGCAGACGATCAGCTCAAGGTCCGCGGGTTCCGGGTGGAGCCGGCCGAGGTCGAAGCGGGCCTGCTCGCGGTGCCCGGCGTCGACCGCGCCGCGGTGACCATGGCCGACGGCCGGCTGGTCGGCTATGTCGTCGGCGACCAGGTTTCGATGGCCACGGTGCGGGCCGATCTGGTGCGGCGGTTGCCGGACCATCTGGTGCCCGCGGCGATCGTGGTACTGGACACGTTGCCGTTGACAGCGACCGGGAAACTGGACCGGGCGGCGCTGCCGGCGCCGGTGTTCACCCCGACGGACACCGCGGCGCGCACCGAGCGCGAGGCGGTGCTGTGCAGGCTGTTCGCCGATCTGCTCACGGTGGATCGGGTAGGACCCGAGGACGGGTTCTTCGCCCTGGGCGGGGACAGCATCCTGTCGATCCGGTTGGTGTCGGCGGCGCGGGGTGCGGGGCTGGTGGTAACGCCGCGGCAGGTCTTCGAGCATCCCACCCCGGCCGGGCTGGCCCTGGTTGCCGTTTCGGCGGTGGGGGAGGACCCGGCGGGAGACGTCGGCTACGGCGCGGTGGCGACCACTGCTGCGGTGGAGTGGCTGCGCGAGGTCGGGGGCCCGATCGAGCGGTTCCATCAGTCGGTCTGGGTGTCCACCCCGCCCGGGACCACCGGGGCGGAGCTGGCGGCCGCGTTGGGTGCCCTCCTGGACCACCACGACATGCTCCGGGCCCGGCTGATCCGCGGGCCGCAGGGGTGGTCGTTGCAGGTCCCGCCACCGGGCGGGCTCGAGGCATCGGGACTGCTGCACGTGGTGGACTCCGCGTCGGCGGGTGAGCTCGAGGAGGCGGTGGGTCGGCTCGATCCGGTGGCCGGGGTGATGGTGGCGGCGGTGTTCTGCGACCACGGGGCTCAGCCGGGTTCCGGGTCGGGGCGACTGTTCCTGGCGATTCACCACCTCGTCGTCGACGGGGTGTCGTGGCGGATCCTGCTCCCCGACCTCGCGGCGGCGCACGCCGCGGTCCGGGCCGGGACGACGCCGCAGCTCGACCGGGTGGCCACCTCGTTCCGGCGCTATGCCGCTGAGCTGGACCGTTCGGCGAGCACGGAGGTGGAGTTCTGGGAGGAGATCCTCGGGGCCGACCACACCCCCCTGGGCCGTCGCGCCCCCGGGCCGGCCGATCTGGTCGCCGGAACCCGGGACCGCACCGTCACCCTCGGGCCCGAGATCACTGCTCCGCTGCTGGCGGCGGTCCCGGCGGCGTTCCACACCGGGACCGAGCAGATCCTGCTCACCGCGCTGGCGCTGGCCGTCGAGCAGTGGCGCGGTGGGCCGCCCGGTCTGGTGGTCACCATCGAGCGCCATGGTCGGGATCTTAACGATCTTGATCTGTCGCGCACCCTCGGCTGGTTCACCATCGAGCACCCGGTCCGGCTCGACGTCGCCGGCCTCGACGTCTGCGATGCCCTCAAGCAGGTGAAAGAGCAGGTGGCGCGGGTCGCGGCCCGGGCGCACCACTACGGGCCGCTGAGATTCCTGAATCCCGAGACGCGACAACGGTTGCGCCGCCGCCCGGCACCGCTGATCAACGTCAACTATCTCGGCCGGTTCGAGGTCGGATCCGACCAGCGGTACTGGGAACCCCTCGCGGACACCCCGGTGCCCGCGGGCGCGGACCCGCGGATGCCGGTGACCTACGCCCTGGAGCTCAACGCCGAGACCCTCGAGCGCCCCGAAGGCCCGCAGCTGCGCGCCACCTTCACCTGGATCGACGACCTGTTCGACCGCGGCGACATCGACGCGATCATCGCGGGCTTCGTCGCACACCTGCAAACCCTCGCCGTCGAGGGCGCCCAGCCCGGCGCGGGCGGGCCCACCCCGTCCGACTTCCCGCTGCTCGCGCTCACCCAGCGCGACATCGACGCCGTCGAGCCAGGCTATGCCGACCTGTGGCCGCTCACGCCACTGCAAGCGGGCCTGCTCTTCCACGAGCAGCTCGGTGAGACCGCCGGGACGTACCACGTCCAGTCCATCGTGGACCTGCGCGGCGCGCTTGACCCGGGCCGGCTGCGGGCCGCGGCCAACGAGCTGCTGGCCCGCCACCCCAACCTGCGGGCCGGCTTCCGGCACACCGCCACCGGTGACCCGTTCGCGGTCGTGGCCAGCTCCGCCGAGATGCCCTGGCAGCAGCTCACGACCCGTGAGTGGCAAACAGGGTTATGGCCCGGTTTGCCACTCACGGGTCCTGAGCTGCGGGAACGGGAGCGAAGGTTCGATCTTGCTGAGCCGCCGCTGATGCGGATGCTGCTGGTCCAGCTCGGCCCGGAGCAGCACCGGCTGGTGATCACCGAGCATCACCTGCTGATCGACGGGTGGTCGGCCCCGATCGTGCTCGGGGAGCTGCTTGCTCTTTACGCCGGTCACCCGCCGGTCGCGCCGCCACCGTTTGCCAGCTACCTGCGCTGGCTGGCCCGGCAGGACGGAAACGCCGCCCGGGAGGCCTGGGCAGCGGCGCTGGCAGACCTGCCCGGCCCCACCCTGATCGCCCCGCCCTCGATGATCAACACTGCTGCGCCGCAGCAGGTGACCGTCGAGCTGCCGCCGCAGATCACCGCAGCGCTGGAGCGCCTGGCCCGGCACCGGCAGGTGACGTTGAGCTCGCTGGTGCAGACGGCCTGGGCGCTGCTGCTCGCCCGGCACACCGGGCAGACCGACGTGGTGTTCGGCGCGACGGTGTCCGGTCGCCCCGCCGACCTGCCCGGTGCGCAGGACATGATCGGCCTGTTCATCAACACCGTCCCGGTGCGGGTCCGGCTCGACCCCACCGAGCCCCTGCTCGACACCGCTCACCGGCTGCAGGGCGCGACGGCGGCGCTGCTCGCCCACCAGCACCTCGGGCTGGCCGACATCCAGCGGCTCACCCCGCACGGCGAGCTGTTCGACACCCTCGTCGTCATCGAGAACTACCCCGAGCCACCGCAGCCGGTGACCGGGCTCACCGTCACCGAGGTCGGCGGATCCGATCCGACCCACTACCCGGTGACGCTCGCGGTGGCTCCCGGCCAGCGGCTCACCCTGACGCTGGAGCACCGTCCCGACCGGATCACTGCCCGGCTGGCGGGGGCGCTCGTCGGCCGGCTGGAGCGGATCCTCACCAGCATCGCCGCCCACCCCGACCGGCCGTGCCCGGCGATCGACCTCCTGGACGCCGCCGAGCACCGCATGATCGCCGGGATCAACTCCACCGCCCGCGAGATCGCGGCTACCAGCGTGGTCGACGCATTCGAGGCGCACGCGGTGGCCGACCCGGCGGCGACGGCCCTGGTGACCTCAGCCGCGACCTGGAGCTTCGGGGAACTGGACACCGAGACGAACCGGGTCGCCCGTGACCTCGCCGCCGCCGGTGCGGGGCCCGAGTGTGTGGTCGGTCTGGTGTTGCCGCGGGCCGCGATGGTGCCGGCGATCCTGGCTGTCCTCAAGTCGGGGGCAGCATTTCTGCCCGTGGACCCCGAGCTGTCGGCGAAGCGGATCTCGTCGATCCTCGACGCCGCGTCGGCCACCGCCGTGCTCACCACTGCATCACTCGCTGGCCAGGTGCCGTCCACCACAGAGTCGATCATCCTGGACGACCGGGAGGTGGCGGCGCGGATCGCGGCTCGCGACGGCAGCGCGCTGCGCCTGCCGCGGCATCCCGAGCAGGCGGCCTACGTGCTCTACACGTCGGGCTCCACCGGCCAGCCCAAGGGTGTGGTGGTCAGCCACCGCAGCCTCGCCACCCTGCTCGGGTCCCATCGCGAGCAGCTCATCGGCCCGGCAGCGCAGCGGCTCGGCCGTCTGGCCCGGATCGCCCACACCACGTCGTTCTCCTTTGACGCCGCGCTGGATCCGCTGCTGTGGATGCTCGCCGGCCAGCAGTGCCACGTGATCGACGACTACCGCGACCCGGCCGCGGTCGCCGCGTCGGTCAGCGGGCTCGATGTGCTCGACACCACCCCGTCGTTCCTGCAGGTGCTGACCAGCCACGGCCTGTTCGACGACCCTGCGCACCCTGCGGAGATCGTCGTCGGCGGGGAGGGCATCCCGGCGCCGCAGTGGGCCGAGCTGGGCAGCCGCCCGGGTGTCATCGCGCATGACCTCTACGGCCCGACCGAGGCCACTGTGGACGCCTACGGGTGGCACGCCGCCGGGGAGCGCCGCTGGGCAGCGCCGATGGCCAACACCACGGTCCACGTGCTCGACGGGTGGCTGCACCCGGCCCCGCCGGGGGTCGCCGGCGAGCTCTACCTCGCCGGGGCCGGCGTGGCGCGCGGCTACCTCGGCGACCCGGCCCAGACCGCGCATCGGTTCGTGCCCGGCCCGTTCGGCCCGCCGGGAACCCGGATGTACCGGACCGGGGACCTCGCGCGGCTCACCGACGAGGGCACCCTGGTCATCGTCGGGCGGGCCGACGACCAGGTCAAGATCCGCGGGATCCGCGTCGAGCCCGGCGAGGTCGAGGCCGCGCTGCTCGCCCACCCCGCGGTGACCCAGGCTGCGGTGGTGGCCCGCAAGGGGCAGCTCATCGGTTACGTCGCCGCCGCTGGCCCTGGGCCGCAGCAGCTGAGGGCACACCTCGCCGCGGAGCTTCCCGAGCATCTGGTGCCCGCCACGATCGTCGCGCTGGCCACCCTGCCGCTGACCAGCTCGGGGAAGGTCGACCGG
>JBOHFT010000008.1:0-61390 GCA_050699815.1 Pseudonocardiaceae bacterium | reverse complement strand
AATCCGCGGCTCCACCCGCCTGGAAGCCAAGCGGCAGCGCCGAAGGGACGGCCGGGAGGCCGGGCGGCGGCGGGCCCCGATCCTGTCCGAATCGGAGTTCCTCACCCGGCGGGAGGCCGTCGAGCGCACCATGGTCGTGCGGGAGCACCCCGAGCGGACTCAGATCGGGGTGCTGGAGGACGACGTCCTGGTCGAGCACTTCGTCACCGCGGCGGGCTCTGGATCGCTGGTCGGCAACGTCTATCTCGGCAGGGTGCAAAACGTGCTGCCCTCGATGGAGGCGGCGTTCGTGGACATCGGGCGGGGCCGCAACGCGGTGCTCTACGCCGGCGAGGTGGATTGGGATGCCGCCGGGCTCGAAGGCAAGGCGCGTCGCATCGAGCAGGCCCTGTCCGGCGGCGACAGCGTTCTCGTGCAGGTCACGAAGGACCCGGTGGGCCATAAGGGCGCTCGGCTGACCACCCAGATCAGCCTGCCGGGCCGGTTCCTGGTGTACGTGCCGGGTGGCCGGGCCACCGGGATCAGCCGCAAGCTGGCCGATGTCGAGCGCAAGCGCCTCAAGGAGGTGCTCAAGAAGATCGTCCCCGAGGACGCCGGCGTGATCATCCGGACGGCCTCCGAAGGCGTCAGCGAGGAGGAGCTGGCCCGCGACGTCCGTCGGCTGCAGGCCCAGTGGGAGGTCATCCAGAACCGCTCCGGTGCCTCCGCGAACGGTTCCGGAGGCAAGATCACCGCGCCGGAACTGCTCTACGAGGAGCCCGACCTGCTGGTGAAGGTGGTGCGGGACCTGTTTACCGAGGACTTCCGCGAGCTGGTCGTCCAAGGCGACAAAGCCTGGGACACCGTTGAGGACTACGTCAAGCATGTGGCCCCGGAGCTGATGACCCGGGTGCGCAGGCATACCGGCGCCGGAGATGTGTTCGCCGAGTTCCGGATCGACGAGCAGATCACCAAGGCGCTGGATCGCAAGGTGTGGCTGCCCTCGGGCGGGTATCTGATCATCGACCGCACTGAGGCGATGACCGTGATCGACGTCAACACCGGCAAGTTCACCGGGTCGGGCGGCAACCTCGAAGAGACCGTCACGCGCAACAATCTCGAAGCCGCCGAGGAGATCATCCGGCAGCTCCGGCTGCGGGACATCGGCGGGATCATTGTGATCGACTTCATTGATATGGTGCTCGAGTCGAACCGAGACCTCGTGCTGCGCCGGCTGACCGAATGCCTAGGCCGGGATCGCACCCGTCACCAGGTCGCTGAGATCACCTCGCTGGGGCTGGTCCAGATGACCCGTAAGAAGGTGGGCACCGGGCTGCTGGAGGCGTACTCCAGCACCTGCGAGCACTGCAAGGGCCGTGGTGTGCTGGTGTCCGCGGAGCCGGCGAACGTCCGTACCCAGGGGGTGCCGGCCCCGGCCGCGGCACTGCCCGGGGCTAAGGCACTGCCTGCGGCCAAGGACTCCGGCAGTGCCAACGGCCGCCGCTCGCGGTCTCGCGGACGTGGGTCGGGAGGCAGCCCCGCGGCATCCGACCAGGGCAGCGTCGAGGTCCTGCCCGCTGCAGCGGCCGCGCCGCTGCCGGCCCCGGCTGAGGTGCCCCCGGCTGAGGTGCCGCAGCCCCCCACGGTGACCGACGCGCCGGGGATGCCCGTGCCGCCTGCGGCGCGGACCATGACGCGGCGCCGTCGGACGGCTTCGCGGCCTGCCGGACCGCCGGCCGCAGAACTGCCCAATGGCGCCGACCCTCATGGCGCCGAACCCCATGGCGTCGCCTCGGCCGCCTCAGCCCGCGGGTTGAGCACCCCAGTTTGACCGGTCGGATGGCGGGCCGTACCCTCAATGCGGCCCGCCAGTTTCGGCGGGCCTAGGTTTGTGAGGAATCGGTCTGTGAGGAGTCCCACCCGATGTACGCGATCGTGAAGACTGGCGGTAAGCAGTACAAAGTGGCCGTCGGGGACGTCGTCGAGGTGGAGAAGCTTGCGGGTGAGCCCGGGACTGAGGTCAGCCTCCCCGCCGTGCTGCTCGTCGACGGCTCCGACGTGACCACCGAGGCCGCTGCCCTTGCCGCGGCCTCGGTCAGCGGGAAGGTCGTCGCGCAGACCAAGGGCCCCAAGATCCGGATCCACAAATTCAAGAACAAGACCGGCTACCACAAGCGGCAGGGTCACCGGCAGAAGCTGACCCGCGTCGAGGTCACCGGCATCTCCCACTGACCTTAGACGACAGTGACCTTGGATTACAGTGATCTTTCGGAGGTTGTGAGCACCGATGGCACACAAGAAGGGCGCGTCCAGCTCCCGGAACGGCCGCGACTCCAATGCCCAACGGCTCGGGGTGAAGCGGTACGGCGGCCAGGTGGTCAACGCAGGTGAGATCATTGTCCGCCAGCGTGGCACCAAGTTCCACCCGGGCACGCACGTCGGCCGCGGCAGCGACGACACCCTGTTCGCACTCGCGGCGGGCTCGGTGCAGTTCGGCACCAAACGTGGGCGCAAGACCGTCAACATCGTCCCGGCTGAGGTCTGAGGTCGGCTCACGCACCCAGCGAGCACCCCGACGAGGGGCGGGACCGGCGATGACCGGCCCGCCCCTCGTCGCCGTTGCGCCACCGAGGGACGAATCGAGGAGGAGCGCAGGTGTCCCGCTTCGTGGACCGGGCGGTGATCCACGTCGCCGCCGGTGACGGCGGTCACGGCTGCACGTCGGTGCACCGGGAGAAGTTCAAGCCACTGGGTGGCCCCGACGGCGGCAACGGGGGCCGCGGTGGTGACGTGGTGCTGGTGGTCGATCCCGGGGTGCACACCCTGCTCGACTTCCACTACCGCTCCCAGACGAGGGCGTCGGGTGGCAAGCAGGGACAAGGCGCCAACCGCAACGGTGCGGTGGGGGAGGACCTCGAGCTGCGAGTGCCGGACGGCACCGTGGTGCTCACCCCCGACGGTGAGGCGCTGGCCGACCTGGTGGGCGCCGGAACCCGGTTCGTCGCCGCGGCGGGCGGATCCGGCGGCCTGGGCAACGCGGCGCTGGCTTCCAAGGCCCGCAAGGCGCCGGGCTTCGCCCTGCTCGGTGAGCCAGGCGAGAGCCGCGATCTGGTGCTGGAACTGAAGTCGGTGGCCGACGTCGGGTTCGTCGGATTCCCCTCGGCGGGCAAGTCCTCGCTGGTGTCAGTGCTTTCCGCAGCCCGTCCCAAGATCGCTGACTACCCGTTCACCACCCTGGTCCCCCACCTCGGGGTGGTCACCGCGGGGGAGACCGTGTTCACGGTCGCCGACGTCCCGGGCCTGATCCCCGGTGCCAGCCAGGGTAAGGGGCTCGGGCTGGAGTTCCTGCGGCACATCGAACGGTGCGCGGTGTTAGTGCACGTCGTGGACTGCGCGACCGTTGCACCCGGCCGCGACCCACTGTCCGATGTGGACGCCCTGGAGCGCGAGCTCGCTGCCTACACGCCGTTGCTGGGCGGCGAGCTGGCGTCGCGCCCCCGGCTGGTGGTGCTCAACAAGATCGATGTGCCCGACGCCCGGGAGCTGGCCGAGCTGGTGCGACCCGAGTTCGCGGCCCGCGGGCTGCCGGTGCAGTGCGTCTCCACGGTGACCACCGAGGGTCTGCGCGAGCTCACCTTCGCCCTCGGAGCCACCGTGCGCCAGTACCGGGCATCGCTGCCCACGGCGCAACCGTCCCGGGTGGTACTGCACCCCTCAGCGGTCGGTGAGTCCGGTTTCGCCGTCACGGCCGACCCCGATCATTCCGACGGATTCGTCGTCCGTGGCGCGCGCCCGGAGCGGTGGGTGCGGCAGACGAGCTTCGACAACGCTGAGGCCGTCGGCTACCTGGCTGACCGGCTGGCCCGGCTGGGCGTCGAGGACGCCCTGGCTGGCGCGGGTGCCCGGGCGGGGTGCCCGGTCACCATCGGCGACGTCACCTTCGACTGGGAACCCACTACGCCGGCCGGCGCGGCCGCGGTCCGCCTGGGCGGGCGAGGGACGGACTCGCGGTTGGCCAGCGACGAGCGCGTCAGCGCAGCCCAGCGCAAGGCCGCCCGACGGATCCGGCGCGGACCCCGATCGGATCCTGGTGAGCCCCGATCGGATCCTGGTGAGCCCCGATCGGATCCTGGTGAGCACAGTGCCGGTGTGGAGCACGAGTGAGCCTGACCCGGGAGGCCGTGGCGCAGGCCCGGCACCTGGTGGTCAAGATCGGCTCCTCCTCGCTCACCACGGCAGCCGGCGGGCTGGATCGGGCGAGGTTGGACTCTCTGGTCGACGCGCTTGCCGCCCGCGTCGCGACCGGCACTCACCTGGTGCTGGTGTCCTCGGGTGCCATCGCGGCCGGGCTGGCGCCGTTAGGGCTACGCCGTCGGCCCCGTGACTTGGCCACCCAGCAGGCCGCCGCCAGTGTCGGGCAGTTGGCTCTGGTGCATGCCTACGCCCAATCCTGGGAACGGTATGGCCGCACCGTCGGGCAGGTGCTGCTGACCTCTGACGACATGGTCCGCCGCGCGCATTACCGCAACGCCCAGCGCACCTTCGCCCGGCTGCGCGGCCTGGGTGTGGTGCCGGTGGTCAACGAGAACGATACGGTGGTCACCGACGAGATCCGGTTCGGGGACAACGACCGGCTGGCCGCCGTGGTGGCGCACCTGGTCGGTGCCGAGGCATTGGTGCTGCTGTCCGATGTCGGCGGGCTCTACGACGGTGACCCGCGCCACGGCCCGGCCCGGCTGATTCCCGAGGTGTCCAGCCCGGCAGACGTGCGCGGCGTGCGGGTCGGCGACGGCGGTGCGCTGGGCACCGGGGGGATGGCCTCCAAGCTCGACGCCGCGACGGTGGCCGCACAAGCCGGGGTACCGGTGCTGCTGGCTGCTGCGGCGCAGGTCGGGCGGGCGTTGGGCCCGGCCGATGTCGGTACTGCTTTCATGCCTGCCGGGGCGCGGCTGTCGGCCCGGCGGTTCTGGCTGCGCCACGCCGCGGGTGCCGCTGGTCGGCTGCACCTGGACGACGGGGCGGTGAGCGCGGTGGTGCACCGCCGGCGTTCGCTGCTTGCGGCCGGCATCACCGGTGTGGAGGGTGACTTCGAGGCGGGTGACGTGGTGGAGCTGATCGACGGCCGGGGTGTGCTGGTCGCCCGGGGGATGGTCGGGTTCGACGCGGCGGAGCTGCCGGAGCTGATCGGCCGATCCACCCGTGATCTGCCTCCCGAGCTGCGCCGCGAGGTCGTGCACGCCGACGACCTGGTGCCGGTGTAAGCCCTTCGCTCTTCCGCCCGGTGTGTCGCGCTCCCGTGCCCGGTGTATCGTCACACAGTGCACCAGCAGCTGAGCACTGCAGCCGGACACACCGGGCACGGGAGCGCGACACACCGGGGGTGGGGGGCGCCCCGTAGGCTCGGAATCCGTGCAGCTGCGAACGAACCCTGGGACTGCCGCTGACGTCGTCGCTGGTTGCGCGCGGCGGGCGCAGCGCGCCGCGCCCGCCCTGGCTTCGGCCTCCGACGAGGCGATCGACGCCGCGCTGCGTGCCATGGCACAGCGGCTGACCGACTCCGCCACCGAGGTGCTCGCCGCGAACTCCGCCGACGTCGCCGCGGCCGAGCAGTCCGGGATGACCCAGGCGCTGATCGATCGCCTGCGCCTGGGCCAGGCCCGGCTGACCGAGATAGCCGGTCAGCTCGCGCTGCTCGCCGAGGTCGCGTTCCCGGCGCGGGACCGGGTACTGGAAGATCGTCCCGACGGGCTGCGGCTGATCGAGCGCCGGCGCCCGGTCGGCGTGGTGGGCGCCACCTTCGAGGCCCGGCCCAACGTCACCGTCGATGTCGCTTCGCAGCTGGTGAAGTCCCGCAACGCCGGGGTGCTGCGGACCGGGTCGGCGGCGCTGCGCTCCGCGCTGGCGCTGCGCGAGCAGGTCATCGCCCCGGCGCTGGCCGATGCCGGGCTGGATCCGGACGCTGTGCAGCTGGTGCCCGACCCACGCCGGGACAGTGCCATCGCCCTCGTGCAGCAGCCCGAGCTGATCCCGCTGGTCATCGTGCGCGGCAGCGGGGAGACCACCCGGACGCTGGCCGCCGAGGGAGCCCGCCACGGGGTGCGGGTGCTGGCCCACGCCGACGGTGGCGGGGTGCTCTACATCGACGCGGCAGCGGACCCCGCGCTGGCCGTCGAGCTTCTGGTGGCCGGGTTGGACCGGCTGGGTGTCTGCAACCGGGTGAACCTGCTGCTGGTGGCCGACGGCGCCCCGGTCCCGTTGCACGACGCGCTGTTCGAGGCCGCCCGGCAGCACGGGATTGCGCTGTCGCTGCCGCCGCATGATCACCCGCTTGGGCACGAGTGGGCGCTGGACACCGGCCGGGAGGCAACGCTGACCGTGAGCCGGGTTACCGGCCCGGGGCACGCCGCCCAGGTCGCGAACCAGGAGACCTCCGGGCTGGCCGCCACGATCGTCACCAGCGACGAGGCCGCCGCGCGCGAGTTCCTGGACAGCTACACCGGCACCGGGGCGTTCTGGAACGCCAGCACCCGCTTACTCGACGGGTTCAAGCTACGGAGGGTTCCCGAGACGGGAATCAACATCGATCGGGTGCCTGGGCCGCGCGGGCCGGTGACCTTCGTGGACCTGTACCTGCGACAGTTCGTGGTCATCCCGGTTTCACCGATGGGTTAGCGGGTAACCTGGATGGAAACCTGAACTTTCTCCCGGTATAACGCGAAGATCGAGTGTGAAGCCCATGACCGCTGTGCATGACAAGTTCGGACGCCCACTGCGAGACCTGCGGATCTCGGTGACCGATCGGTGCAACTTCCGCTGCTGCTACTGCATGCCGCGCGACGTGTTCGGGACCGACTTTCCCTTCATGGACAGCTCGGAGCTGCTCTCGTTCGAAGAGATCGGGCGGGTGGCGGCGGTCTTTGCCCGCCTGGGCGTCACGAAGCTCCGGCTCACCGGTGGGGAACCCTTGCTCCGGCACGGCATCGAGCGGCTTGTTGAGCAGCTGGCCGGCATCGAAGGCATCAACGAGGTGGCCCTGACGACCAACGGGTCGCTGCTGGCGAAGAAGGCGCAAACCCTGGCCGACGCCGGGCTGGCCCGGATCACGGTCAGCCTGGATTCGCTTGACGAGCCGACGTTCCGGGCCATCAGCGACGTGAAGATCCCGCTGGCCCGGGTCATTGAGGGTATCGCGGCCGCTGCCACCGCAGGGCTGTCCCCGGTGAAAGTCAACGCGGTGGTCAAGCGCGGCATGAACGACGGCGCGGGCATTGTCGATCTGGCCGGTTTCGGGCGTGAGCACGGCTACGTCGTCCGCTACATCGAGTATATGGATGTCGGTAGCACCAACGGCTGGCGGATGGACGACGTCGTCTCCGCGGCCGAGATCATCGAGTGCATCAACGCCGTCTGGCCGATCGAGCCGCTGGACCCCACGTACGTCGGCGAGGTGGCCACCCGGTACCGCTACCTCGACGGGGCCGGCGAGGTCGGGGTGATCGCCTCGATCACCAAGCCGTTCTGCCGCACCTGCTCCCGGGCCCGGCTGTCGGCCAAGGGCGAGCTGTACACCTGCCTGTTCGGCGGTGCCGGCCACGACCTTCGCGCGCTGCTGCGCAGCGGCCGCACCGACGACGAGCTCCACACCCTCATCAAGGGGATCTGGCACGGCCGGACCGACCGTTACTCGGCGCACCGAACGACCGCCACGGCCGGACTCGCCAAGGTGGAGATGAGCTACATCGGGGGCTGACGCCCAATTCAGTTGGTGGCTCTTCAAGGGTGGCCAACCAGGGGGTTGGCCACCCTTGAAGAGCCACCAACCACCGAGCTAGGTGGTCTTGCGGAGCCTGAGGTAGCCGGCGATCGCGATAGCGGTCAGTGCCCAGACGAGGGCCTGGAGTATCCAGGTGGCCGCGATGAATGCTTCGCCGAGCGGGCTGGAGGTGTCGAAATCACAGCGGTTGCCGATGTCCGGGGTGGCCAGCGGAATGCTGCGGTCGATACCCACTCCGATCTGCTCGAGCAGGGAGCACGGTGAGTTGGGGTCGTGGGATTGGCTGGTGTGTGCGGTGACGAAGCGGCCTGGACCGATTGCGGTGTGCCCTGCGGCAACGCCCAATCCCGCGGCAAGAAGTATCACCAGCAGGAGCGCGACGGCGATGCGCCCGCTGCGGTAGCCGTATCCGGCCAGTGTTCCCCACACGAGGTGCGCCGCTTTGGCCAGCCGGCCACCAAGGTCGCCACGGTCATGAAGGTCCTGCTGCTGGGCGATGAGGACATCCCGCGCGCTGGATTCGCAGCCGGTGGCTTTCAGCACGGTGGCAAGCTGCTGGTAGGGCTGCGGCCGGTAATCATGAGTGTGGTGGGTGATCAGGTGCAGCCACTCGCGCCAGCCGACCGCCTGAAGTGACGTGTAAGCGAGACCGGACAGCGCGAGCCGGCGGGCCGGTGTGGCGCAGCCCGATCTGCTCGCGTCACCTGGGGCACAGAAGACGTGCGCGGGCAGGAACAGATGCTTGGCCTCGGCGTCCTCCAGATCGAGGACCGGCCCAGCCGGGTTGGTCAGCGTCGCGCCGTTGAGGTTGAGCTGGCCGCTGATGCTGGCGTTCGGTAGCCGCACGGCGCCATCGGTGCTGTGCCCGGTGGCGGTGAGCCCCTCGGCGAACAGGTCGCTGTCGACCTGGAGGTAGTCGCCGATGAGGGCACGGCCGGCCTGATTGGTCAGCTTCGCGCCGTTGAGGTTGAGCTGGCCACGGATGTGCGCGTCCGACAGCCGCACGGCGCCGTCGGTGCTGTGTCCGGTGGCGGTGAGCCGCTCGGCGAACATATCGCTGTCGACCTGGAGGTGGTCGCCGATCAGGGCCGGGCCGGCGTGGTTGGTCAGCTCCGCGCGGTCGAGGTTGAGCTGGCCGCTGATGTGGGCGCCCGGTAGCCGCACCGCGCCGTCTTCGCCGTGCCCGGTGGCGGTGAACCCGTCGAGGAACACGCCGCCGTTGACCTGGAGGTGGTCGCCGATCAGCGCCGGGCCGGCGTTGCTGATCAGCTCCGCGCCATCGAGGTTGAGCTGGCCGCCGAGGTGGGCGCCCGGTAGCCGGACCGCGCCGCGTTCGCAGTGGCCGGTGGCGGTGAACCCCTCGGCGAGCACCAGCCCGCCGTCGACCTGGAGTCCGTCGCCGATCAGGGCGGGCCCGGCCTGGTTGGCCAGCTCGGCGCGGTTGAGGTTGAGCTGGCCGTTGATGTGGGCGCCGGGCAGCCGCACCGCGCTGAGCTCGCCGTGGCCGGTGGCGACGAACCCCCCGCCGAACACGTCGCCGTAGACGTGGAGCCCGTCGCCGATGAAGGCCGGCCCGGTTTCGTTGGTCAGCCTGGCGCCGTTGAGGTTGAGCTGGCCGCCGATGCGGGCGCCGAGCAGCCGCACGGCGCCTTCCTCGCCCTGGCCGGTGACGGTGAACCCGTCGCCGAGGAGAACGTCACCGTCGACCCGCAGCCCGTCGCCGTCCAGCGCCGGAAGGTGCGAGGCAGTCAAGGTCACCCAGGGTAAGCGGGCACCGATCAGGAGCACGGCGTGCTCGAAAAAGCAGCCTCGCAGCTCAATCCCGACGACGGCCGGAACATGGGTGAGATCAAGCGTTCCGGTGACCCGCGCCCCATGGACCCGCACTCCCAGCGGATCAGGAGGAGCCCCGCCGCGTCCCAGCACCAGGTCCCGGATGAGCTCGGCGCGGATGGTGTATCTGGGGTTCTCCGTTGCCGCCAGCTGCCCAGTGGTGAGTGTGCTGCACTCGACCACGCAGCCCGACGTGAGGGCGTCGACCAGCGCCCGTTCCCTCGATGAGACCTCGCTGAGACTTCTGCTCACCACGACTGCCCCAACGGCCGGTTGACCACCCAGTTTTCAGCTCGCCGCCGCCGGAGCTGACCCGCAAGAGCCTACCGGATGTCGCTTACGCTGCGCCCATGTCTGCGCGGCGGCTCGGCGTCATGGGCGGGACCTTCGACCCGATCCACCATGGCCACCTCGTCGCCGCAAGCGAGGTGCAGGCCCGTTTCGGGCTGGACGAGGTGGTGTTCGTGCCCACCGGGATCCCCTGGCAGAAGAGCGGGTGCGAGGTCAGCCCGGCTGAGGACCGCTATCTCATGACGGTGATCGCCACGGCGTCCAACCCGCGGTTCTCGACCAGCCGGGTGGACGTCGACCGCGGGGCTCCCACCGTCACCGTCGACACCCTCACCGACCTGCGCACCCAGTTCCCCGACCAGGAGCTGTTCTTCATCACCGGCGCCGACGCGCTGGCGCAGATCCTGTCCTGGAAACGGGTCGGCGAGCTGTTCGGGCTGGCTCACCTGGTCGGGGTGACCCGCCCCGGATTCCACCTTGACGGCACGCACCTGCCCGACCGCGCGGTCAGCCTGATCGAGGTGCCCGCCCTGGCGATCTCCTCGACGGACTGTCGGCAGCGCGTCGCCGACGGATTGCCGGTCTGGTACCTGGTGCCCGACGGGGTGGTGCAGTACATCAGCAAGCGCGGCCTGTATCGCCGCAGGTCCAGGTCCTGACCACGCATCCGTATCGTGGGGGTGATGAACATCAGGAAGATGCTCGTAGCCGCGACGGTGGCGGCCGCCACCGCGTGCACGTTCACCGCCGCGCCGCGCGACGTCACCTGGACGGCCTACGGCGGGAACTTCGGCGGTGGACGCTACTCGGATCTCCGTGACATCGGGCCAGGCAACGTCGCGCGCCTCGAGGTTGCCTGGACCTATCACACCGGCGACGCGAGTCTCGAGGCCACCGACAAGGGCAAGGCGGCGTTCGAGGCGACGCCGATCGTCGTGGACGGACTCCTGTTCGTCAGCACGCCCTTCAACCGCGTCATCGCGCTTGACGCCGAAACCGGCGCGGAGCGCTGGCGCTTCGATCCCACCCTCGATCGAACAGCACGGTTCACGCAGGTGACGTCGCGTGGCGTGTCGACATGGCTTGATGGACGCGCGGCACCGAATGCACCGTGCCGCCGCCGGATCGTGTTCGGCACGCTCGATGCGCGCCTGTTTGCGATCGACGCGATGACCGGCCGCCGATGCGGCGACTTCGGCCGTGACGGCGAAGTCAGCGTGAAAGACGGAGTGCGTGTCCTCAGCCCAAAGGACTACCAGGTGACGTCGCCGCCGGCCATCATGGGAGACCTCATCATCGTCGGCTCAGCAATCGGCGGTAACCGCGCGGCGGATCTTGAGCGGGGCGTCGTCCGTGCCTATGACGCGCGGACGGGCGCGCTTCGCTGGACCTGGGATCCGATTCCGGTGGCCGCAGCTGATCCTGAGGCGAAGACATGGGAAGGCGAGAGCTGGACGCACACGGGCGCGGCGAACGCGTGGTCCGTGAGCACCGCGGACGAGGAACGCGGCCTGGTGTTCGTGCCGACGAGCAGCCCCAGTCCCGATTTCTACGGCGGCCTGCGCCTGGGCGACAACCGATACGCCAACTCCATCGTCGCCCTGCACGCCGCGACGGGGACGGTGGCGTGGCACTTTCAGGTGGTGCACCACGACTTGTGGGACTACGACGTGCCAGCGCAGCCGGTGCTCGCGACGATCACGAAGGACGGTCGGCGCGTTGCGGTGGTGCTCGCGGGCACGAAGATGGGGCATCTGTTCGTGCTCGATCGCGCGACCGGCCAGCCGGTGTTTCCGGTGGAGGAACGGCCGGTGCCGCAGACCGACGTGCCGGGCGAGCGCACCTCGCCGACCCAGCCGTTCCCCACGCATCCCGGTCCGCTCGTGCCGCAAGGGCTCACGGCGGATCAGGTGTGGGGTGCCCATGACGCAGATCGTGACTGGTGCCGCGCCGAGTTCGCCCGCCTGCGCTCGGACGGGATGTTCACGCCGCCCGCGGTGCAGGGATCGCTGCTCTTTCCCGGAATCACCGGCGGCATGCACTGGGGCGGCTTCGCCTTCGATCCCCATCGCGAGCGCGTCATCGTCAACACCAGTCGGCTCGCCACGATCGTGCGGCTCATTCCACGCGACCAGGAATCTGCCGCGCCGAATGACCCCTCGAACAATCGGCTTGCGGGCCAATTCGCACGGCAGGACGGCACGCCATTCGCGATGTTCCGTTACCCGTTTTCGGCGCCCAGCGGGGTTCCGTGCACTGCGCCGCCCTGGGGCGTGGTGAGCGCAGTCGATCTGCGCTCCGGGCGGGTGAGCTGGGAGGTGCCGCTCGGGAACATGACCGGCACGCCCGACGGCGAGACGCTCGGTTCGGTCAACCTTGGTGGGGCGCTGATTGCCGGTGATCTCGTGTTCATCGGCGCCGCCATGGATGAAGCGCTGCGTGCGTTCGACATCGAGACGGGCCGTCTGCTCTGGAAGGGCACGCTGCCCGCGAGCGCACAGGCGACGCCGATGACGTATCGCATCGGCGGCCGGCAGTTCGTGGTGATTGCCGCCGGCGGGCATGGGACGCTGGGGACGAAGAAGGGCGATGCGGTGGTGGCGTTCGCGCTGCCGGCGGCCACGAAGTGATCGGTGGGAGAGGTCACCATGTCCGTGCTGAGACGTCGACGCTACCCCGTCGCGCCCGACACCGCAGCGTGATCGGCGGCAAAGTCGTCGACGCCTCCGCGCTCGCCGCACTTGTACGCGGTCGCATGTCCGCCAGTTTCATACCCGACTTACGGCCCGATGAGGTTGCGGATCAGCCGTCCAAGCTCGGTGTGTCGGTCGTCGGGTAGGTCGCCGATGTGTTCGCGGAGCCAGTTTTGCGGATACCAGGCCAGCCGGTCGAGCATGACGGTGCCGATTCCGGGGATGGGTTCGTGGAGTTCGGGGTCGCGCATCTCGTGTGGGTCGATTTCGACGACGATGACACCGAGCCCCGATTCGTTGTAGAGGTCGCTGGACACGACGAGGTGGGGAACGCTCGGTAGTACTTCTGTGTGGGTGGGGTGCCCGGTAGTCCAGACCTGGCCGAAGCTAGGCGGCACCCGATCCCTCCTGGCTGACGTACTGCCGCACGGCGGCCCGTCGGGCGGCGTAGGCAGCCAGCCGGTCCTCGCTGTCGATGCCGACGGCCCGGCGCTCGGCGGCGGCCCGGGCGTAGGCGCGTCGGGTGGCTTCTCGTCGCGCCACCTTCGCCAGCCACGTGGAGACGTCCAGTCCGTCTTGCTGGGCTTCGCGGCGTATCTGAGCTGCCGTGTCAGGCTCTAGACTGATCGTCATACGAGTTCGCATACGGAAGACTGTATCACCCGGCTTATCGGTGTCGAACTGGCCGAGACTGCCTGACGGGAGCCATCGAGCCGGGTTGCGGGAGTTACTTGCTGGGGCGGATCGCGGTGAGGATCTCGCCGAGAGTGCTCGTGATCGCCGCGAGGGTGCTTTTGATGTCGGCCAGAGCTCGCCGCCGCCCATCGGGCAGACCATGACCTCTCGAGTGGAGCAACGTGCCTGGCCGTCGGGGTCATGAACCGCTGCGGAAGTGCCATCGCCTCGTCGAGGGCGTCCCGCGCCGACTCGGGGTCGATCTGGGCGGCGCGCACCAGATGAGCGAGGGTGGAGAGAACCTCGGCTGGTCGAGTACCGCGTCGACGAGCGCGGAGGCGTCAAGCACGATCAACGGCCGAACTCCTCACGGACCTCGGTGAGCAAGAGCGCCGTGTCGATCACGCTGTGACACCGCTGCGGCCTGGACCGGACCTGGGCGACCCAGTCCTGCCGGTCGGACTCCCGCAGTGCCCCTAGAGTACCCCCACCATCATCCGCCCGAACACGTACGCTCACGTGTGGTTGGGCGGGCAACCGGGACGCGCACGGGCGTCGCGGGTAGTCGAGCACCGGCTGCCGGAGCCGGGGAGAAAAGGAGTGATGTGTCAGCCTCTGATCATGCGCGGCAGCTCGCCCTGACCGCGGCGAACGCTGCGGCGGGCAAGAAAGCGCGCGACATCACCTTGCTCGACGTGTCCGACCAGCTGGTGATCACGGACTGTTTCGTGATCGCCTCGGCACCGAACGAGCGCCAGGTGCAGGCCATCGTGGACGCAGTCGAGGAGAAGATGGCAGCCGCCGGGACCAAGCCGGTGCGCCGTGAGGGCGCCCGTGAGGGCCGCTGGGTGCTGCTGGATTTCGTCGACGTCGTCGTGCACGTGCAGCATGTCGAGGAGCGCTCCTTCTACGGCCTTGAGCGGCTGTGGAAGGACTGCCCGGCGATCCCGTTCGAGGCCGATCCCGCCGAGGTGGACGAGCCGGTGTGACCCTGCAGCGCCTGGTGCTCTGGCGGCACGGCGAGACCGACTACAACGCGGCGCTGCGGATGCAGGGCCATCTTGACTCGCAGCTCACCGCCACCGGCCTGGGCCAGGCCCGCCGGGCGGCCCGGCTGCTCGCGCAGCTGACGCCCGACGTACTGATGACCTCGGACTTGTCCCGTGCCGGGGACACCGCAGCAGTGCTCGCCGCCGAGACCGGGATGCCGCTTCAGGTCGACAAGCGGCTGCGCGAAACCCATCTCGGGAAGTGGCAGGGCCTGACCCACGCCGAGGTGGAGGCGCGCTACCCGGGCGGCATCCAGGCCTGGCGCGGGAACCCGGAATGCGCCCCGCCGGGTGGCGAGAGCCGGGTCGACGTGGCCGAGCGGGCCGCGCAGGTGGTCGCCGAGCTCGACGCGGCGGGTCTCGGCAGCGCGGTGCTGTGCACCCACGGCGGGCTGATCGCTGGCCTGACTCCGCTGCTGCTCGGCATGCCGGTGTCGGTCTGGCCGGTGTTCGTGGGGATCGGCAACTGCCACTGGACGGTGCTGCTGCGCCACGGATCCGGATGGCGGCTGTGGTCGTACAACACCGCTGCTGGAGTCTGAGCGTCCGGTGCTGGCCGATCAGGTGGCTGGCCCCTGGCGGACCCTACGCTGATGATCGTGCCCGTCGCCGTCGTCACGGACTCCACCGCCTACCTCCCGGACGGGCTCGCGCAGCGTTGTGGTATCCGGCAGGTTCCGCTGCACGTCCTGGTTGACGGCCGCCACCGGCTGGACGGCATCGAGCTCGGGCCGGCCGAGCTGGTCGAGGCGCTGGGGCGACGGGCCACGGTGAGCACCTCCCGGCCGACACCGGGGGAGTTCGAGGCGGTGTACCAGGAGGTGCTCCGGGCCGGCGCCGACACCGTCGTGTCGGTACACCTGTCCCGCGCGCTGTCCGGCACCTGGGAGTCTGCCCGGCTCGCCGCCGAGCAGGTCGGGGCCGGGCGGGTGCGGGTGGTCGACTCGCGCTCCGCGGGCATGGGCCTGGGCTTCGCCGCCCTCGCTGCGGCTGCCGCCGCCGCGGCCGGTGCCGATCAGGGCACCGTGTACGACACTGCGGAGCGGGTCGGCACTCGCACCCGGACCTTCTTCTCGGTGGACACCCTGGAGCACCTGCGCCGGGGGGGCCGGATCAGCCCGGCGGCCGCACTGCTGGGCACCGCATTGGCGGTCAAGCCGCTGCTGCACGTCGACTCGGGCCGGATCGTGCCGCTGGAGAAGGTCCGCACCGCCACCCGCGCGCGGGCCCGGCTGGTCGAGCTGGTGGTGCAGGCGGCCGGCGCGGCCCCGCTCGACCTCGCGGTGCATCACCTCGGTGCCGCCGACCGCGCGGCGGAGCTGGTCGAGCAACTGCGTGCCCGGCTGCCGATGCTGACCGAATGCCTGGTCTCTGAGGTCGGGGCGGCGATCGGCGCGCACGCCGGGCCAGGGATGCTCGGCGTGGTCGTCCTGCCGGGCGGCCTGCAGGCCCAGTTCGCCACCGGCTGACGTCACGGTGCCGGTCAGCCGGTCGACTCGATTGGTGACTGTGCGGCGGGTCCGCGCCCGCCGCCCTCAGCGGCCGGCCCGCTGGCCGGTGCCGGTGCCCCCCGCAGGTGTGCCCACAGCACCCGCAGCACCCGGTCCGGCCGCAACAGCCCCGCCGGCCGGTCGACCATGCCCATCACCCGCATGAAGGCGCGGGCCAGCGAGCTGTCGGTACTCGCTGCGGCATGCAGCCGGGGCAGGTAGGCGTTGACCACCCGCACCCTGGCGGTGCGTCGGCCCGGCACGCCGGGGAAGGCAAGATCTGCGCCGACGTTGATCTCCCACGGCGTGTCGATCATCTTTGCGATTCGCCGGAAGTACTGCCGGTGCGCGGGCGGTGACCCCCTGCGCAGCAGGTCCCGCAGCGTCGCTGCCTCCATCACGGCCACCGTCATGCCCTGCCCGTAGACGGGGTTGAACGAGCACACCGCGTCCCCGATCACCAGCAGGCCGGCGGGGAAGCGACGCAACCGCTCATAGCGGTGGCGCACGCTGACCGGGAACCGGAAAGGCACCGGGTCGTCCACCGGGGTGGCGCCCACCAGCGCCTCGGCGATGTCGGGGAAGCAGACGCTGGCTGCGAACGCACCGAACCCGGCCGGGTCCAGAGGTGGGTGGTCGCCAAGGATGCCGCCCAGGGTGACCAGGTGCTGGCCGTCCTCCAGGGGAGCCAGGGCGGCGGCTCGGGGGTTGCCGGGGGTCGGTCCGGTGAGGATGCCCGCGTGGTCACCGAGGGCACCGGGGCGCAGCCGGTAACGGCAGCTGGAGTAGCCGAGCCCGATCTCGACCCGGTCCGCCTCGGGCCGCGGGTAGCCGAGCTGCTCCAGCCACACCGGGGTGCGAGAGCCCCGGCCGGTGGCGTCGACGACCAGATCGGCGGGCACCGTCTGCACCGTGGCGCCCTCATTGCGGTGCGCGACCTGCACCCCGGTGACCCGGTGGCGGCCGCTGTCGGTGACCAGGCCGACTACGTCGCAGCCCTCGAGGAAACGCACCGACGGCAGCGCCCTGACCCGTTGGCGGACGTGGCCCTCCAGGAATGGGCGGCTGGCGCCCAGCGCGGTCAGGCCGGCGTCGGCCTGGCGTAGCCGCTGACCCGACACGTGGATTCGGGCGCCGCCCAGAATATCCGCGGTCACCGCGCCGGCCTGCACCAATTGCTCGGTGAAGCCCGGGAACAGCTCGTCGAGCAGTTCCCGGCCGCGGGCGTGCAGCGCGTGTGTGTGACGGTCCTGCGGCACCCCCCGGCGGCCGGCCAGACCAGGCGGCAGGACGTCCCGCTCGGCCACCGTCACCTGGGCGTAAGAATCCGCCAGGACGCGAGCGGCCAGCAGCCCGGCCATGCTCGCACCGAGCACGACGGCGTGGTCACCGATCGTGGCCATCTTCACGATGATCTCCTCTGGCGGTCGAATGCCACGAACTCCGCCTGAAGTCCGCCGTCCAGGGTCGCACGACCCACCGACGGGAGCCGCGGCGCACGTGCCGGAAACCCCGACTTGTCCCCACCCGGCCAGTTGTCCACAGCCGACGGCCACGGCCACCGAGGTGAGCGCCACTACCGTCCTAGCGTCGCCCCATGGCACTGCTCCCCAGCTTCCCGTCCACCGGTGGTGGTGACCCGCAGCGCGCCCGGGCGCGGCTGGTGGCACTCAGCGTGCCCGGCGGCGAGGAGCCGCCCGATGCGGTTCTCGCCGACGGGCCGCGCCAGACCCGTCCGGATAAGGCGGCGGACCTGCCTGCCACATCGCGCGGAGGCCGGCTGGTCCGCTGGTGGGTGCCCGGTTCGCTGCGGGACGCCCGGTGGGAACCCGGACGGCCGGGAGCGCTCGTCCTGTCGCTGGTCGCGGCACTGGCCGCGGTGGTCGCCGCGGTCGGGGTGTGGCGGGAGCGTCCGGTACCCGAACCAGCCCCGGCCCTGCCGCTGGTCACCGCCGCCGCGGCGGCGGGCCCGCCGCCTGGCGCGGCCCCTGAGGTAGTGGTCAGCGTGGCGGGCCGGGTGGCCCGTCCCGGGCTGATCCGGTTATCCGACGGCGCCCGGGTCGCTGACGCGCTGGCCGCGGTGGGTGGCGCACTGCCCGGCACCGACCTGATGGGCCTCAACATCGCCCGCCGGCTGTCCGACGGCGAGCAGCTGCTCGTCGGTGTGGCGCCGCCGCCGGGACAGCCGGCGGACGGGGCAGCGCTGGGTACCCCCGCCGGTGCGCCACGGAAGGTCGATCTCAACTCGGCGACCCTGGAGCAGCTCGACGTGCTGCCCGGGGTCGGCCCGGCCACCGCGCAGCGCATCCTCGACTGGCGTGCCGCGCACGGCCGCTTCACGTCGGTGGGTCAGCTCCGCGAGGTCAGCGGGATCGGGCCGGCCCGGCTGGCGCTGCTCAAGGACCTGGTGCGGGTGTGACCGCCGACGGCGCAGCGCCGCAGGACCTGCGCCTGGTGCCTGCCGCGGTGACCGGCTGGGCCGTGGTGCTCACCGGGCTGTACCTCGGATCGCTGGCCGCGGCCGCCCTGGGCGCGGCGGGTCTGCTGGTGGCCGGTGCGGCCGCGCTGCGTGGCCGGTCGGCAACGGCTCTCGCGGTGGGCGGGGTGGCCGCGGCCCTCGCACTCGTGGTCGGCACACAGGCCTGGCACGTGGCGCACCATCCGGTGCGGGAGGCCGCCGAGCGGGGCTCGGTGGCCACGGTGCAGGTGACGTTACGCGACGACCCGCAGGCGGTTGCCGCGTCGGGTTACGGGGGCCGGCGCCCGCAGCCCCAGCAGGTGGTGATCCGTGCTGAGCTCGAGGCGGCGGAGCTGGCCGGGCACCAGTGGCGGACCGGGGGCCGGGTAGTTCTGCTGGCCCCGGCACAGGGCTGGACTGGCCTGCTGCCCGGTCAGCGGGTGCGGGCCAGCGGGCTGCTCGCCGCACCCGGCCGGTCCGACCTGACGGTGGCCGTGCTGCGGGTGCGGGGTGCGCCGGAGGTGCTGGCGCAACCGTCCACGGTCCAGCGGGCTGCCGAACGGCTGCGGTCCGGGCTGCGGCGGTCGGCCGGGGTCCTTGACCCAGAGCCGGCCGGCCTGCTGCCCGCGCTGGCAGTGGGGGACACCTCAACGATGGTGCCCACTGTCGAGCAGGAGTTCCGGGCTGCTGGCCTGACCCACCTGACGGCTGTCTCCGGGGCCAACGTGGCGATCTTGTGTGGGGTCGTCCTGGGGCTGGCCCGGCTCGCCAGGGCCGGGCCGCGGACCGCGGCGATCCTGGCCGGGCTGGCCCTGGTCGGGTTCGTGGTGCTGTGCCGCCCCTCGCCGAGTGTGCTGCGCGCTGCCGTGATGGGCGCTGTCACCCTGCTGGCCCTGGTGCTCGGCCGCGGCCGCTCGGCAGTCCCCGCGCTGTGCGCCGCGGTCCTCGTCCTGCTGCTGGTTGATCCAGCGCTCGGCGGTGACCCGGGGTTCGCGCTGTCCGTGCTGGCCACCGGTGGTCTGGTGCTGCTCGCGCCCGGCTGGGCGGCTGGGCTGCGCCGCTACGGGGTGCCACCGGGGATCGCCGAGGCGCTGGCCGTGCCCGCCGCCGCGCACGTGGTCACCGCGCCGGTGGTGGCGGGCCTGTCCGGTCAGGTGAGCCTGGTCGCGGTGCTGGCCAACCTGCTGGCCGCCCCGGCGGTCGCGCCGGCGACGGTGCTCGGCGTGCTCGCCGCGGTCCTCGCAGTGGTGCACCCCGGTGCCGCGGTCGTCGCGGTGCAGCTGGCCGGCCCGGCGGTGAGCTGGCTGGTCAGTGTCGGTCACCACGGAGCCGCGGTCCCCGACGGGGTGGTGCCGTGGCCCGCCGGGGTGTCCGGTGCGCTGGCACTGGCGGTGCTCGTCGTCGTGGTGCTGGCCGCGATGCGGGCGCACCGGTTGCGGGTGCTCGCCGCCGCCGGGCTGGCCGGCGCCCTGCTGGTGCTGGTGCCCACGCGGTACGTGCTGCCCGGCTGGCCGGCCACCGGCTGGGTGATGGTGGCCTGCGACGTGGGTCAGGGTGATGCGGTGGTGCTGGCCACTGCCGAGCCCGGTCGCGCGGTGCTGATCGATACCGGAAGCGAACCGGGGCCGGTGTCGGCCTGCCTGGACCGCCTCGGCGTCCGGCGGCTCGCCCTGGTCGTGATCAGCCACCTGCACGCGGACCACGTCGGCGGGCTAGCCGGCGCGTTGCGGGGGCGGGCCGTGAGCGCGGTCGCCCTGGGCCCCGGGCGCAGCCCCCCGTGGGCGTTCGCCGAGGTGCTGCGGACCACCGCGCTGGCTCACGTGCCGGTGGTCGCGGTGACCGCTGGGCAGCGGTTGTCCTGGCCCGGTCTGGTGCTCGACGTGCTGGCCCCGCTCACGGCCCCGCCGCCGGTCGGGGACCACGAGGCCGAAGCCGATGGCACTGCGGTGAACAACACGTCGGTCGTGCTCAGGGCGACCACCCCGGCGGGGCGGGTGCTGCTCACCGGAGACGTGGAGCTCGATACCCAGGCGGATCTGCTGGCCGCCAGGACCGATCTGCGGGCCGACGTGCTCAAGGTGCCGCATCACGGCTCACGCTTCACCGCCGAGGAGTTCCTTGCGGCGGTGCGACCGCGAGTGGCGATCGTCAGTGTGGGAGCACACAACCGTTACGGTCACCCGAGCAAGCAGGTGCTCGACGCGTTGGCGCAGACCGGTTCGCGGGTGATGCGCACCGACCTCGACGGCGACGTCGCAGTGGCCGGTGGTCCGCTTCAGGTGGTGGGGCGCGGCCCGGCCTGAAGCGGTGGGGGGATGCCGCGCGATCACACTCCGAGGGCCTCGCGGACGGCCTTGGCGCTGGCCGGCACGGTGGCCCGGGGACCTAGGTGCTCCTGCACCGCGTCCAGGGTCTTGAGCCCGTCGCCGGTGATGAGCAGCACGGTCTCGGCGTCGGGATCCAGGTGCCCGCACTCGACCAGTTTCTTCGCGCAGGCCACCGTCACCCCTCCGGCGGTTTCAGCGAAGATCCCCTCGGTCCGCGCCAGCAGCCGGATGCCCTCGACTATCTCGGCGTCGGTGACGTCCTCGATCGCGCCGCCGGTGCGGCGGACGGCGTCCAATACGTAGGGCCCGTCGGCGGGCGCGCCGATCGCCAGCGAGCGGGCGATGGTGTCCGGCCGGACCGGTGCGACCACGTCGTGGCCGGCTTTGAAGGCGGCTGACACTGGTGAACAACCGGTGGCCTGGGCCCCGAACACCCGATACGGCGTGGGCGCGACCAGGCCCAGTTCAGTGAACTCGCGGAAACCCTTGTCCACCTTGGTCAGCTGCGAGCCGGACGCGATCGGCACCACGACCTGGTCGGGCAGCCGCCAGCCGAGCTGCTCGGCGACCTCAAAGCCCAGAGTCTTGGAGCCCTCGGCGTAGTAGGGCCGCACGTTGACGTTGACGAATGCCCAGTCCTCGTGATCCGCCGCGAGTTCGGTGGCCACCCGGTTGACGTCGTCGTAGGTGCCGTCTATCGCGATCAGCGCGCCGTCGTAGACGGCGGTGGTGAGCACCTTGGCTCGCTCCAGTGAGGCGGGGATGAGCACCACCGACTCCCACCCCGCCCGGGCTGCCGCGGCGGCTACCGCGTTGGCGAGGTTGCCCGTCGACGGGCAGGCCAGCACGCGATAGCCGAGTTGCCGGGCGGCGGCCAGCGCGACTGCCACCACCCGGTCCTTGAAGGAGTGCGTCGGGTTGCCGGTGTCGTCTTTGACCCACAGCCGGCGGACCCCCAGCGCGTCGGCGAGCCGATCAGCGCGGATCAGCCGGGTCATCCCGGGCTGGGTGTTCGGATATTTGTCGGCATCGTCTGGCACCGGCAGCAGCCTGCGGTAGCGCCAGATCGACGGGGGGCCGGATTCGATGTCCGGGCGGGTGACCGAACCGAAGTCGTAGCCAACCTCCAGCGGGCCGAAGCACTCCGCGCAGGCGAACTCGGCAGCCAGCGGCGTGCTGGATCCACATTCCCGGCACACCAGCTGGCGGGCCGGCCCCAGGTCGAGGGCAGCAGTGGTCCGGGTGTCTAGGATGCCAGTCATCGCGAGGTCTCTCCTCATCTCTCCCGCATAGCGGGCCGGATTTGGCACCGTGATCGCCAGCAGCCTCGCGGTATGGAGACATGCGCGTTAGCTAGCGTCGGTTGCCGGGGCTTCGTCGGGCCGATCCCTCTGCCCCTCTGGATGAGCGGTATTCAGTTGTGCTCTACACAGTACGTCAGGTGACACCGGCCGCCCAGCCGGGTCCAGCATGCGGGAGCCCGGATCCGGGTCGCGCCGCGATGCGAGGATGGGCGGCGTGAACCCCCCGATGGTGCCGTCCACGCCGCTGCACCTGGTCCTCGGTGACGAGGAACTGCTGGTCGAGCGGGCCGCGCAGGCCGCGGTGGACGCCGCGCGCCGCGCCGACCCGGAGACCGAGGTGCGCCGGGTGCGCACCACCGACCTGGCTGCGGGCGAGCTCGGCGAGCTGGTCAGCCCATCGCTGTTCGCGCAAGGGCGGGTGGTGGTGCTGCTCGCCGCGCACGAGGCGGGCAAGGACATCGCGAACACGATCCTGGACTACGCGCGCAACCCCTCCGAGGGCATCGTGCTCGTCGTCGTGCACGCGGGGGGAGCTCGCGGCAAGGCGCTGGCCGACGGGCTGCGCGCGGCCGGTGCCGTGGTCAGCGAATGCCCCCGGATCACCCGCTTCGACGACCGGGTCGGCTTCGTGCGCGACGAGGTCCAGCGGGCCGGTGGCCGGATCAGCGCTGGCGCCGTCACCGCCCTGCTCGACGCCGTCGGCTCCGACCTGCGCGAGCTCGCCTGCGCCGCGGCCCAGCTGACCACCGACAGCGGCGGCTCGGTGGACGAGGCCGCGGTGCGCCGCTACCACCGGGGCCGCGCCGAGGTCACCGGTTTCTCGGTCGCGGAGAAGGCGATGACCGGCGACCGGGCCGGCGCCCTGGAGATGCTGCGCTGGGCGATGCAGCTGGGTGTGCCGCACGTCCTGGTGGCCGACGCGCTGGCCGACGCCGTGCGCACGGTTGCCCGGGTCAGCGCCGCGGGCCGCGGCGACCCGTACCGGCTGGCCAGCACCCTGGGCCTGCCCCCGTGGAAGGTCAAAAAGGCGATGGCGCAGTCCCGCGGCTGGGAACGCGAGGGGCTGGCCCAGGCGATGCAGGTGGTCGCCGCGGTCAACGCCGACGTCAAGGGCGTGGCCGCGGACGCCGAGTACGCGCTGGAACGCGCGGTGCTCGCGCTGTGCGCCGCCCGCCGCCGCTGACCAGCCTCGATTCCCGGTGCGCAAGCCGCCCCGTTATTCCTCTCCCACCAGCACCCGTGCCCCGTTGCCCTGGTGGCCGGCCCGGAGCAGCCACAGGACCCGCCGTGCGTCATCGGCCGGGCCGCGCAGCAGGACCTGGCCGTGGTCCTGGTCCAGCAGGGCCGCGACCTGCTCGTCGTCGACGCTGCGCCCTGGCTCGGGGAACTGCACGGTCGCGCCGTACTCGCCGGCGAACTTCCGCAGCACGGCTGCCGAGCGGTCTGACAGCTTACCCCACCAGCTGTCGGGCGCCGGCAGCGGTTCCGGGAACACCGACCGCACCAGCTCGTCGCACTTCACGAGCCACGTGACGTCCCCCTGGTCGGGGAACTCCAGCTTGCGCACGTAGCCGAGGGCGAACTCGCGGTATGCGGCACGCTGGTCCGGGTTCAGCTGCTGGACGCTCTCACGGCTGTACCCGCTGTGCCCGGTCGAGAGGTCGACCGGCCGGGTCAGCACCGACAGCACCTGCACGACCAGCTTGATCATCTGGTGGTACCGTTCGAACGCCTCCTGGCTCAGGACACCGCGCAGCTCGCGCTCGACCTCCGGGTCTTCGCCCCAGCCCGGGTGGTCGAGCGCCGGGCAGGCTGGAATGATCTGCTTCCCGACGGGGACGTCCAGCAGGTCCGCGGCCCGGCGGCGGGTGTCTTGCGCCACGGTGTGCGGCAATCCGAGCGACCGCAGGTGCAACCACTCCCACAGCTCGGCACCGCTTCCCCCGGTCGGCGGCGTCCCGAGGTGGGCCTTCACTACCCCGTCGGCGGTCAGTTCCTCGACCAGCTCGTGGAGGCGGTCGCGCGGAGACACCTCGACCAGCTCGGGGGACTCCGGCTCGGCAGCCGGGGTCGGCTCCGCGGGTGGCGGCATCTGCGCACCACGGCTGCGCAGATGCGCGCTCAGCGCGTCGAACAGCTGCCCACCCGCATTGACGACCTCGGTGGCGTCGCCGTCGGCCGAGCCGTCGTGCAGGGTGACGGCCAGGCGGGTGAGCACTCCGACGAGCTGCTCGCGCACCAGCTGCGGCAAGATGCCGTCCTTCGGACCGGACAGCACGGTGTGCAGCGCGGTGTCCACTGTCGGCCCGGCGGGCGCACTTGCCACGGGGGCCGGATCGCCATCGGGCCGGCTGCTCACTGGTTCACCCTTCATCAGTGCATCCCGTTGAAGGGGTCCCAGAACGGGTTGCGGTCCGGCTGCACATCGTCCATGGCCGTTGCGTACACCGCCCCCGGGGCCCGCTCCAGGTATTCCAGGCTGGACGCCGGCAGATAAGGCGGGTAGCCGCGCACGATCCGGAGCACGCCCCGGACGTCGAGAGTGGCCCAGTAGGCCGGCGGCGCGCTCCCCGGCCGGTCCGGGTACGGCAGGAACAGCGGCTCGCCGAGGGGGTCCCAGTGGCCGGGCCCGGTCCGGAGCAGAAACTGGTAGCCGACCCGGCCGTCGGGGTGCTCGGCTGCAGCGGGCACCGGGAGCCCCTGCGCCGCGATGGCGCCGCGGACCGGCCTGGCCTGGTGGGGCTCCAGCAGCTGGAAACAGTGGGCGAAACTATCGGCGCCCGGCCCGGGACTGGACGGGAACACGCTGTGCCGCCGGGGCGGTTCGGTGCCGGGCCGGCCGAGGAGCTCCACGGCGATCTCCGGGACTATGGGCAGGTCGTGGTCCGGTGAATGCCTGCGGAACAGCCCCGAGAGGTCACGCGCGGCGACCGGGGAGTCGACGACGACGTGGCTTTCGTCACCACGCCGCAGCAGCAGGGTCGGGTTGAGCTCCTGGTCCATCGCGATGCTGAACCGGAGGTCCCGCGACGGCCCGTTGTCGGTGGCCCGGTTGCTGTCCGTGCGCCGAGCCGCCTCCCGCTCTGCCTGGCTGCGGTAGCGGAACCGGCCCCACTGGATCGACGGGCGGCCCTCGCCGTCGAGCCTGCGGTGCAGGCGGACGTCTGGGCGCAACGGCAGCCAGCGGCTCTCCAGGTAGACCGAGCCGTCGATCCGGGCCCGGTCCAGCGACGAGCCGGGCTCGAGGAGCGGGGTGCGGTCGTTCGCCTCCTGGCCGACGATGTCGAAGCCGCACGGAAGGTGCACCAGCAGGTTGTCGACGGCGATGTCGACGATGTTCTTGCCGCGGTCGAGCCGCTCGACGTCGACGCCCGTCGGCCGGTTCTCGCGGTTGCTGCGTGCCCAGCACGCCCCGATCGACGCGGCCTGCTTGGCGTGCTCGGTCTCGACGAGCAGTGCTGCCGGATCCCAGAGCACGACGCCGGACTGCGCGGAGGCGTCGAGCAGGCGGCTGGTCAGGACCTCCTGGGCGGACTGCGCCGCAACCGGCATCCCGCAGGTCCGGCCGGAGAGGGCGACGGCATCAAGGGCTGCACCGGGCTGGCTTCCCAAGCGCTGCTGGGCGAGCGCCCCGGCCAGCGCCATCGCATCGTCGAGCACCGGGCGGGCGAGCGTGGCGAACTCGGCGGGGTCGAGGCTGTCGATCGTGAGCTGGTCGATCCGGGCGAGCCAGGGTCTCGCCGCCTGCTGCTTGCTCAGGAAACCGCTCAGCTCCACGAGCTTGGTGAAGGAGTAGGGGTGCCCCGCGGCCAGCTGGCACTTCGCCGACTCCGCCGCGCGCCAGAGGAGCCGGAACGCCTCGCCGCCCTGGAAGATCTGGCCGTCGCCGGTGGGTGCGTCGGAGTGCGTGGGCAGGATCTCCCGGAGCACCGAGCGCACGGCGATCGGGACCGGGTCGGGCTGCCGGAACGCGACGACCAGCGGCGCCAGCGCGGCCGGCACCTCGTCTTCGGTCGGGGCGGCCGCCCACAGCTCGGCGAGGTTCGGCGCGCCGGTCCCGCTCTTTGCGATCGCGTCGGCGAGCGCCGCCTTGAGCCAGTAGAAGACCTTGAGCGTCAGCAGGTCGCCGCCGAGCTGGGCGTGGCCGCTGGTGCCGAGGATCCGCGGGCGCAGCCGGTAGTGCCGGCCCCGGAACTGCTCGCGACCGGGGGCGGCGGCCGTTACGGGGATCTCGTCGAGGTCGAGGGTGACCAGCGCGATGTCGGTCGTGCCACCGCCGATGTCGACCACGAGCATCGTCCGCTGCCAGCAGCGGTTCCCGTTCGGTCGCGCCCGCCCGCGCAGCGCCTCCACCCCGGAGTCGAGCCCTCCGCCGAGCTCGCGCATCACGAAGAACAGGGCGGCGGCGACGCCTTCGTCGTAGGCGGTGTCGATCTCCACGCCGAGCGCGTCGGTGAGCAGCTTGCGCAGGCGGCGGCGCGGGCCGGGCGGTGTCGTCGTCGGGTAGGTGACGGTGGCCTGCTCCACCGGGCGGCCGCGGAGGTGCCCGACGGTGTCGGCGAAGGACTCCACGCGCTTCACCAGGTCGGTGTAGGCGAGGCCGATGAGCAGGTCGGTGTCGGCCTGCCACCCGGCTGGTCGCGCCAGTGGCTCGATGCTCGGCACGGCCTGGGGCCGGGCGAGGTAGCGCTTCAGACCGGGGAACCCCGCCACGTCGTGCTTGTTGTCGGGTTCGCTGCGCAACTTTGCCTTGACTACCTGATCTCGCGGCACCACCAGCATGCTCGGGACGGCGAGGACGTCCTGGCGCTCCAGTGCGACGGCGGTGAGGTTGTACGAGGCCAGCGACGGGCTGCCGAACGCCGCGTCGTAGGCGCGGTGCAGTCGCGGCGTCATCCAGGCACCGAGCTCCGGATGATCATCGAGGAGCTGTTCCAGCGCGCGGCTGACCGCGTTCAGCCGCTGGCCGCGGTCGGCTCGCTCCCCGGCGTCCTCCTTGCGGTACCGGTCGCGGGTGATGTCATGGTCAGCCCGCGAGTCGCGCTCCAGCTGCTTGGCCAGCGCCGGCCAGCCGGACGGTCCCGTCCCGGTGGTGCGCTGTTCGGCAACCAGGCGGCACAGCTCGTCTTTGAGCTCGTTGCCCGAGCGGTCGTCGGCCGCGGGCCAGTCCGCGTTGCGCAGCAGGTCGGCGAGCTGCGCGCCCAGTATCGAGGTCTGCGCCGGTCGCAGGGCCTGCTGGTACCCCCTGATGTCGTCGAAGAGCGTCACGGTGGACGAGGACGTGCCGAAGTCGATCGCGAGGACGTTGAGGCGCTCCGTCGCCTCGCGGAACGCGGGATCCCGCAGCAGGCCGGGGGTGGGGGTGGTCGGCTCGGTCTGGGTCACGACGGGTCCTCTCCGGTCTCAGTCTCGGGCTTGTCGAGTTCCAGCAGCTCGCGCAGCGCCGCCTCGGCCGCGGACGCAGGGCCGTCCCCGGCACCTGTCAGGGTGTCGCGGCCCCGGCGTGTCCGGCTGGGTATCGCGCCCTCGATGCGGGCCAGGTTCTCCGCCAGCCTGTCGGTCAGGTCCAGCAGTGCTGCTGCCGTGCGGCGCTGGGCGTACTCGGTGATCGTCCGGACGATGTCGCGGCGCATGCGGAACACCACGCTCTGGTGCCGGAGGAAATCCTCGGTGCCACCGGCTTCTGCGTGCCACGGCAGCGCGCGGTCGACCTTCAGCGGGAACATCGACGTCGGCTCCGGCTCGGGCAGCTCGGCGAGGACTTTCGTGAGCCGGGACGTGACGAACCCGAACGTCGTCAGATGCTTGAGGTAGGCCAGCCGGGTACGGCCCTGCTGCTGCCCGCCGGGTGTCTCGGCCACGAGCAGTGTCGTGACCTCCTCGTCGGCCATGAGGTCGGCCAGCGGCCCGGCGGCCCGGACCGCCTGCGCGACCCAGTGCTGCACGCTGCCGGTCAGCAGCCGGTCGACCTCGGCGCAGGCGTGGTGCAGGGAGCGTTCGAACGGCTCCAGCAACACCGTCGTCGTGTCCGGGACGCGGTCGTCAGAAGCGTCGGCGTCGAACCGGCCGGGCCCGAAGAGGTCGTCGTCATCGAGCCCGCCATTGCCCGCGTCCGGGAAAGGACTGGGCTGCCGGCCGCCTGTGGTGGCCCGCCGGGCCTGTGGGATGCAGAAGTCGGGGCCGGCTGAGCGGATGAGCCGCGGCCACTCATCCCACGCATGGACGTCGGCGGCCACCGAGTCGCACAGCGCCGTCGCCACGTGGGCCGTCGCCACGTGGCCGCCGCCGGGAAGCCGGAGCAGCCCGATGTGACGCAGGGCGCCGAGCTCGGTGCGCACGGTCTGCACGGCCGCCGACAGCTCCGCCGTCAGCCGCGCCACTGCCGTTCTGGCCGTCGTCTCGCCGCCGCCTGGCAACGGGCTGATCGAGCGCTGCAGGGCCGAGAGCTGCTCGCGGATGCGGTCCTCGACCGCTCGCATCTCAGTGCGGTGCACGACGAGGCCGTGCTGCACGACATGAGTTGCGAGGCTGCGGCGCAGCCGGTCGAGACCGCCGTCGTGGGCGTAGTCCCGCAGCGCCGAGACCGTCGCCGGGTCGGCGACCGGTGAGCGGTCCAGGGCGTCGGCCACCCGACCCCAGTGCGACCGGCCGGCGGCCAGGGCCGCACGGTCGACGTCGGGCACTGCGGCCGGATGCGGCAGCCCGCGCTGCGCGAGCGCGGCCACCGCCGAGGTGTACGTCGTCAGCGCGGGCTGGTCGCCGGTGAGCAGGTCGGTGATGCGGTGCACCGAGGCGAAGTCGTCCGACCAGCCCTGCAGGTCACCTTCCGCGACCGGCATGGCGTCGAACTTCGTCGCCGTGACGAGGATCGAGCGGGTCAGCTGTTCCCGCGAGGCCCGGGCCCGTTCCAGGAAGGTGGCGAACTCGAGCACCTCGTCGGTCTCGGGGTGGTCGGCGGCGACCGCGACGAGCA
The DNA here is from genome assembly GCA_050699815.1 of Pseudonocardiaceae bacterium. Classification (GTDB taxonomy): domain Bacteria; phylum Actinomycetota; class Actinomycetes; order Mycobacteriales; family Pseudonocardiaceae. The sequence continues at coordinate 32,544 of JBOHFT010000008.1, read as the reverse complement.
GCCCCGTGATCCAGCGGAGCTCGCGAAGGGCGAGGAACCTGTCGCGGCCGCCCCCGGCACTGTTCAGGCCGGGGAAGTCCAGCAGCTCGACACCGGTCTGCGCTGGCAGGTCGTGGAGGTCCCACTGGTCCGCTGGCACGTCGACGTCGAGGGTGACGCGGTGGATCAAGGGCTGGGTCCGCAGGAGCAGCTCGGCGTCCAGTGCGGAGTCGGGCCGCGCCGGGAACCCCGGCTCCAGCTCGGGGAAGTCTTTCGGCAGCTGCCGGCGTCGCCCGATCTCCACTGCCGCCTTGGTGGTGGAGCTGTCGAGCGGCAGCGCTGCGCCCGGCATCCGCTCGGGCAGCAGGTCGCGGCCCACGACGAGGGCGTCGCGGATCCTGGCCAGCTCGGCCACTCCCGATCGGATCCGCGCGTTGAGCGCGCGGTCCGGCCAGACAGTGCGACCGAAGTGGTCGAATCGGGACCAGCCCTCGCGCAGGGGCTCGTGGTCCCGCAGTTGACCCACCGGGTAGGGCAGCTCGTTGTCGACGACCAGCCGGACGATCCGGTCGAGCAGATAGCCGACCATCTCGGCGACCGCCGGTGCCGACAGGTAGCTGACCGACCGGGCCACTGGCCCCGGCACACCGCCGGCCGGAACCGGGTTGAGCCGGATGGCTGTCACGTTGCCGGTCGTCGGGACGTTCGACACGCTCAGCAGGCCCGGGTCGCCGATCAAGACCGACAGCAACAGCGACTTGCCGGTCGCGAACTCGCCGACGACACCGATCGAGATGCGGTGGCCCGCCCGGTCGTGCAGCTCCCGGGCGAGCTCGCTGATCTCGGTGCACCTCGGCCGCAGCAGCGCCGGTAGCTGCGTCGCGAGCGACGGCATCGCCGCGTTCACCGCGCCGGCGAACCGCAGCATGCGGGCGACTTCGTCGGGATGGCTGCTCACCATGTTCTCCTCCGGTCCTTGCGCACGGCATCCTGCTGGCTCTCCAGGTAGTGCAGCCGCCAGTCGCGCTGCCACTGCTCACGCTCCTGCGCGACGTCGCGGGCGCTCTCGGACCGCAAACGGTCCACCTCAGCCATCCGATCGGTGTGCTCGGCGAGCAGCTCGTCCTCGGCGGCGTCGGCGTAGCGCAGCTGGGCGGCCCGGTCGCGCTGCCGCTGGCCGTAGATGGTGGTGCCGTTGGCCATCTTCAGGATCAGCGGCACCAGATCGATCGCGAGCAATATCCCCCGCACGATCCACGGCACAGCGGTCACCGTCAGCTGGCCGCGGTTGTCGTCGAGGAACTGCGCCAGCGCGGCCTCCTGCTCGACCCAGCCGGTGTTGGCCACGATCAGCTCGAGTTCGCGCTGCAGCGCCGGAATGGCGGCGACCGCCGCCGCATCGCCGCGCTTGATCGCCTCGATCTCGCCGTTGAGGGTGGCCTTCTCCGCGCTCTGGACGCGGTCTGGCTCGATCTGATCCCGCTCCAGCTGTTGGCGTGCCTGCACCGCGGCCCGGTACTTCTCCTCAGCGAGCCTGGTGAGCCGGCCGTCCCCGGCCAGCCGGGAGCCTCCCGTGCCGTTGGCCTCGCCATTGAGCTGGTTGAGCAGTGTCTGCTCATTCGCCAGCGTGGTCTTGCGCTGCTCAGCCCGGGCTTTCAGCTCGCCGTCCAGGAACTCGATCCGCCCCTGCTTGCTGGTCACGTAGACCTGGGCGGCCTCCTGGAGCTGCCCGGTCTGCCGCTGCGCGATCTCCCGCTGGATCTCCGGCCGGAACAGCACGAGCAGGATCGCCTCGCCGATCAGGTAGGCGACGAGCAGTGCCACGACGATCCGGAATAGGTAGGCACCCGCCTTGGCCGCTCTCGCTGCGACGTGCTGCGGCCGGTGGCTGTTGCCCCCGGGGGTATCCGCATCGGCAGCGTCGCCCGCGGATTTGCGATTGATCCGTCTCCGGTGGTGAACGCGCAGTGTCACGTCACCGTAACTCGGTTCGGCGACGATGGACCGGTCCAGGAAGAAGATCAGTGCCGCCCAGAACAGCGCGAAGGGCAGGAACATCGGCGTGAACGCGCCGCTGATCGTCGACGCGTAGACAATGAACGTCACCCCGGCGAGAATCGCGATCAGAACGACGAACACCCCGAGGTTGACGTAGCGGTAGTGCTCGATGCGAGTGGTGAGCAGGTCGCGGTCCACGCCGCCGCACCACAAAAAGACGCGAGCGGCCCGGCCGGGTGGACACGCGCTGTCGCGGGCCCGCGTGTGTTCGGCGCTCCAGCCTGCCAAGCCGCCCGTCGATCCGCTGGTCGAACCGTTCGGCGGCCCCCCGGCCGAGCCCTCGCCGGACCGGCTCCGCCGCCACAGCTGGGTGGGCTCGTCGCGGGTGGTGGTCATCGGCGGCGACATCTCCGTTCGGGGTGGTCGAGATACGGGCCGCCGGGTTCCTCCCGAGCTAGGCCAGTTAGCTGTCTAGTCGTGCAACGGAGCCCGTTCGTTAGCCCACCTGCCCGGCGGCGGCCGCATTCGGCGGATGTCTCTTGGTGCATCGGCCCGAGTGCGGCTCAGCCCTTCGCGCGTTTACTCGACGTCAGCCCCTGGATTTGTCAACAACGGCCCAGAACTGACCCCTTCCAGTAGCCGTCGCAACACCCTCTGTTAAAAAATGGTGTCGGCGCGATCTGCGGCTGGAAGCTGTAGATCTACCAGGAACGACGCCCAGATCAGGGCACCATGCCGCGCGGTACGACCCCTCTGTGGTCTGCGCAGTGGAGGCCGGTCGGCCGCTGGGAGCTGCGGGGGACGCTCCACCGGCGGCCGACCGGGGACTTAGGTGGGCCAGTAGCTCACCACGGTGTCCAGCACGTTCAGCGCGTCACCTCCCCGGCGCTCAACCGGGCCAGCAAGCAGCGCTGCGCCTCGATCAGCTCCACCATCTCCCCGCGACTCAGCGCGGCGCACAGGGTCAGGGGCAGGTCCCCGTTCTGTGGTGGTTCTGCCTCGGCGATCTCCGTCTTGTGGGAGACGTAGAACGACAGGTACGACGGCTGCGGGCAGGGCTCGCACGAGTCCGAGTCCGGGTCGACCCACCAGCGGCGCAGGCTCAGGGAGTACCCCGCTGCGGCGGTGTCCACCTTGACCGGGGCGGTTGAGCACTGGCGGCCGGGGGAACACCAGCTGGGGTCGCACCAAGGCTCGCAGGCAGTACCCGGCCTCGCCGCCAACGAGGTCTGCGCCGCGCTCACCGGGCACCGCCCATAACCTCGCGCACCATCACCAGCGAGCGCCACCCGCCGTCATCAGTGCGACAACCCGGCACCGTCAGCCGCCCACGCTCATTCTCCCGCTGCATTACCGTTCCCATCGACAACCGCCCTTTCCCATGCCCGAATTCCTGGAGGACCCGCCCGGCACGTGATCAGGGCACGGCCGGACGGGCCGCCGACTCCCGGTCGTAAGACGATCGGAGATTGACAAGGCAGAGCGTGGCGTGGTGTGGCTAGGTGACACAGGGACGGAACGTCCTAGTTTGGTGGCGTTGTGCTAGTCAATGACCCCGAGGATCTCCGCCAGCCTGCGCAGCCCCGGCGGTCGAGCCTGTCCTGCCCACAAGTCGCGGACAATCGCTACCGCCAGGGTCTGATGCCGCATCCATTGCGGACTCTGGCGGCGCACGCCTTCCAGCGCCCGCATCGCTCCCTCGACGTCACCGACGTCGGTATATGCCCTGGCCACATCCAACAGCAACCAGCTCCGCCACGATGGCGGTGTATCACGGCTCAACCGGATACCTCGGGCCAGAGCGAGCGCCTGTTCTGGCTGCCCGTGCTGCGCCGCCAGCCGAATCCGTTCGATTCGGACGGCCGAACGGTCGAACACTGACACCAACTTGACGTCCACCGGCGGCGGGAGTGTTGCAAGCCGTCCCGCTGCACCTTCAGCGACCTCAAATATGTCGCTGGCCTGCTCGTAGTCTGCGGTGACTCCGACGCTCCTCGCCGCCGATATCAACAGCCCGCCCCATACCCGGATCCCCTCAGCGGTTCGGGGGCCGTTGCGTTCGACGCCATCAGCGGCATGCGCAGCGAGCTGCTGCGCGTCATCCCAGCGATTCTGTCGCTGATACGCCCACGAAACAGAGTTGAACACCATCGCAGCCAATAGCGGGTCCTCTGCCGAATCCGCCGCCAACGACGCCCGTTCCAGGCTCGACATGGCCAAATCTGTTTTCCCCAACCGGACGGCGAGATGGCCACCAAGCTGCAAAGCCTTACCCAATGCGGCATGTGCCGCGCGGTGTTGCGCACCCCGCCCCGCAGCCACAGCAAGGCGAGCATCCTCGATAATCCCCGGTAGCACCTGCGTCAACCGCCCGAACTCGGCAGCGTGGTACAGCGTCCAGCCTTCGGTGATCTCCGCTTTCAACAGGTCCAGGGACAACGGCTCAGCACCACCCGGCTCCGGTGTCACCGCTAGCGGGGACGGCGTAATCGCCCGCCGCACCGCCACCAGCGCAGGCGACTCGAACTCCACGTCCGACAGCGCCGGAGGATCACCCAGCAACCCCGTGACCTCCACGCCCAGACCAGCGGCAAGCCTGTGCAGTGTGGGCAGCCGCACCGAATGCTTACGGTGCTGCTCCAGCTTCCGGATCACATCGACGGAAACCCCGGAGCGTTCCGACAAGCTCTCCTGAGTCAGGTCAGCAAGCCTTCGCAGCCGCGCTAGGCGATCTCCCAGATGCCCCGAGGCACCGGCGATTGCGTCATCACTCACGAAGGCACCACGTTCATCCACCGAGGTTAGTCCCCCCCGATGCCCCGGGGCGGTACACCTCGGTGAGGGTGCGGCGTCAGGGTACTGGCCGGCCCCCGATCAGGCAGCGGGGCCCGCCGGACCACGCCGAGGCGAGCCCAGAGAGCACCGGAGGCGGGCTCAGCCCGCCTCCGGTGAATCGAGGTCAGAGCTGGCCGGCTCGCTTGGCCATGGACGACTTGCGGTTCGCTGCCTGGTTGCGGTGGATGACGCCCTTGCTGACGGCCTTGTCCAGCGCCCGGCTGGCAGTCTGCAGCTCGACCAGCGCCCGGTCCTTCTCGTCGTCGGCGGCGGCCTCGCGAAACCGGCGGACCGCAGTCTTGAGCGACGACTTGATGGACTTGTTGCGCAGTCGCGCCTTCTCGTTGGTCCGGATCCGCTTCAGCTGCGACTTGATGTTGGCCACGCGTCTACCTTCGATCTCGCCTTCCGGAGGGGGTGCCGTAGCGCGGCACGGTGGATGAGCGTAACAGCCGCGTGCCACCGGGTCTTCACGACCGCCTGACCGGGGAGCGGCTGGTGGCACCTGCCATCGTTGACGGTGAGGCGGGCAGTTCCGTGCGCAGGCAGTGGCGGCACGGATCGCTCGACGACGAGCGGGTCGGCATTGCGATCGGCGCTCTCGGTGCCCTGGAGATCATGCGCTTCGAGCACCGTGGCCTGCTTCCCCGAGACTGGGAGCTGCGGCACAGCCTGACCTTCACCGACGGCCATTAGCGCTGGCCGAGCAGCTCAGGATTCCGCTGATCACCCTCGACGCCCGCATCGCAGCGGCACCGCGCATCGCGGCCGACGTCGAGGTGCTGGCAGCCGATCAGAAAACCCGGTAGGGCAGGAACTTCCCGTCCAGCACCAGCCGCACCCGGTCGCCTTGGGGGTCCTCGCGGCGCTCGAAGGACAGCTCGAAGTCGATGGCGCTCATGATGCCGTCACCGAACTCCTCGCGGATCAGCTCGGCCAGCGTGCTGCCGTAAACTTGCACCATCTCCTGTAGCCGGTAGACCACCGGCTCGGTGGTATCGACCGTGTCCGCGCCGCGCACCGGCGGCAGCTGCAAGGCGTCGACGACATTGTCGTCCAGGCGCAGCAGGTGCCCCACGGCGCGGGCCTGCTCGGCGTCCAGCGGCTGCTGGCCCAGGACCGCCGACGTGCTCCACACCAGCGACCGGTCCAGGGTCTTCGCGATGGTCGTCCAGGACACCTGCAGGCGGTGCTTGGCGGCCAGCGCGGCGGCGGCGGCGGCTTCCCGGCGCCCCAAGGTAGGCAGGGGAACGATCGGCACGGTGGGGCTCCTCCCAGCAGGGGTTCTCCCTCCCGATCATCCTGGCCGGTCCCGGTCGGTGTCACGCTGCCCAGAGCGAACACGCGGGGTCAGGACTGGATGGGTGGGGAGCGGGACCGGCTGGAGAGCGGCCCGGAGGGCGCTCACCATGGCGTGCGACCATGGCGAGATCCCCTGCTGCCATTGAGGACGCTGAGTGACCACGTTCGCCGACAAGACGTTCACCCCTCCCGAGCTGATCCGCAACTTCTGCGTCATCGCGCACATCGACCACGGCAAGTCCACCCTGGCCGACCGCATGCTGCAGCTCACCGGGGTGCTCGACGCGCGCAACTACCGGGCGCAGTACCTGGACCGGATGGACATCGAGCGCGAGCGCGGCATCACCATCAAGGCGCAGAACGTCCGGCTGCCCTGGCAGGTCGGCGGCGTCGACCACGTGCTGCACCTGATCGACACCCCCGGGCACGTCGACTTCACCTACGAGGTGTCCCGCGCGCTGGAGGCGTGCGAGGGCGCGGTCCTGTTGGTGGACGCCGCCCAGGGCATCGAGGCACAGACGCTGGCCAACCTCTACCTGGCGCTGGAGAAGGACCTCCGGATCATCCCGGTGCTCAACAAGATCGACCTCCCGGCGGCCGAGCCGGACCGGTACGCCGCCGAGCTGGCGCACATCATCGGCTGCCAGCCCGACGACGTGCTGCGGGTCAGCGCGAAGACCGGGCAGGGCGTGCGGGAGCTGCTCGACGAGGTGGTCCGCGTGGTCCCGGCCCCGGTCGGGGACGACAAGGCCCCCATCCGGGCGATGATCTTCGACTCGGTCTACGACTCCTACCGCGGCGTGGTCACCTACATCCGGGTGGTGGACGGCCGGATCACCCCGCGGGACCGGATCCGGATGATGGCCACCAACACCACCCACGAGCTGCTCGAGGTCGGCATCATCTCGCCCGATCAGAAGCCGTGTGACGGCCTGGGCGTCGGCGAGGTCGGCTATCTGATGACCGGGGTCAAGGACGTCCGGCAGTCCCGGGTCGGGGACACGGTCACCAGCGAGCGCAAGGGCGCCACCGAGGCACTGCCCGGCTACCGCACCCCCAAGCCGATGGTGTTCGCCGGGCTGTACCCGATGGACGGCTCGGACTACCCGGAGCTGCGCGACGCGCTGGACAAGCTGCGGCTCAACGATGCCGCGCTGAGCTACGAGCCGGAGACCTCCGCGGCGCTGGGCTTCGGCTTCCGCTGCGGGTTCCTCGGCCTGCTGCACCTGGAGATCACCCGGGACCGGATGCAGCGCGAGTTCGGCCTCGACCTCATCTCCACCGCCCCCAACGTGGTCTACCGGGTGGTGCGCGACGACGCCACCGAGCAGATCGTCACCAACCCCGCAGACTGGCCCGACGGCAAGGTCGCCGAGGTGCACGAGCCGGTGGTCCGCTGCACCGTCATCGCCCCGTCGGAGTTCGTCGGCACGATCATGGAGCTCTGCCAGGGCCGCCGCGGCACCCTGCTGGGGATGGACTACCTGTCGGAGTCGCGGGTGGAGATGCGCTACACGCTGCCGATGGCCGAGATCATGTTCGACTTCTTCGACGCGCTGAAGTCCCGCACCCGCGGCTACGCCTCGATGGACTACGAGGAGTCCGGTGAGCAGATCGCGGACCTGGTGAAGGTGGACATCCTGCTGCAGGGCGAGCCGGTGGACGCGTTCTCCGCGATCGTGCACCGCGAGGCCGCTTACGGCTACGGCACGTCGATGGCGACCAGGCTGCGGGAGCTCATCCCGCGCCAGCAGTTCGAGGTGCCGATCCAGGCCGCAGTCGGCTCCCGGATCATCGCCCGGGAAACCATCCGCGCGATCCGCAAGGACGTGCTGGCCAAGTGCTACGGCGGCGACATCACCCGCAAGCGCAAACTGCTGGAGAAGCAGAAGGAGGGCAAAAAGCGCATGAAAACGATCGGCCGCGTCGAAGTCCCCCAGGAAGCTTTCGTAGCCGCGCTGTCCACCACCGACCGCAAGTAGCCTCCCGCCGTACCGCAGTCTGGATGCAGACTGCCGTAATTGGGGCTCGATAACGGCAGTCTGCATCCAGACTGCGGCAACGGACGATCAGCGGGTGAAGACGATCTTGCCGGCGGTGTCGCCGTCGAGCATCGCCGTGAAGCCCTGCTCGGCGTCGGTCATCGGCAGTATCGCGCCGATGTGCGGGCGCACCCCGGTGATGTCCAGGAAGGACAGCAGGTCGTGCAGCTCGTCGCGGGTGCCCATGGTGGAGCCGATCATCCGCAGCTGCAGGAAGAACAGCCGCGGCAGCTCGGCGCGGTCGGCGTCGCCGGTGGTGGCGCCGGAGCAGACGATGACGCCGCCCGGCTTGAGTGTTTTCGCCGAATGCGACCAGGTGGCCCTGCCGACGGTCTCGAACACCGCATCCACCCGTTCGGGCAGCCGTGCGCCGGGCTCGAACGCCTGGTGCGCGCCCAGCGAGCGGGCCAGCTCGCGCTTGCCCTCGCTGCGCCCGGTCACCCATACTCGCATCCCGGCGGCCCGGCCAAGCTGCATCAGCGCGGTGGACACCCCGCCCGAGGCGCCCTGCACGAGCATGGTCTGCCCGGGCCGCAGCCCGGATTTGACGAACAGCATCCGGTAAGCGGTGAGCCAGGTCGTGCCCAGGCAGGCGGCTTCGGGGAAGGTCAGCGAGGCCGGTTTGGGCAGCACGTTGCGCTCCGGCAGCACGACCGTGTCGGCGAAGCTGCCCTGCAGTTTCTCGGTGAGCAGCGTGCGGCGCGGGTCCAGGGTCTCGTCGCCAGCCCAGCCCGGGCTGGTCACCACCGGGTAGATCACCACCTCGGAACCGTCAGGCAGCACGCCGGCGCCGTCACAACCCAGGATCATCGGGAACTGCTCGGGTGTGATGCCCACCCCGCGCAGCGTCCACAGATCGTGCATGTTCAGGCTGGCTGCTCGCACGGTGACCGCCAGGTGGCCGTCGGGCCCCTCCGGGTCGGGGCGGTCCCCGATGCGCAGTGCGGCCAGCGGGTCGTCGTGATTGGGCCCGGCGGCGTAGACGGCGAACATGCGCCCAACCTAATGCCGGCCGCTGGCGGGCACATCCAGCCGAGCTACCCTGCGTTCGTGCTGTGGGCTGGCTGGGAAGCCGCGATCCGCTGGTGGGATGGGGTGGAGCTGTGGCTCACCCAGCTCGGGTTCGTCGTGCAAGTGGTGTTGCTCATGCTGGTGCTGTTGCCCGTCTGCTGGTGGGCGGCCCGGGTCATCGACCGGGTGTTCGGCCTGGCCTTCGACCGGTTCGGGCACCGATACGCCGTCGGCACCGGGGACATCATGGGGGATGTAGAGGAGCCCCGGTGAACCCCCGCCGGCGGGTCAGCGCCGCGCTGATCGGCCTGCTCGTGCTGGTGGCCGGCGGCTGGTTCGGGCAGCAGGTGCTGTCCGGCCCAGCCAGCGTTGACCGGTCGGCGGCGGTCGCCTCGGCGGCCGGCCTGCAGGTGCGGGCGCTGTCGCAGCTACCGCCGCAGGCCACGCAGGTGTGGCAGCTGATCCAGGAGGGCGGCCCCTTCCCGTACCGGCAGGACGGGACGGTGTTCGGCAACCGGGAGGGGCGGTTGCCCAAGCGGCAGTCCGGCTTCTACCGGGAGTACACCGTCCCGACCCCGGGTGAGTCCGACCGGGGCGCCCGCCGCCTCGTCACCGGTGGCCCAGTCACCAGTGACACCGCCGAGCTGTACTACACCGGCGACCATTACGAGTCCTTCGTCGTGGTCGATCCTCAGCGGTGAGGCGGGTGGTGCGCTATGTTCCCGATGCCGCCCGCGCGCTCGCCGAAGCCCGGGAACGGGGGGCCGTGGCCCACCTGGTGGGCCCGGTGACCAGCAAGGCCGACGCGCTGGAGGTGATCGGGGCCGCGCTGAACTTCCCGGCCTGGTACGGCCGCAACCTCGACGCCCTGCACGACTGCCTGGTCGACCTGTCCTGGCAGCCCGACGGCGAGCACGTGCTGGTCTGGGCCGGTCACCGCCAGCTTGAGGTCGCCGACCCCGAGGGCTACCACGCCGTACTCGCGGTGCTCGCCGACGCAACCGCAGCCAACCCACTTTGCCCACTCTCAGTAGTGCTCGCCGATTCGTGATCCGCCGGATCGCCATTCGGAGCCGAATGGCGGTTTCTGGCACCGTGCCGGGCGCCATTCGGAGCCGAATCGCGGTTTGTCCCCGGTGATCAGATAGTCCAGGAGGGGGGGCGCTTTTCGGTGAAGGCGCGGATTCCTTTCTGGGCTTCTGCTGACGCGAAGCGGGCGGCGGACAGGTCGAGCATCGCCGCGAAGTCCTGTGCCATCGTCGGGGCGCGCAGCAGCTGCTTGGTCAGTGCCAGCGCCTCGGGGCCGCCCTTGGTGAGCATTCCGATGTAGCGGTCCACCTCGGCGTCCAGTTGCTCGGCCGGTACCGCGCTGTTGAGCAGGCCGACGGCGACGGCCCGGCTGGCGTCGAAGGTCTCCCCGGTGAGCAGCAGTTCATGCATCGCTCTGGCCAGCAGCCGGGACCGCAGGGTCACCGAGATCACTGCGGGCACCACACCGAGGCGTACCTCGGTGAACGCAAAGGTGGCGTCGTGAGCGGCGACGGCGATGTCGGCCGCCGCGACGATGCCGACGCCGCCCGCCCGGGCCGACCCGGCCAGCTTGGCGACGACTGGTTTCGGGTGCGTCAAGATCCGCTCCAGGATGCGGGGGAGCTCCTTGACGGCGTCCGGGGGCTCGGTGAGGTCCATCCCGGCGCAGAACACCGGCCCGGTGTGGTCGAGCACCACCACCCGCACGGCGTCGTCGCCGACGCTGCGCTCCAGCGCCTCCAGCAGCTGGTCGCGCAGCCGTGCCGACAGCGCATTGCGCTTGGCGGGGGAGTCCAGCGTGATGGTGGCGATCCCGCACTGCACGGCCAGGTGCACCAGCTCGTCGGTCATGACCCTGACGGTATCCGCCCGGGTTGGTGGCTCTTCAAGTACCGCCAACCCCCTGCTGAGCTGCCCTTAACCGCTGCCAACCCCGCCGACCAGGCTTCGGCACCGGTCGATGGATGTTTCCGGGCGCGTCCTGCCCGTATCGAACTAACGTTCGATATTCTGAGTCCGGGTCGTTACGAGTGGAAGGCCGGTTGTGACCACCATCGGTACCTCTAGGCTGCGCCGGATGCCGCCGTGGGATGACCGGGAGCGGGCGACACTGGTCGCCCTGATGCACGAGCCGCGGGTCGCGTCATGGCCAGGAGTCGTTGCCGAGATCATCGAAGCGGGCAGCGCGCGGACGGTATGGGACGCGCGCCACGAGCAGTCGCTGTTCGACACCGACACACCTGCTCCGATCGCCGAGGCCGCCCGGCAGATCGCCGGCTGGCGGGCCGCCGGGTTGGGTGTGCACACCTTCCGTGACGCCTCGTACCCATCACAGCTACGCGAGATCCACCAGGTGCCACCCGTGCTCTTCAGCCGGGGCACCCTTCGCCCCGGCGAGTCGGCGGTGTCAGTGGTCGGATCTCGGCAGGCCTGCGATCAGAGCGTGGACTGGGCATCGGAGATGTCGGCAGCACTGGTGTTGGCCGGGATCACGGTCGTCTCCGGCCTGGCGGCCGGCATCGACACCGCCGCTCACACCGCGGCGCTGGACGCCGGAGGGCGGACCGTCGCCGTGCTCGGCACCGGAATCAACCGCGTCTACCCGGCCGCGAACCGTGACTTGCAGGAGCGCATCGCGGGTGAATGCCTGGTGCTGTCCCAGTTCTGGCCCGATGCCGCGGCGACCAAGAAGTCGTTCCCGCTGCGCAACGCCACGATGAGCGGTTACGGCCGAGCCACGATCGTCGTCGAGGCGGGGGAGACCAGCGGTGCCCGAATCCAGGCGCGGGTAGGTGTCGAGCATGGCCGGCCGGTGATCCTGCGCGACTGTGTGGTGCGGGCGAACGAGTGGGCCGCAGCGCTGCAGCACCGGCCGGGGGTGCACGTCGTGTCCAGCACAGATGAGGCGCTGGGCGTCGTCGCCGCGCTGCGTCCCGATCTCGATGACGTCCTGACTGGCGTGCTCGCCGCCGACGGATGAGCCTCGGAGGCCGCCTGTCCTCCACGGGGAGGAGGACGCTCTGCGAGCGGCTGATCGTGGAGGTCGGCGGCTACCTACGCAACGTGGTGCGCGAGCCCCACGTGACGTGTGCCGTGTGCGCGACACCGATCAAACCCGCCTTCGATCGGTGCCTGCGCTGCTGGCGCGACCAGCAGCAGTTCGGCGACGACCTCGCGGACCTCGTTGTGCCCGTCTGCTACGGGATCCGGGGACGCCAGTCCGGGTACCTCATGCACAGCTACAAGGACCTTGAAGCGCCCGCTAGGAACAACCAGACCCTGCTCAGCGTGCTGCTGCTCGTTGCTTTGGACCTCCATGGTGAGTGCATCGAGCGTCCGCTCGGCCACGGCGTCGATGTCTGGGCGTTCGTGCCGTCCGTTCGGACCGACCGGACCGGCGAGCATCCCCTGCATGTCGTGGCGAAGCGGGCCGGAGTGGCGCTACCCGAGATCCAGCTCCGGACCGGTGAGCGTGCGGACCCAGAGCAGCGCGTGACCAGCGCCGACCGGTTCGCGCTCGCTGTGAACAGTCACGTGCGAGGTCGTCACGTCCTGCTCATTGAGGACACCTGGACCAGCGGCGGCAACGCCCAATCCGCGGCCCTGACACTTCGGCGCGAAGATAGATCGGCTGATGATTGCCCGGCAGGTGGCCCCGCAAGCTTGTCTCAGCGCGGGGATTGTCGGGTGTCGACAACTGGTGCGCCTCGCTCGCCGAACGATGCTGCCGCTGATCAACACCTGACCAGCATCGTCGTACCGGTGTGCGCCATGGCGGAGATACGCTGCTGGTGTCACACAAGGTAATGGGGGATTCCGTGACTGATGCGTTCCTGTCCTACGCGCGGGAGGACCTCCGCTTTGTCCAGCGGCTGACCGTGGCACTGCAGGCCCGGAACCGTAAGGTCTGGGTCGATCTTGAGGACATCGCCCCCGCAGCGCGCTGGCGGGAGGAGATCCGCACCGGCATCACTGAAGCGGACGCGGTCGTGTTCGTGATCACCCCGGACTCGGTCGCCTCGAAGATCTGCCGAACCGAGCTCGACTACGCGACCGAGCAGTCCAAGCGCCTCGTCCCGATCCTCGCCCGCCAGACCCCGCCCGACGGTGCCCCGTCCGTGCTGGCCGAGCTGAACTGGCTTCCTTTCCTGGATGGCACTGATTTCGAGGCCGGTGTCGACCGGCTCGTCGAGATCCTGGACACCGACCTTGCCCGGGTTCACCTGCACACCAGGCTGCTAACCCAGGCCCGTGAATGGGAAACCCGCGACCGCGACCGCAGCCTGCTGCTGCGCGGTGCCGTGCTGAAACAAGCCGAGACCTGGTTGGCGGATCAGACCGGTCGCAAGCCGGCCGCCACACCCGCTCAGGCTCAGCTGATCCTGGCCAGTCGCCGTGCCGCCACCCGCCGCCAGAGTGGCGTCGGGGCCACCGCAGTGGTGCTGGCGGTAGCGCTGGCGGCGTTGGTCGCCGTCACTCTCATTCAGCGGCAGACCGCCATTACCCGTGATTTGGTCGCGTTGGTGGCCAATGCCGCCGCGCTGACCGCCAAGGATCCGGGGGGCTCGATGCTGCTCGCCGTCGAGGCCTTCCACTATCAGCCCACGGCGGAGACCCGTGGTGCGCTCCTGAGCAGTCAAGCCCAGTACTTCGCCGGGCAGCTGACCGGCGACGACGTCGTTTTCGGGGTGGCGTTCAGCCCGGACGGGCGCACCGTGGCCACCGGAAGCAACGATGGCACCGCGAAGCTGTGGGATGTGGCGAGCCATCGAGTGCTGGCGACCCTGACCGGGCACAATGGCACCGACGCCGTCTACGGGGTGGCGTTCAGCCCCGACGGGCGCACTCTGGCCACCGCCAGCGACGATGACACTGCGCGGCTGTGGGATGTGGGCACCCATCAGCTCCTCGCCACGTTGACCGGCCACACCGGCACCGTCTACGGGGTGGTGTTCAGCCCGGATGGGCGTACTCTGGCCACCGTCGGCGCTGATCACACTGCGCGGCTGTGGGATGTGGCCACCCATCAGCTCCTCGCTACGTTGACCGATCACACCGACATCGTTCGTGGGGTGGCGTTGAGCGCGGATGGGCGGATGCTGGCCACCGCCAGTGCCGATGGCACCGCGAAGCTGTGGGATGTGGCGAGCCATCGAGTGCTGGCGACCCTGACCGGGAATAACGGCACCGACATCGTCTATGGGGTGGCGTTCAGTCCGGACGGGCGGATGCTGGCCACCGCCAGTGACGATCACACCGCGCGCCTGTGGGATACCACCAGCTATCAGCTCCTCGCCACCCTGAGCAACTACAACGCCACCGTCAGCGCGGTGGCGTTCAGCCCGGACGGGCGCACCCTGGCCACCGGGAGTCTCGATAGCACCGCGCGGCTGTGGGATGTGGGCACCCATCAGCTCCTGACCACCTTGACCGGGCACACCAACAACGTGTGGGGGGTGGCTTTCAGCCCCGACGGGCGCACCCTGGTCACCGCCAGCGCCGACCACACCGCCCGGCTGTGGGATGTGGGTGCTCCGATCCTGCTGTCTCCCCCGTCCGATGTCATCCACACGGTGGCGTTCAGCCCTGATGGTCGCACTGTGGCCACCGCGAATCGCGACGGCGTCGCGCGCCTGTGGGATGTGGCCACCCACCAGCTCATCACTACCCTGAGCGGCCACGACAACGCCGTTCTCGGGGTGGCGTTCAGCCCGGACGGGCGCATCCTGGCCACCACCAGCTTCGATGGCACCGCGAAGCTGTGGGAGGTGGCCACTCATGGGCTCCTCGCCACCCTGACCGGCCACACCCGTGCCGTTTTCGGGGTGGCCTTCAGTCCCGACGGGCGCACCCTGGCCACCGGCAGTCTCGATAGCACCGTGCGGATGTGGGATGTGGCCACTCATCAGCTCATCACGACCCTGGACGGCGACCGCAGTGTCTTCGGTGTGGCGTTCAGCCCGGATGGGCGCACCGTGGCCACCGGAAGCACCGATGGCATCGTGCGGCTGTGGGAGGTGGCCACCCGGCAGCCCCTCGCCACCCTGACCGGCCACACCAACTCCGTCAACGCGGTGGCGTTCAGCCCGGACGGACGCACCCTGGCCACCGCCAGCACCGACGACACCGTGAAGTTGTGGGACGTGGCCAGCCATCAGCTCATCACTACCCTGAACGGCCACATCGCCGAAGTCGACGCGGCGGTGTTCAGCCCCGACGGGCATACCCTGGCCACCGCCGGTGTCGATCGCACCGTGCGGCTGTGGGATGTGGCCAGCCATCAGCTCCTCGCCACCCTCGCCGGGCACACCGGCAACGTCAGCGGGCTGGCGTTCAGCCCGGACGGGCAGACCCTGGCCACCGGCAGCGCCGACCACACCATCCGGTTGTGGACCCTGGACCCAACTCGGGTCACCGACCGGCTCTGCCACATCACCGGGCCCCCCAGCCGGGCGGACTGGGCCCGGCTCATCCCCGACCTGCCCTACTGGCCGACCTGCCACTGAGGACGTGACAGCGGGGCAGATTCAACCAGTGGTTCCGCGCACGCCGTACGTGTAGCGGCAGGTGCAGCTCATCCCACATCCGGACGAGGGAGGCTCCGTCAACCAGCGCCCGAACATCATCGAGCGAGCCCTCACGGAGCACGATCTCGTGATGATCCTCTCCTGCAGCGGATCGAGCGGCATCAGGCGGCCGCCCGGGCGCTGTCGATCAGCGGCTGCCAGGCGTGGCGAACAGCTCGACGTCCCTGATCCACCCAGACTAGCGGGCGAGGCAGTGACGACGGCGGACGAAGGTGCATGTGGCTGGCGGATGGACGGTGCCGCAGCTGATCGGATAGGCCAGCTGCTGTGCAGCGACCCCTGCATAGCGAAAACCCGGCCCCGCTAGCGGGACCGGGTGAGTAGGGAGAGAGCAGCCGTTCAGACGTCGGTGCGTCAAAGGCCGACCGTCACCACTACCACCCCGGCGCGGCCAGCCGGCTTACCTCGCGGCTGCCGTGCGCCACCGCCACCAGCGCCGGCATCACCGTGCACCAGCGCCTGACACACCGTGCACGGGAGCACGACACGCGGGGAGGGGTGGGCCGACTAGGCCGGCGGCTAGGGTGTTGCCGTCGGTGGGGTCGATGACGAGGAAGCCGCCGGTGTGCCGATCCACCGCGTAGGTGTCTACTGCCAGTGGCTCGGCGAGACGGATCCGGGCTCCGCCGATCTCGTTGAGCTCCAGCTCGGCCGGTGGCTCGGTGTGGCGCAGGGTGTGCAGGTCCAGTCGGCCGGTCAGCTCGGTGACGATTGCCCGGACGGTGCGCGTGCCGTGCTTTACCAGCACCCGCGCACCGGCCCGCAACGGCCGGTCGGCCAGCCAGCACAGGTCCGCGTCCAACTCAGTGACGACCCGGGGCGCCCGCTGCGGGTGGGCCAGCACCTCGCCGCGCCCGACGTCGATCTCGTCGCGCAGCAGCACGGTGATCGACTGCCCGGCAGCGGCCCGCAGCACCGGGCCGTCGGGGGTGTCGATGCCGGTGACGGTGGATCGTCCACCTGACGGCAGCGCGACGACGTCGTCGCCGACCTCGAGCACCCCGGAGGCGAGGCGGCCGGCCAGGCCCCGGTAGTCCGGATGCGACGCGGTGCGGGGGCGCAGCACCAGCTGCACCGGGAAGCGCATCGGCTCGGCCACCTCCTCCCGCCCGATGGGCACCGCCTCAAGGTGCTCCAGCAGCGTCGGTCCCCGGTACCACGCCGAGCGTCCGCTGCGCGCCGCGACGTTGTCACCGTGCAGCGCCGACACCGGCACGGACACGACATCGGCCACACCTAAAGAACCAGCTGCCGCAGCGAACTCCGATTCGATGCGGCGAAACGTCGGCTCGTCGAAATCCACCAGGTCCATCTTGTTCACCGCGAGCACCACATGCGGCACCCGCAGGAACGCGGCGACAGCGAGGTGGCGCCGGGTCTGCTCGACCAGGCCGTTGCGGGCGTCGACCAGCACCACGGCCAGCTCGGCGGTGGAGGCCCCGGTGACCGTGTTGCGGGTGTACTGCACATGCCCAGGGCAGTCGGCCAGCACGAACTTGCGGGTGGAGGTGGCGAAGTAGCGGTAGGCGACGTCGATGGTGATGCCCTGCTCCCGCTCGGCCCGCAGCCCATCGGTGAGCAACGCCAGATCCAGCTCGACACCCCCACGAGCCCGGGTTGCCCGGTCCACCGCGGCCAGCTGGTCGGCCAGGATCGACTGGGTGTCGTGCAGCAGCCGCCCGACCAGCGTGGACTTGCCGTCATCGACGGAGCCGGCGGTGGTCAGCCGCAGCAGGCCGGCCATCAGAAGTAGCCCTCGCGTTTGCGGTCCTCCATGGCGGCTTCCGACAGCCGGTCGTCTGCGCGGGTGGCGCCGCGCTCGGTGATCTGGCTGGCGGTCACCTCGGCGATCACCTCGTCGATGGTCGCGGCGGTGGATTCCACCGCGCCGGTGCAGGAGGCGTCGCCGACGGTGCGGTAGCGCACCGATTTGGTGAGCAGCCGTTCCCCGTGTCGTGGGCCGCCCCACTCACCGGCAGTGAGCCACATTCCGTCGCGGGCGAACACCTCCCGCTCATGCGTGTAGTAGATGCCCGGGATCAGCACGTCGCGCCGGGCGATGTAGTGCCAGACGTCCAGCTCGGTCCAGTTGGACAGCGGGAAGACCCGGACGTGCTCACCGGCGGTGTGCCGGCCGTTGTAGAGACTCCACAACTCCGGGCGCTGCCGACGGGGATCCCAGCCGCCGAAGGAGTCGCGCAGGCTGACGATGCGTTCCTTGGCCCGCGCCCGGTCCTCGTCGCGGCGGGCGCCGCCGAAGACGGCGTCGAAGCGATGCTCGGTGATGGTGTCCAGCAGCGGGACGGTCTGCAGCGGGTTGCGGGTGCCGTCGGGGCGCTCGGTCAGCCGCCCGTCGTCGATCCAGTCCTGCACCGCCGCCACGTGCAGCCGCAGCCCCAGGTCTGCGACTAGGCGGTCCCGGTAGGCGATCACCTCGGAAAAGTTGTGCCCGGTGTCCACGTGCAGCAGCGGAAACGGCAGCGGCGCCGGGTAGAAGGCGGTTAAAGCAAGATGCAACAGCACCGCGGAGTCCTTCCCCCCCGAGAACAACAGCACCGGCCGATCAAACTCAGCAACCACCTCCCGGATGATGTGCACCCCCTCCGACTCCAGCGCCGCCAGGTGGGACGTCCCGCATTCAGCGGGCTCAGCGGGGTTATTCGGTTGCCGGTTACCCCGCTGAGCCCGCTGAATGCGCGCCGTCATCGCCGTCATGCCACACCCCTCTCGGTGAGCAGGTCTATCACCCGTCGTGCCGCGGTGGCGACATCGGTGCCGGTGGTGTCCAAGCGGAGGTCGGGTTTGTCCGGCTCCTCGTACGGGTCGTCCACGCCGGTCATCCCGATCAGCTCACCGGCCGACGCCCGGGCGTAGAGACCCTTGGTGTCGCGGCGGATGCACTCAGCCAGCGGGGTGGCCACATGTACCTCAAGGTAGATGGTGCCGCTCGCGTCGTGCTGGACTCGCACCTCGCCGCGGGTGGCCGAGTAAGGGGCGATGACCGGAACCAGCGCAACGACACCGTGCCGGGCGAGCAGCTCGGCCACGAATCCGACCCGGCGCACATGGGTGTCCCGGTCTTCGCGGGAGAAACCCAGCCCGGCGGACAGGCTGCGGCGCAACTCGTCGCCGTCGAGCACCTCGACCTCCCGGCCGGATGCGCGCAACTGCCCGGCGACGGCGTCGGCGATCGTTGTCTTGCCGGCCCCGGACAGCCCGGTGAGCCAGACAGTGGCGCCCCGGCTCATCAGTGAATCCCGCATTCGGTCTTGACCGAACCCGCCCAGCGCCCGGCCCGGGGGCCCTCCCCGGCGGCCACCGCCCGGGTGCACGGGGCGCAGCCGATCGACCGGTAGCCCAACGTCACCAGTGGGTTGGTGAGGATGCCGTGCGCGGCGATGTAGTCCTCGACGTCCTGATCGCTCCAGGCCGCTATCGGGGCCACCTGCACCTTGCCCCGCCTGGCGTCGTAGGCCACCACCGGCGTCCCGGCCCTGGTGGGTGCCTCAGCCTGGCGCAGCCCGGTGGCCCAGGCGTCGTAGCGCGTCAAGGCGCGGTCCAGCGGCGCCACTTTGCGCAACCCGCAGCACCGGTCGGGGTCGCGATCGTGCAGCACGGGCCCGTACGAGGCGTCCTGCTCGGCGACGGTGTGCCGGGGTGTCAGAGTGATCAGGTTCACGTCGTAGGTCGACGCCACGGCGTCGCGGGTGCCCAGCGTCTCGGCGAAGTGGTACCCGGTGTCCAGGAACAGCACGTCGACGCCCGGCGCGACCTGCGACACCAGGTGCACCAGCACCGCGTCCTGCATGGAGGACGCCACCGCGAACCGGGCGCCGAAGGACCGCGCCGCCCACCGCACGATCTCGTGCGCCGGGGCGGACTCCAATTCACGCCCGGCCCGCTGGGCGAGATGCTCCAGAGTCACCGTGTCACTTGCCGGGTTGGGGCGGCCAGCCCCACCAGATGAACCACGAACACCCGCTGGCAGTCCGCGCAACGCCACGCCGCGGGCGGCTGCACCTCGGGCCGCAGGTCCTCCTCGCCGCAGTACGGGCAATAGAACGGAACAGCCCTGGCCTCGGTCATCGCAACGCGTCCTCGTCGGCTCGGGCCACCCACTGCGCGAACCGCTCACCCGGCTCGTGCTGCTGCGCGTAACCGCGGACCACCCGCTCCACGTAGCCGGCCAGCTCGGCGGAGGTCACCTTGTGGCCGCGCAGCTTGCGGCCGAACCCGCTGTCCAGCCCGAGCCCGCCGCCCAGATGCACCTGGAAGCCCTCGACGTGATTGCCGTCGACGTCGGTGACCAGCTGGCCCTTGAGCCCGATGTCGGCGACCTGGATCCGGGCACACGAGTTCGGGCAGCCGTTGAGGTGCACCGAAACCGGTGTATCCAGGGCGGCGAGGCGCGTCTCCAGCTCGGTGACCAGCGTCACCGCCCGGTTCTTGGTCTCCACGATGGCCAGCTTGCAGAATTCGATGCCGGTGCAGGCCATCACCGAGCGCCGCCACGGCGTGGGGTCGGCGCGCAGCCCCAGCCTGCCCAGCTCGGTGACCAGACCGTTCACCTCGGGCCCGGTGACGTCGAGCACGACGAGTTTCTGGTACGGGGTCAGCCGCACCCGGGCGGACCCGGCCCGCTCGACGGCCTTGGCCACATCCACCAGCGTGGTGCCGGAGACCCGCCCGGCCACCGGGGCGACCCCGACGTAGTACTTGCCGTCCTGCTGGCGGTGCACGCCGATGTGGTCGATCGGGGCGGGCGGCGGCTGCGGGGCCGGGCCGTCGATGAGGGCGCGGTGCAAATACTCGGTCTCCAGCACCTCGCGGAAGCGCTCCGCGCCCCAATCGGTGATGAGGAACTTGATCCGGGCGCGGTGGCGCAGCCGCCGGTAGCCGTAGTCCCGGAACAGCGCCGTTACGCCGGCCCAGACGTCGGGCACCTCGTCGCGCGGCACCCACGCGCCCAGCCGCTGCGCGATCTTCGGGTTGGTGGACAGCCCGCCGCCGACCCACAGGTCGAAGCCGGGACCGTGCTCGGGGTGCAGCACGCCGACGAAGGAGATGTCGTTGACCTCATGTGCGACGTCCTGCAGCCCGGAGATCGCGGACTTGTACTTGCGCGGCAGGTTGGAGAACTCGGGGCGGCCGATGTAGCGCCGCTTGATCTCCTCGATCGCCGGGGTGCCGTCGACGATCTCGTCTTCAGCGATACCGGCGACGGGCGATCCCAGCACTACCCGCGGGCAGTCACCGCAGGCCTCGGTGGTGGACAGCCCGACAGCCTCCAGCTGCTCCCAGATCGTGGGAACGTCCTCGATCCGGATCCAGTGGTACTGGATGTTCTGCCGGTCGGTGATATCGGCGGTGTCGCGGGCGTAGAGCCGGGAGATCTCACCGAGCACCTGGAGCTGGTGGGTGGTGAGTGCGCCACCGTCGATGCGGACCCGCATCATGAAGTAGGAGTCGTCGAGCTCCTCGGGTTCCAGGGTGCCGGTGCGGCCGCCGTCGATGCCGGGCCGGCGCTGGGTGTACAGGCCCCACCAGCGGAACCGGCCGCGCAGGTCAGCGGGGTCGATGGAATCGAAGCCGCGCTGGGCGTAGATCGTCTCGATCCGGTGCCGGACGTGGAGCCCATCGTCGTCCTTTTTGGTTCGCTCGTTCGGGTTGAGCGGTTCGAGGTGGCCCAGGGCCCACTGGCCCTCCCCACGGCGGGCCTTGGCAGCCGCGGGTGCTCGACGCGGTGGTGCAGACATCAAGGTGCCTCCGGGAGGGGGAGCACCGGCGTGCCGGGGAGGCCGTGACCAGGTCATCGTGCAGCCCGGTTCCGGGCATACCCGGCGCCGGCTGGGACAGCAGTCGGGCGGGGCGTCAGCTCATCGGGCGGCACAGCGCGCTGGAAACCCGGACATAGTCGACGTGACGGCGAGCCACCAGCAGAAGTCCGGGCGTGGCCACCCCACCAGGTTGCCACTATCTCGCAGTCCGGACCACCCACGTTCGGATATTGGGACAATGCTCACGTGGCTGCCCTTCCTCTCGGTGACCCTGCCCCGCCTGACGGGATGTTGCCTACTGCGGCTCTGCGCGGGCTGGCTGACCGGCCGTTCGGCGTGTACGTGCATGTGCCGTTCTGTGCCACCCGCTGCGGATACTGCGACTTCAACACCTACCTTCCCGGGGAGCTGGCCACGTCGCCGTCCACCTGGCTGGACGCGCTGCGCCGGGAGCTGGACCTGGCGGCCACGGTGCTGGAGACGCCGGTGCCGGCCGGCACGGTGTTCGTCGGCGGCGGCACCCCGTCGCTGCTCGGCGCCGGCGCGCTGGCCGCGGTGCTCGACGCGGTCCGCGGGTCGCTCGGCGTGGCCCCGGGCGCCGAGGTGACCACCGAGGCCAACCCCGAGTCCACCTCGCCGGATTTCTTCGCCGGGATCGCCGCGGCCGGCTACACCCGGGTCTCGCTGGGGATGCAGAGCGCCGCGCCGCACGTGCTGGCCGTGCTGGACCGGGTGCACACACCGGGCCGGCCGGTGGCCGCGGCGACCGAGGCCCGCGCGGCCGGCCTCAAGCACGTCAGCCTGGATCTGATCTACGGCACGCCGGGGGAGACCCGCGACGACCTGGCCGCCTCGCTGGCGGCGGTGCTCGCCGCCGGGGTCGATCACGTGTCGGCCTACGCCCTGGTCGTCGAGCCGGGCACCGCACTCGCCCGCCGGGTGGCCCGCGGGGAGCTGCCCGCGCCGGATGACGACGTGCTCGCCGAGCGTTACGAGCAGCTCGACGCGGCGCTGGCGGCGGCTGGGCTGCACTGGTACGAGGTGTCCAACTGGGCCGCCTCCCCGCTGACCCGGTGCCGGCACAATCTCGGCTACTGGGCCGGCGGGAACTGGTGGGGCGCCGGGCCGGGGGCGCACTCGCACGCCGGCGGGGTGCGGTGGTGGAACGTCAAGCACCCGGCGTGCTACGCCGCCGCGCTGAAGGCCGGTCGCTCCCCGGCAGCGGGCCGCGAGGTGCTCAGCCCAGGGCAGCGGTACACCGAGCAGGTGATGCTCGGGCTACGGCTGGCCGACGGGCTGCCGGTGGATGTGCTGGACGCGCCCGGGCAAGCCGCTGCCCAGCGCGCGCAGCGCGAGGGCCTGCTCACCGTCACCCCTCGCGACCGGCTCGTGCTCACCCGCCGCGGCCGCCTGCTCGCCGACGCCGTAGTCCGCGACCTGCTTGCACCCTAACCGAAGTTGCCACTACCAGTGGTCTTTTTGGGCCCGGGCCTCGAACAGGAATATGTGCGCACGCGACGCCAGCTCAGCAGCGCGCTTGTGTGCCTCGTCGCCGTACGCGGCTTCCGGGCACCACAGGAACGTGTCGATGAAAACATCGAGCCCCCCAAGTCTAATCGCATTCCGCGGGCTCAGCGGGGTAACCGGCACCCGAATAACCCCGCTGAGCCTGCTGAATGCGGTCAGACGGCTGGGTCAGACGGCTGGGTCAGCGGCGGAGGAGGTCGAGGTTGAGGACTCGGATGTGGAGTTCCGTGCGTTGGTGGAGGGCGGCGCGCAGGGCGCGGTGTAGGCCGTCTTCCAGGAACAGCTCGCCGCACCAGCGGACCGCGTGCGGGAACAGATCGCCGGGCACTGTGGGGTCCTCCGACAGCAGCCGCTCCAGGTCCACCACCGTGGTGGTGGTGACCAGCTCCGCCAAACTCACCTGCTGTGGCGGGATCTGCGCCCAGTCCTTCGTTGACAGCCCGTGCTCGGGGTAGGGGCGGCCCTGCCGGACGTCCTTGAAGATCAAAGCCCGCGCTCCCTCCCGTCCCCGACCCGCCGCGAGCGACCGAGGGTATCGGCTCGCGTGCGGCCCCCGGCGCCTGCGCCAGGCCCGCACTAGACTCAGTAGATGAAGATGGGCCGCTGCCAGCGGCCGGGCGGGCAGCGCCGTTACCAGCAGCAGGGGACCAGCACTCGGGAGGTGACGTGACCACCGATGACCGCCGGTTCGAGGTGCTGCGCGCGATCGTCGCCGACTATGTGGCCACCCACGAGCCGGTCGCGTCCCGCTCGCTGGTGGAGCGGCACAACCTCGGGGTGTCCAGCGCGACCATCCGCAACGACATGGTGGCGCTGGAGGAGGAGGGCTACATCACCCAGCCGCACAAAAGCGCAGGCCGGGTGCCCACCGACAAGGGTTACCGGCTGTTCGTTGACCGGCTCTCCGAGATCAAGCCGCTGTCGACGGCCGAGCGCCGCGCGGTGCAGACCTTCTTGCGCGGCGCGGTCGACCTCGACGACGTGCTGCGCCGCAGCGTGCGGCTGCTGGCCCAGCTCACCCGGCAGGTCGCGGTGATCCAGTACCCCACGCTGAGCCGCTCGACGGTGCGTCACCTCGAGGTGCTCGCGGTGACCCCGGCCCGGTTGATGCTGGTATTGATCACCGACACGGGCCGGGTGGACCAGCGCCTGCTCGATCTGGGCGACGTCATCTCCGAGGAGCAGGTGGCGCAGCTGCGAACGCTGCTCAACCAGGCGCTGTCGGGGCGCCGGCTGGCGGACGCGTCTGTGGCGGTGGCCGATCTGCCCGAGCAGACCCCCGCCGAGCTCCGGGACGCGATGACCCGGGCCTCGACGGTGCTGATCGAGACGTTGGTGGACCATCCCGAGGAGCGGATGCTGCTCGGCGGCACCGCGAACCTCACCCGAAACGCGACCGACTTCCCGGGTTCGCTGCGTCAGGTGCTCGAGGCGCTGGAGGAGCAGGTGGTGGTGCTCAAGCTGCTGGCCGCGGCCCGGGACCCGGGCACCATCACGGTGCGGATCGGCGAGGAGAACGAGGCCGAGGAGATGCGCAGTACATCATTGGTCTCGATCGGCTACGCCTCCCACGGCACGGTGCTCGGCGGCATGGGCGTGGTCGGGCCGACCAGAATGGACTACCCGGGCACCATCGCGGCGGTGCGTGCGGTAGCCCGATACGTGGGGGAGATCCTGACCACCCGCTGACCGGGGGCCGGGCGGACGGAGATGCACGACGAGTACCGCGGCGAGGCCGCGGCAGGAGGACGCCAGCGTGGCCAAGGACTACTACGCAATCCTGGGCGTGCCCAGGAATGCCAGCGCAGAGCAGATCAAGCGCGCTTACCGCAAGCTGGCGCGTGAGCTGCACCCCGACGTCAACCCCGATGCGCAGGCGCAACGGCGGTTCCAGGACGTCACCGCCGCCTACGAGGTGCTGACCGACCCGCAGAAGCGCCAGATCGTGGACCTCGGCGGGGACCCGCTGGAGCCCGGGCGCGGGGGAGCCGGCGGTGACCCGTTCGCCGGGTTCGGCTTCGGCGACATCATGGACGCCTTCTTCGGCGCGGCCGGTGGGCCCGGCGGACGGCAGGGACCGCGCAGCCGGGTGCAGAGCGGTTCCGACGCGCTGATCCGGCTGCAGCTCACCCTCGAGGAGTGCGCCAGCGGGGCGTCCCGCGAGCTGGCCGTGGACACCGCGGTGCTCTGCGGGGAATGCAACGGCTCCGGCTGCGCGCCCGGCACCAGGCCGCAGACCTGCGACACCTGTCACGGCGCCGGCGCGGTGCAGAACGTGCAGCGCTCCCTCCTCGGCCAGGTGGTGACCTCGCGGCCGTGCCCGGTGTGCCGCGGCATCGGCGAGGTCATCCCGGATCCCTGCCGCCAGTGCGGCGGGGACGGGCGGATCCGCTCCCGCCGCAACGTCACCGCCAAGGTCCCGCCCGGGGTGGCCGACGGGATGCGGGTGCGGCTGGCCGGCCAGGGCGAGGTCGGCCCGGGTGGGGGCCCGGCGGGCGACCTCTACGTCGAGGTGCAGGAGGTGCCGCACGAGACGTTCACCCGGGACGGTGCCGACCTGCACTGCACCGTGCGGGTCCCGATGACCTCCGCGGCGCTGGGCACCACCGTCGCGCTGGACACCCTCGACGGTATCGAGGAGGTCCGGGTCGAACCGGGCACCCAGTGCGCGACGGTGCTCCCCCTGCGGGGACGGGGGATGCCCCGGCTGCGCAGCACCGGCCGCGCCGACGGGCGGGGTGACCTCTTCGTCCACCTCGATGTGGTGACCCCCACGCGGCTGGACGCTCGGCAGACGGAACTGCTGCGCGAGCTTGCCGTGCTACGTGGCGAGGAGCAGGCCGAGCTCACGGCGAACGGTCGGGCTGGTGGCCTGTTCTCGCGGTTGCGCGACTCCCTGGGAGGGCGCTGATGGGCTGCTGGGATTGACGGTGCGGTGGGGGGTGAGCAGCCTGCCGATGTTCCTCGCCGGGCAGCTGCCGCCCGGTGCCGAGACGACCCTGGACGGACCTGAGGGCAGGCACGCCGCGACCGTGCGCCGACTGCGCCCCGGCGAGCGTCTGGTGCTCTCCGACGGCCGTGGCGGGTTGGCCGTCTGCGAGGTGCTCGAGGTCGGCCAGCACAGCCTGCGGCTGCGGGTGCTGCGCCGCGAGACCGAGCCGGCTCCGGCATTGCGGGTGACGCTGGCCCAGGCGCTGATCAAGGGTGAACGCGGGGAGCTGGCGGTGGAGCTGGCCACCGAGGCCGGGGTGGACGCGGTACTGCCCTGGCGGGCCAGCCGCTGCGTGGCCCGCTGGGAGGAGGGGCCGCGTGGGGTCAAGGCGTTGTCCCGGTGGCGGGAGACCGCTCGCCAGGCGGCCAAGCAGGCCCGCCGGGGATGGCTCCCCGCGGTGTCCGAGCCGGTGAGCACCACCGAGCTCGCGCGACGCTGTGCCGCCGCGGCGGGCTGCCTGGTGCTGCACGAGGCGGCCACCGACCCGTTGCCCTCGGTGCCGTTGCCCGTTTTGGGGGAATTAGTGCTTGTTGTCGGTCCTGAGGGCGGCATCACCGAGGCTGAAATGGCCACCTTGACCGCCGCCGGAGGCCGGCCGGTTCGGCTGGGTTCGGGGGTGTTGCGTTCATCAAGTGCCGGGATAGTAGCTCTCGGTGCAATAGGAGCCCTCTCTCAGCGCTGGACTCTGCGCCATTCAGGTGACAAATGGTGCGATGGGCTCCAATAAGAGTTACCTTAAGTAGGTAACACGATGACGACCACCTGATTGGGTAAAAGTTCTTTCCGGGCTTACCGGCCCGGAGAAGCCCGCCGGGCACCTCCCCCCTCGGTCCGGCGGCGCCGCGTCGCAGCGGGATGGCCCCCAGTTTCCGCTGCGACGCGGCATCCCCATAGCAATCGCCGCGGGTGGAGCCACAGTTACAGGTGTCGCAGTCTTCAGCCCTATCTTCCCTTGCTCGACTTGTGGCTGGTGTTCCTGTTCAGTGAACTCGCCTTCCCGTTCGGCGAACCGAGTGAGAGCACCCTGCTACTCAATGCAGCCGTATCGGTGGTCGTTCGAATCTCCATAAGAATGACACCGCCGCGCTGGATATCGGTGCGCAACGCCGACCACTCGGTGGTAGGCACCGGCAGCGCCGACGCCAGCCGGGTGACCGCCGGCTGATCGGTCAGCGCGACCGTAGCGGCGAATCGGGGCCCCGCGGGCCGCGGTCTCCGGCTAACATCGGCTCTGCCGGTTGACGCCGCAGACGCGCGAGCGCGCAGGAAGCAGGACTCACGCACACGTGACCCCTACCCCAGTGGAGGGCAACTCCCCGTCCGGTTCGCTGACCACCCAGCCTGAACCGGCTCAATCCAAGATCGTGATCCCGGGCCACGCTGTGCTGGCGCTGCTGGGAGCCCGCGACGAGAACCTGAGGGTGGTCGAGGACCTGCTGGCCGCCGACGTGCACGTGCGCGGCAACGAGGTCACCCTCTCTGGGCCGTCGGCGGACGTCGCGTTCGCCGAACGGGCCTTCGGTGAACTGCTCATCCTGGCCGGTCGCGGCCAGCAGCTCGGCCCGGACGCGGTCCGCCGCACCCTGGTGATGCTCGAGCAGGGGGAGGCAGCTCCCGCCGAGGTGCTCAGCCTGGACATCCTGTCCCGGCGCGGCCGCACGATCCGGCCCAAGACGCTGAACCAGAAGCGTTACGTCGACGCCATTGACCGCTACACAATCGTGTTCGGCATCGGGCCCGCCGGCACGGGCAAGACCTACCTCGGGATGGCCAAGGCGGTGCAGGCACTGCAGGCCAAGCAGGTCAACCGGATCATCCTCACCCGGCCCGCGGTCGAGGCCGGGGAGCGGCTGGGTTTCCTGCCCGGCACCCTGTACGAGAAGATCGACCCGTACCTGCGGCCGCTGTACGACGCGCTGCACGACATGCTCGACCCGGAGTCGATTCCCAAGCTGATGGCCGCCGGGACCATTGAGGTCGCCCCGCTGGCCTACATGCGCGGCCGTACCCTCAATGACGCGTTCATCATCCTCGACGAGGCGCAGAACACCACACCGGAGCAGATGAAGATGTTCCTCACCCGGCTGGGCTTCGGCTCCAAGGTCGTGGTCACCGGTGACGTCACGCAGATCGACCTGCCAGGCGGTCAGGAATCCGGGCTGCGGATCGTGCAGCACATCCTCGACGGCGTGGACGATGTGCACTTCGCCCAGCTGTCCAGCGCCGACGTGGTCCGCCACCGGCTGGTCATCGACATCGTGGACGCCTATGCGCGGTGGGACGCCGTCCATGAGGGCAACGGGGCACGCCCGGTGCCCAACCCCGCAGCGACCGCCGCCGGAGGCGGTGATCCCCCCGGTGGGCATCGAGATTGCCAATGAGTCCGGCACCGCCATCCAGGAGGCAGCCATCGCAGCGGCGGCCCGTTTCGCGTTGGACCGGCTGGGCGTCAGCCCGCTGGCCGAGCTGTCGGTGCTGCTGGTCGGCAGCGGGGTGATGGCGCAGCTGCACGAGCGCTGGATGGACCTGCCGGGGCCCACCGATGTGATGGCCTTCCCGATGGACGACGCCGACGAAGCCGGGCCGCTCGTGGGCGGCAGGCCGGACAGCCCGGTGGGCGGTCCAGCGCTGCTCGGTGACATCGTGCTGTGCCCGGAGGTCGCGGCCGGGCAGGCCGCCGCGGCGGGTCACTCGGTGCTCGATGAGTTGCGCCTGCTCACCGTGCACGGCGTGCTGCACCTGCTGGGTTACGACCACGCCGAGCCCGCCGAGGAGCACGAGATGTTCGCCTTGCAGGGCCGGATCCTCGACGAGTTCCGGCGTGCCGCCCGGGACAGCCGGCGCCGCAGCGCCCAGCGCGACGCGGATACCCGGCTGCTCGGGACGGTCGGTCTGGACGGGCCGGGGGAGTCCGGCCCGCCGGGATGATCTGCGGGTGCTTGCGCGGTGCTGAGATCGTCGGTTCCCCTGCTGGTGCTGGCCGCCGTCCTGGTGGTGGCCGCCGGGGGCTTTGCCGCAGCCGACTCCGCGCTGGGCACGGTATCGCGGGCCCGGGTCGACGCGCTGGTGCGGGCCGACCGGTTCGGCGCCCGCCAGCTCGCGCTCGTCGTCGCAGACCGGCCCCGGCACGTCAACCTGCTGCTCCTGCTGCGGCTGAGCTGCGAGCTGACCGCCACGGTGCTGGTCACCGTCGCGGCGGTGCGGGCGGTGCAGCCGACCTGGCTGGCGGTCCTGATCGCGGGGATGGCGATGGTCGTGGTGACCTACGTCGTCGTCGGAGTCGGTCCCCGCACCATCGGGCGCCAG
This sequence comes from Pseudonocardiaceae bacterium, assembly GCA_050699815.1. Lineage (GTDB taxonomy): Bacteria > Actinomycetota > Actinomycetes > Mycobacteriales > Pseudonocardiaceae. Next base: position 3,158 of record JBOHFT010000008.1, on the reverse strand, counting down.
CACCCCTACCGCGTCGGCCTCCTGGTGGCCGGATCGGTCCGGGTGCTGGGCCGGATCCTGGGCCCGCTGTCGCGGCTGCTCATCCTGGTCGGTAATGCGATCACGCCCGGTCGGGGGTTCCCGGAAGGGCCGTTCACCTCCGAGGTCGAGCTCCGCGAACTGGTCGACATGGCGGGGGAGCGCGGCGTGGTCGAGGCCGACGAGGCCGAGATGATCCACTCCGTGTTCGAGCTCGGTGACACGATGGCCCGGGAGGTGATGGTGCCCCGGACCGAGATCGTCTGGATCGAGCAGGACAAGTCGGTGCGCCAGGCGGTGGCACTGGGTCTGCGCTCCGGATTCTCCCGGATCCCGGTGATCAGGGACAGCGTCGATGACATCGTCGGCGTCGGGCACCTCAAGGATCTGGTGGCCCGGACCGTGCCCGGAGTCCAGGGTGCCGAGCACCAGGGCGATCCTGCTGGGGGAACTGTCAGCGAGGTGATGCGGCCCGCAACGTTCGTGCCCGACTCCAAGTTGCTCACCGAGCTGCTCAAGGAGATGCAGGTCTCGCGAAACCACATGGCCGTCGTCGTCGACGAGTACGGCGGTACCGCCGGCCTGGTGACGATCGAGGACATCCTCGAGGAGATCGTCGGTGAGATCACCGACGAGTCCGACACCGACCAGCCGCCGCCGATCGAGCACCTTGGCGACGGTACGGTACGGGTGATCAGCCGGCTGCCGGTGATCGACCTGGGTGAGCTGTTCGCGGTGGACCTCGAGGACACCGACGTGGAGACTGTCGGCGGGCTGCTCGCGCAGCGGCTGGGCCGGGTGCCGCTGCCCGGTGCCGAGGCCGAGGTGGCCGGCCTGCGGCTGCGCGCCGAAGGTGGCAAAGATCGTCGCGGGCGGCTGCGCATCACGACCGTCACCGCATGCCGGGTCTCCGCCCAGCCCGATCCCCAGGCTTATCCCGTTGCGGCTGACCCGCCGCAGGAAGTGAGCGATACCCGTGCCTGAGACCGCCGATCTCGATCCTGTTGACCTCGACCCGGAAGACGCGAAGATCGTGACGCTGGCGTGCGCGGCGCTGGCCCGCACCGGCGCCGACGAGGGTGCCGCGGTCCGGGACACCGACGGGCGCACCTATACCGGCTGCACGGTCGCGCTGCCCTCGCTGGCGCTCACCGCACTGCAGGCGGCGATCGCCGCGGCGGTGGCCAGCGGGGCGACCGGCCTGGCGGCGGCCGCGGTGGTGTCCAGGTCAGTGGTGTCCGGGACGGGGTCGGTCGATGCCGCGTCGCTGGCCGCGGTCCGCGAGCTCGGGCCGCATGCCGTGGTGCTGCTGGCTGACCAGCGCGGCATCCTCACCGGCGTGCTGAGCGTGGCGGGTTAGGCGGGTGGGCGTGGCGGCGGACTCGACGGCGTTCCGGGCTGGTTTCGCCTGCCTGGTGGGCCGGCCCAACGTCGGCAAGTCGACGTTGACCAACTCGCTGGTGGGCCAGAAGGTGGCGATCACCTCCAGTCGGCCCCAGACCACCCGGCACACCATCCGGGGCATCGTGCACCAGCCCGGCGGGCAGCTCATCCTGGTGGACACACCCGGCCTGCACCGGCCACGCACGCTGCTCGGGGAACGGCTCAACAGGCTGGTGCGGGCGACCTGGTCGGAGGTGGACGTGGTCGGCTTCTGCGTGCCCGCCGACGCCGCCATCGGGCCCGGGGACCGGTTCATCGCAGCTGAGCTGGCCGCGCTGGCTGCCCGCACCCCGGTGTTCGGGATCGTGACCAAGACCGATCTGGTCAGCCCGCAGCGGGTGGCCGAGCAGCTCGCCGGGCTCGCCGAACTGGCCCGGTCGGCCGGCTTCGGTGAGTTCGCCGAGGTGGTGCCGGTGTCCGCGGTCGACGGCTTCCAGGTGAGTGTGCTCGCCGACCTGCTGCTGGCCCGGATGCCGGAGTCCCCGCCGCTGTACCCGGGCGGGGAGCTCACCGACGAACCGGAGCAGACCCTGGTGGCCGAGCTGGTCCGGGAAGCGGCCCTGGAAGGGGTGCGCGATGAGCTGCCGCACTCGCTGGCCGTCGTGGTGGAGGAGATGAGCCCGCGGGAGGGCCGGGCGGACCTGCTCGACGTCTACGCGAACCTCTACGTCGAGCGCGACAGCCAGAAGGCGATCGTGATCGGGCGCGGCGGCCAGCGGCTCAAGGAGGTGGGCAGCCGCGCCCGGACCCACATCGAGGCCCTGCTGGGCACGTCGGTGTACCTCGACCTGCGGGTGAAGGTCGCCAAGGACTGGCAGCGCGACCCCAAGCAGCTGCGCCGCCTCGGTTTCTGAGTCCTCCCGCGCGCCGCGCCCGGTCGCTGCGCGACGGTGCGACGATGAGCGGGTGAGCCTGTACCGCGACACCGGGGTGGTGCTGCGGGTGCAGAAGCTGGGCGAGGCCGACCGCATCGTCACGCTGCTGACCCGCCGCCACGGGCGGGTGCGCGCGGTCGCCAAGGGGGTGCGGCGCACCTCATCGAGGTTCGGCGCGCGGCTGGAGCCGTTCGGGCACGTCGATGTGCAGTTTTACCGCGGGCGGACGCTGGACATCGTCACCCAGGTCGAGACGGTCGACGGTTTCGGTTCCCGGCTGGTCATCGATTACGGCCGCTACACCACCGGCTGCGCGGTGCTGGAGACTGCCGAGCGGCTGGCCGACGCCGAGGGCGAGCCGGTGCTGCGGCTGTACCTGCTGGTCGTGGGCGCGCTGCGGGCGCTGGCCGACAGGCAGCGGCCACCCCTGCTGGTGCTCGACGCGTTCCTGCTGCGCGCGATGACCGCCGCTGGGTGGGCGCCGGCGCTGACCGAGTGCGCCCGCTGCGGCGCACCGGGGGCGCACCGGGCGTTCAGCGTTCCCGCCGGGGGAGCGGTATGCCCCGGATGCCGCCCACCCGGCGCCGCCACCCCGTCCCCGCAGACGCTGCAGCTGCTAGACGCCCTCGTGCAGGGCGACTGGCATATCGCCGAGGCCGCCCCGGCCGCAGCGTGCCGGGAGGGCAGCGGCCTAGTAGCCGCCCACCTCCAGTACCACCTAGAACGCCAACTCCGCTCCCTCCCCCTGGTCGAGCGCGTCCTCCCCGCCAGGCCGCATTCAGCGGGCTGAGCGGGGTTATCGGGCCGTCAATAACCCCGCTC
>JBOHFT010000007.1:0-61411 GCA_050699815.1 Pseudonocardiaceae bacterium | reverse complement strand
TCAACCCTGACCGCCCTCGCGATCGCCCACCAGCCAGGGCGGGAAGCTACCAACACCCCCTCACCAGCCAGAAACCGCCTCAAGATCCACTCATTGCCGATATTTCCGTTACCTTGGCCGACCCCCTGTCTGGGTCGCGCAGCGGGCGCAGTCCCGTGTCGGGATCCAGCACGGGGAACCGGCACACTGCCCGTTCCGGGATGAGGCGCTGCTTGGGTTCGGTTTCTCTGCCCGGCCGACCAGAAGTCGCCGATCAGACGGCAGCCACTTCTACCTTGCGGATCGTCCTAAGCTTCAGGATTCCATGTCGAGCTCTTCGGCCCGGATCGCGGCGAGGAAGGTGGCCCATTGCTGCTGGTCGACTGCCAGTAGCCCGGCTGCCCGGTTTTTAGTGTCGCGGACACCGACCCACCCAGGTACGGCGGTGGTGACCTCGACGCAGTTCGCACGGCACTGTCAGGTTGGCGGAGCTGGGGTGTTCGGTTGTCTGGTGTGGGTGGGTCAGACTGGGTTCGTGGACGCCACGCCGTCGTCGTTGTACAAGGGCCACCGCTACCCAGCGGAGATCATCAGTCACTGTGTGTGGCTGTATCACCGGTTCCCGCTGAGCCTCCGCGAGGTCGAGGAACTGATGATGGCTCGTGGTGTCGTGGTCACCTACGAGACCATCCACCAATGGTGCCGCAAATTCGGTCAGACCTTCGCCAACCAGCTCCGTCGCCGTCGGACACGGCCGGGCGATAAATGGCATCTCGACGAGGTGTTCATCAAGATCAAGGGGAAGACCCACTACCTGTGGCGGGCCGTCGACCAAGACGGGAATGTCCTGGACATTCTGGTCACCTCCCGGCGTGACGCCACGGCCGCCACCAGGTTCTTTCGCAAGTTGCTCAAGGGATTGACCTCCGTGCCGCGGGTCCTGATCACCGACAAGCTGGCCAGCTACGGTGTCGCCCACCGCCGGTTGATGCGCGGTGTGGAGCATCGTCGATCGAAGTACCTGAACAACCGGGCGGAGAACTCCCACCAACCCACAAGGCAGCGGGAACGCGCGATGAAGAAATTCGCCTCGCCCGGTGGCGCGCAGCGGTTCCTGTCCGCGTTCAGCGGGATATCACCGCACTTCCGACCCCGCCGCCACCGACTCACCGCGGCCCAGTACCGACACGAGATGACCTCACGCTTCGCCACCTGGAACGAGGTCGTCGGCCTGCCCGCAGCCGCCTGACCCAGGCCACCGTATAGCCATCCCTGGTCATGACAACTCGACTCGACCACACCCGGGCACCAAACAACCTGACAGTGCCGCACCCACTCCACCCGACCGACCTCTTCCGTGTCGGTCGGCTCCCCGATCCGTTCCGCCACCCGCCACAAAAAGACGTCAACCGGGGCCGTCACCTGCCCCGGTAGCGGCTCAAAACTCACCAGACACTCCGGCTCCCCCACCGGACGCCACCCGCTCTCCTCCTCCGTCTCCCGCGCCGCCGTAGACGCAGCGTCCTCACCCGCATCGACCAAGCCCCCGAGCAGCTCATACCCCCACTGCTCCGTGACGAACCGGTACCGCCACAACATCAACGCCCGATCCTGGTCATCCACGATCAGCGCCACCGCGATCCGGCCCAGATGCACCACGTGGTAATCCCACCGCTCCCCGTTAGGAGCCTCGACATCCACCAACCCCAACCGCACCCACCGGTTGTCATAGACCGTCTTCTCACCGAACCTCCGCCACCCGCCCGCAGCGCGCTCGTCAGTCACGCAGACAGCGTAGGACGCAGGCACTCAAGACCCCTCGATATGTGCCTGATCGCCGACAACCGGCCACTATTCAACTCAGCTTGTTCTCGCCCCTCGGCATGCGCTTCGGCATCTGAGAGCCGAGGATCTCGGCAGCCTTGCGGTCGGACGCGGCCACCCACGCCGCGTAGACACGAAGGGTGGTCGCTCCTCCCCCGCCGTGGCCGAGACGGCCGGCGACGGTGCGGAGGTCGATGCCGGCCGTGAGTAGTTTGGTGGCCGAGTAGTGCCTCAGCGCGTGGATATGGGTGTCGATGCCGAGGCGTTTAGCCATGTCCTTGTAGCGGCTGGAGACAGCGTGCGGCGAATAGGCCTTGCGGGGATCAAAGTCGCGCACTCCGGAGAACACGTACATGTCGTCGTCGAACTCAACCCCGAATTCGGCTAACCGCTGCCGGCAACGGTCCTTATGCTCGCGGAGCAGCACAATAGTCTCAGTGTCAAGCGCGATCCGGCGCATCTGATGCGTCTTGGTGTCCTTCTCCTTGCCCACGCCGCGCCGCAGCGTGTAGCTACTCCGGATCTCGATGACGCCCTCATCAAGCTCGACGCGCGACCACCGCAACGCGCACACCTCGCCACGCCGGATGCCCGTAGTCATCACGAGCCAGACAAGCGTTCCCCAGTCATCATCCATCTCGAACGCCGCTTCCACCAGCCTGGCCGCCACCACTGGTGACGGTGGGTCGGGCTGTGGCGGCTTCTGCTTCGGCCGCTGAGCCGCCTTCGTCGCGCTGGTGCTGATCCAGTCCCACCGGACGGCGGCGTTCAGTGCGCCGCTGATGATCGAGTGGATCTGGCGCACCGTCGACGCGGCCATCGGCTTGCACGTGTGCAGCTTGCACTTCGCCGCCTTGCAGTCGTGCTCCCCTGCCACCCTGTGCTCAATGAACGGCCGCCCGTCACAACGCACGCGACAGCGCCGTAATTCGGCATAGAACGTCTCCAGCATCCGGGCGGTGAGCTTGTTCACCGGCACATCGCCGAGCGCGGGCCGGATTGTCCGCGCGATGTAGCCGCGATAGCCCTCGCGCGTGCTGTCCTCGTGCTCGGACGTCCGCATCCACTCGTCAATGGCGTACCCGAGCTTCACCGAGGACGGCGTTGAGCGCTGCTTGTTGACCCGGGTGCGGAACTCGGCGAGCTTGTCCTCCGCCCTCTTGTGCGCCTTCTTGTCGGTGCCCTGGATGGAGGCGGTGAGGTAGACGTCCCGGCCGGTCACCGGGTCCTTGCCCGCGAAGAACCGGACCTGCAGCGAGCTGCCGCGCTGCCGGATGTTCCCTCGCCGACGTCCGAGGTCCTCTAACTGGGTCATGAGACCAGCGTAGACAGCAGTTCAAGGACAGTCACATGGACAAGGACCTCATTTCCGATCTTGAAAGTGCGCATCGTTGCTGCTAGAGTGGTGGGGCGGGTGGGATTCGAACCCACGACCTGACGGATTATGAGTCCGCTGCTCTGACCTGCTGAGCTACCGCCCCAGACGGGTGCCGAGGCTAGTCCACCACTGACCACAGTCCGCTGCCGGTACAGTCGATCACCACCGTGGCGATCTTCGCGGCGGAGCCGAGGCACTGCGCAGCCCTGGTGATGGCCAGTGCGACGGCGGGCCGGGCCGAGGTCATACCATCGCCCCCACCCGATCTGGACGGCCCGCGCGCCCCAGGCCCAGTGCGTCCGCGATCCGTACCATCTGCCGGACCGCCCGGGCCGGGAACGAGTCGGGGGCAGGGATCTGCACGGGCCGCACGCGAGTGTTGTGCAGCGCGGCGAATCGCCAGCCGTCCGTGGTGCGCGTGGCAACCAGGGTCTGCCGGGGCAGTGTGGAGCGCCATGCGACCAGCACCGATCCGGTGGCGTGCACCAGCGCGACATCGCCGCCGAGGTAGCGGATCGACTCGATCTCCCCCACCAGAGAGGAACCGGTCAGCACGCCGCGGAACAGCCGATCGTGGGCCTGGACCATCGGCTCCCGTCCGGCCGACCGCGTGCCGTCGAAGGACACGTAATCCGAATCTGCCGTGAAGCAGGCCCCATGGGCCTGCGCATCACCGTCGGTCCAGGCCTGGCACATCCGCCGGAACAGGGCGGTGAGCTGCTCGTCGTCAGTCATGGTGACTCCTCAATGTTCGGATGGGGATCGGGAAGGATACGGCGGTCCGGTTGGCCGGGTCTGGGCAGTCCCTGGACACCCCCGGAGTCATCACCGCCTGTAAAAACCTCGCCCACGTCGAACGCGACTTCCGCATCATCAAAGCCGACGACCTCGACCTGCGACCCATCTTCCATTATCTGTCCGAACGAGCCCGCTCCCACATGTTCCTGTGCATGCTCGCCGCCTACCTCACCTGGCACCTGCGCAAAGCCCTCGCCCCACTCACCTACACCGACGAGCACATCCCGGACCGCACCGACCCCGTGTCCCCCGCCCAGCGCTCATCCAGCACCAAAGCCAAAGACAAGAAAACACCCGACGGACTGCCCGTACGAAGCTTCCGAGACCTGCTCGAACACCTCAGCAAGCAACGATCCACTTCACCGGCCAGCGCATCGAAAAAATCACCAATCCCACCGCGACCCAACGACGCGTCTTCGAACTGATCGGCGTTCCCATCCCCCTCACCCTCGCCAGCACGTAGCCACCAAAACTGACCAGACCGACGCCAAAACCGCAGGTCACAGCCATACACACCCATGAAGATCAAGTAAGTTCGGACTAGGGTCCCGGGAACTCCGCGGCCACCTCAGCCACGGCGTTGAGCATCGCAGCGCCCGGGCTGCCGCTGACGGTCGTTGCCTCGGCGATCACGATGGTTGATCCGGCCCGGCGTGACACGTGGTGCTTGCCGGTGAACCGGGCTCCGCGCAGCTCCGGCTCCTGGCTGGTAATCGGCGTCACGGTGCCGTGGGTGCCGGCCAACTGGATCAGCCTGACTGCGGCGCCGGGGCTGGGCATCCGCACCCACGAGATCGACACGGCGATGGTGCTGCCGTGGGCGTCGCAGATCACGGTGAGGGCCCGGTCCAGCGAGCTGCACGGCGAGCGCCGGAGGAACCCCTGCACCTGCCCGGACGAGTGGGCCGCGCATTCCAGCTCCCGCCGGACTTCCCGTTGGACCTCGCGGCGGGCTTCTCCCGTGACGGCCCTGGTGACAGCCCGGAGACCCATGCGGCGCCACGCCTCGCTGTACTGGCCCCTGCGCGCGGCGGTCCTGCTGTTGGTGACCCGCACCTGGATGCTCTGCGCAGTCACCGATTCAGCTGCTGCCCCACTGCCCGTCGCGGCGGCACCCACCACACTGTCGGCTGAGAGCGCAGCGATGACGAGCACGGCGCCCACGATGGAGACTTCCTTGCTGCAATCGGGTTTGATGGGTATCTTCCGGCCGTCTATGGTGATCCACCGCGTCTTCCAGCACGCCATCCCGTACTCCTCCAGTCACCGGCGGTCCCCGTCCGCCCCCGCGGCTCACCTGGTGTATACGCTGGCAGCGGCGGGGCGTTACAGCCCGGTCGGGAAACGCTCCAACATCATGTCGGTTGGTAACTGCCATACCAACATGCGGGCGCAGGGCGCCTCTGCCCGTCAGCACGCGAGGTCGCCGCCGCCGTCAAGTCAATGCAGCTCGCGCAGGCGGGTCCGGCCGTGCGACGATGGCTCCCCGAGATGGACTCGAACCATCAACCCTGCGATTAACAGTCGCATGCTCTGCCAATTGAGCTATCGGGGAAGGTGCCGGGTGCCCGAACCCTGTGGCGGGCCGACCGATAACCACCCTAGCGCACCACCTGCAACACCCGTCCGGCTGCCCCGCATGCTGGCAGGATTGCTCCGGGACACCAGGGCACGAGGCGAGGAGGACGACCATGCTGGGCTTCCTGCTGGGCGGGGCGATCGGCTACGTGCTCGGTTCCCGGGCTGGCAGGGAGCGCTATGAGCAGATCGAGCGCCTGTGCCGCGAGGTCGTCGACCACCCCGCAGTGCAGGGTGCGGCCGGCGTGGTCAGCGGCAAGATCAACGAGGTGTGCGGCCGGAACACCCAGAAAGACCGGTAACCGACCCGCTGCAGGAGCTACCCGGCCTGCGCGACGGCGAAGATCCGGCGGAACGGGAACCAGGTCACCCCGTCGGCTCCCGCCGGGTAGGCAGCCCGCAACCGCGGCGCAAGTTCCTGCCGGAACGCCACCCACTCCGCCGCCGACAGCGCCGCCCGGACCGGCCGCAAGGTGGTTCCGGTGATCCATTCGAGCACCGGGTCGGACCCGGTCAGCCGGTGCAGGTAGGTGGTCTCCCAGACGTCGACCTCCTCGGCGCCGGGGGCCAGCACCGCGGCGTAACCGGCGGGTTCGAGCACCGGGCAGGCCGTCGTAAGGTCGAGCAGGCCACGCCAGCGGGGCTCAGCGGCCAGCCGCGCCGTCTCGGTGTGCGACGGCGCGCTGAAATTCCCTGGCACCTGCAAGGCCAGCCAGCCCCCGGGCCGCAGCTCCCGCATCCACCGGCGCAGCAGCCCGGGGTGCCCGGGCACCCACTGCAGCACCGCGTTGCAGACGACCAGACCGGTGCCGGGAGCGGCCGACCAGCCGCGCACGTCGCTCAGCTCGGCGGCGATGCCCCGTTCCCACGCCGCCTGCACCATCTCCGGCGAACTGTCCACCGCCACCAGCTTGGCCCCAGGCCACCGCTTGGCCAGCAACGGCGTCAGGGTGCCCGGCCCGCAGCCCAGGTCCACCACCATGGCCGGGTCGCGGGCGCCCACTCGGGCGAGCAGGTCGTGGAAGGGCCGCGCCCGGTGGTCGCCGAACTCCAGATAGCTCTCCGGATCCCACACCAGCGACCACCCCCTACGAACGCCGAAACTAACCGGGTGGAGCCAGCCGCGGCAAGCGCGCTCGGGTACTGCGCCGCACCAGCCGTCCCCAGGCACTCACTCCTGCGCCCCCACGGCCTGGTCGCGAAGCGCCCGGTAGTACTGCTCCAGGGCCACCAGATCACCGAAGAGCCGGTGGTAGGACTCCGCGTCCTCCAGCGGTGAGATCCGCTGCAGCCGCGACTTGATCTCGGCGACCTGCTGCCCGACGACGGTGGCCTGCAGCCGGGCGAGCAGGCTGCCGATGTAGCGCGCGTCGTCCTCGGTCTTGCCATTGCCGCGCAGCGTCTCCACGGCGAGCTCGGTGACCAGTGATCGCTGGGGGCAGTGCGCGGCGACGGCGTCGAGCCACTCCGGGCCGGACATCCCCGCGGCGGTCCCACCGGCGGCCAGCACCGCGGAGTGCAGCTGCGCGTAGCTGGGGTGGGTGAACGCCTCGGTGGGCAGCGTGTCATATACCGGGCCGGTCATCGCGGGTTCCTGCAGCACTGCCTTGAGCACCTCGCGCTGGGCGGCCAGCCGCACATCGTCCCGCGGGGGAAGCTCGGTGCCGTTGCCGGCCGAAGGCGTGCCCGGGGTGCGCCCGCCACGGCGTCGGGGCTGCTCACCGGCGGTTTCCCGGACCCGCCGGACCACCGTGGCCTCGTCCCCCGTCCAGCCGCTCCAGTGCGCCAGCTGGGTGGCGTACCGGTCCCGCAGCGCCGGGTCCTTGATCCGGGCGACCAGCGGCACCGCCCGTCGCAGCGCCTCGACCTGGCCCTCCGCGGTGTCCAGGTCATGCCCGGCGAGCAGGGTCCGCACCGCGAAGGTGAACAGCGGCTGGCGGCGGGCCACCAGGTCGCGCACCGCGGCGTCGCCTTTGGCCTGGCGCAGCTCGCACGGGTCCATCCCGTCCGGTGCGATCGCGATGAAGGTCTGCGCGGCGAAGCGCTGCTCGTCGTCGAACGCCTTGAGCGCCGCCTTCTGCCCGGCCTCGTCACCGTCGAAGGTGAAGATCACCTCGCCGCGCAGGGCGTCGTCGTCCATGAGCAGCCGACGCAGCACGGAGATGTGCTCGGTGCCAAACGCCGTGCCGCAGGACGCCACCGCGGTGGGCACCCCGGACAGGTGCATCGCCATCACGTCGGTGTAGCCCTCGACCACGACGACCTGGTGGCGCCGGGCGATCTCGCGCTTGGCCAGGTCGAGCCCGAAGAGCACCTGCGACTTGCGGTACAGCGGTGTGTCGGCGGTGTTGAGGTACTTCGCCTCGTTGCGGTCGTCGTCGAACAGCCGCCGGGCGCCGAACCCGACCACGTCACCGCCGAGGTCGCGGATCGGCCACAGCAGCCTGCGGTGGAAGCGGTCCATCGGCCCGCGCTGGCCCTCCCGGGACACCCCGGCCTTGACCAGCTCCTCGACGGAGAACCCGCGGCCGAGCAGGTGCTTGGTGAGCTGCTCCCAGCCCGACGGGGCGAAACCGCAGCCGAAGGTGCCCGCCACCTCCTGGCCGAACCCGCGCTGGGTGAGGAACTCCCGGGCCGGGCGCGCCTCGGGTGAGCTCAGCTGCTCGGCGTAGAACTCCTGGGCCAGCTTGTTCGCCTCGATCAGCCGGGATCGGGTGCCGCGGTCGCGCTGTGTCGAGGCGCCACCGCCGGTGTAGGTCAGCTGGATGCCGGCCCGGTCGGCCAGCCGCTCCACGGCCTCGACGAAGCCGAGGTGCTCGATCTTCATGATGAAGTCGACGACGGATCCGCCTTCGGCGCAGCCGAAGCAGTGGAAGGTGCCATGGCCAGGGCGGACGTGGAACGACGGGGTCTTCTCGTCGTGGAACGGGCACAGCCCCTTGAGCGAGTCCGCGCCGGCCCGGCGCAGTGCGACGTACTCGCCGACCACCTCGTCGATCCGGTTGCGCTCGCGGACCTCCGCGATGTCGGCGTCCCGGATCCGTCCAGCCACGGCAGCCGAGTCTAGGGTCAGCCGGGCGGCGGTGCTTGGACCGGCTGCGTTCGGCCCGACGGTCTCCCACCGGTACGGCCGATTGACCCCGCCGCTGCCCCATGCTTACTGTCACCTGATCGACGGAATGGGGTAAGCCGGTGTAAACCCGGCACGGTCGCGCCACTGTGAACGACACCCGCCTTGGGTTTCGTGAGTCAGACACTCCGCCGTCGTGATCACCATCTAGTGGGTCGCGTCAGCCCAAGGAGGTACCGCCGTGAACTCAGTCTCCGTTCCCGCGCCGATTCCGATCAGTATCCCACTTCGTGAGATCCTGCCCTGGGCGGTCTTCGTGGGCGTTCTCGGCCTGCTGTTGCTGTATTTCGTCGGCGCGGAACAGGGCGCGACGGCGATCATCTCAGGCCAGTACGTGCACGAGTTCGTGCACGACGGCCGGCATCTGCTCGGCGTCCCCTGCCACTGACCGGCCATGATGCGGACGCTGTTGGTGCGCGGGATGCTCTCCGGCCTGGTGGCCGGGCTGCTCGCGCTGGTATTCGCGTACCTCTTCGGCGAGCCGCCGGTCGGGCAGGCGATCGACGTGGAGTCGGCCGCGCAGGCCGCCACGGCCGAGACCCCGGAGCATGAGCATGAGTTGGTGAGCCGGGCGGTGCAGAGCACCATCGGGCTGGCCACCGCCATCCTGGTGTACGCCGTTGCATTCGGTGGCTTGTTCAGCCTGGCGTTCGCGATCGCCTACGGCCGCGTCGGCCGGCTGTCCGCGCGGGCCACGGCCGCCCTCCTGGCGCTGGGCGGCTACCTCGTGGTGTTCGTCGTGCCGTTCCTGAAGTACCCCGCCAACCCGCCAGCGGTCGGCAACCCCGACACGATCAGCCAGCGCACCGGGTTGTACCTGACGATGGTGGTGGCCTCGGTGCTGCTGGCAGCCGCGGCGGCCTACCTGGGCAGGTGGCTCACGCCGCGCCTGGGCGCCTGGAACGCCGCCCTGCTAGCAAGCGCGGCGTTCGTCGTGGCCGTGGCTTTGGTCCAGTTCCTGCTACCTGCCGTCAACGAGGTACCTGAGGCGTTCCCCGCAACGGTGCTATGGGACTTCCGGGTCGCCTCGCTGGGCATCCAGTTGATCATATGGGCCACCATCGGCCTGCTCTTCGGGGCGCTGGTGGCACGTCACCTGGCTTCCGCCCGCGCAGGGCACAAGCGCCCACTGCCCGATTCGACGAGTAACGCCGTGAATTGATCTACGACGTTCTATTGTCGATCTCCTTATCAAGGCTTCAAGGCCAGGTATTGCCAGCTGCCGCAGGCCGAGGAGATAGTGCTGGTCGAGCGGGTGTTGCGGCTAACTGTCGAGGATCCACTGTTAGGCCGATCGGGTACTTCACCGGTCCACGCGGTCACTGACCCACACCGCCATCGTTGAAAGAGTACCGTCCTGCCCCGGACGGCCCCCGGGATCGAGACCATCGAAGTCATACGCGGAACCCTGGTCCCCAACCAGGGCGCAAGATTTCAGGCATACCCCTACCGACGAGAGAGAGTTCGATCGTGGCATTGCATATGAAGGGTCCGATGGTGAGCGCATTGGTCGCGCTGGCACTTACCGGTGTCGGTGCTGTCGGCACGGCCCACGCCGCTGCGCCCGCGAACTCAGGGACAGCGATTGTTGCCGAACAGCCTGGGACGCCACATGGGAAGTTCCAGCGCAGGTTCAAGACGCGCGAGGAATGCGAGCGGGACGCTGAGCGAAGCTTTCCAGGACGGCGGGGCGACTGGAACTGCCAGCAGGGAACCGACAGGGCTAACCCGTGGGAGATGTGGAGTCGCTAGTAGCCACTGCGCATCGCGTAGGTCAACCCCACCAGCCCATCGTGACCGAGCTCGGCATCCGGTGGATGTGACAGGTATCGCTTCGCGCCCCGCCCCGTTCAGCCCACCTGCTCGGACTGACGGGGCGGGGCTGGTAGCCCGCCGCTTCGCGGCCCGTGAGCGGCATTCGGTGCTCTAGCCCGCAACGCCACTCACGGGCCGCGAAGCGGCACTCAGGTGAGGTCGTCGAACTCGTCGGCCTTGACGCCCTTGATGTAGGCATCCATCTCGGCGCGGGTGAACAGGACGACGCCGGCGTCGGGGTGGTTGCTGTTGCGCACCGCGGTCCGGGCGTCGTCCAGCAGGGCGATCTCGACACACGCTCCGGTGCCGTTGCTGAAGCTGGACGTGCGCCACGCGGCTGTGGATAGATCAATCATGAGTGCCGCCTTTCCTCCGGTACTCGTCCATTATGGCAGCGAGCAGCTCAGTGGAGTCGGCCGCGTCCAACGCCGGTTCACGCAGGTCATCGAATATGTTGACCATCGAGGCGACGTCACCCGGGTCGCTGATCAGGTACCCGCCGAGCGGTCCATCGAAGTAGCCCAGCGGCGGGTCTATCTCAGCATCGGCGAAGTGCAGCACAGTGAAGTTACTGGCGATCCCGGCGTGCTGGCCCTGGATCGAAGGCAGCACCTGGATCGTCACATTCTCCGAGTTCGCGGCGGTCAGCAGCCGTTCGAGCTGGGCCGTCATGACGGCTGGCCCGCCCACCCTCCAGCCGCAGCGTGGCCTCGCAGAGCACCGCGTGGAAGCGCAGCGGGCCGCGATCGCGTCCTCCTCGAAACGCCGCTGTGGACCGAGCCGGAGTTCGCCGCACTGGCGGAAAAGCTGGTCGCGGACTTCGCGCCGCGCCTGTTCGCGCTGGTCGAGGAGGAGGGCGAGCGGCTGGACGGCTGCATCGTCGCCTGGGGCATGGCGTTCGAGGACGGCGCCGAGGTGATCGGGGCGGACTACACGCGCCGAGGCAGCTATAACAGCACCGACCGGGCTCTCCAGCTGTTCCCCCACAGCGGGAAGCTGCGCCTGGTCTGGTATAAGCCCGACGCTGCCACCCCGGGTGACCAGGCGGTGTGACCCCGGGTCGCGCACTGGTCAAGGACCCGCGAGGATCTCCCCATGCGCGTCGCGATCGCCGGGTCGTCGGGTCTCATCGGGACCGCGTTGGTGTCGCTGCTGCGCCAGGGCGGCCACGAGGTGCTCCGGCTGGTGCGCCGGCGGCCGGGCGGCCCGGACGAGCGGGCCTGGGACCCGTCGGCGGCGGCGATGGACACCGACGCGCTGGACGGCACCGACGCCGTGGTGAACCTGTGCGGCTGCCCGATGGCCACCGGGCGCTGGTCCGGGGAGCGGAAACAGGCCATCCGGGACAGCCGGATCGGCCCCACCGAGGTGCTCGCCGCGGCGGTCGCCGAGCACCGGGTCCCGGTGCTGGTCAACGCCTCGGGGGTGGGCTACTACGGCGACACCGGGGACCGCGAGGTCGACGAGGCAGCCCCGGCGGGCTCGGGGTTCCTCGCGCAGGTCTGCCGCGACTGGGAGGCGGCCACCGCGGCCGCGGAGCGCGCCGGGGCGCGGGTGGTGCGGGTGCGCACCGGCCTGGTGATCTCCCCGTCCGGCGGGTTGATGGGCCAGCTCAAGCCGCTGTTCGCGGTCGGGCTGGGCGGCCGGCTGGGCAGCGGGCAGCAGTACATGCCGTGGATCTCGCTGGACGACGAGGTGGGCGCGATCCGCTTCGCCCTGGAACACGACGGGCTGTCCGGCCCGGTCAATCTCAGCGGCCCGGACCCGGTCACCAACACCGAGTTCACCACGGCGGTGGGCGCGGCGATGCACCGCCCGACGCCGATGGTGGTCCCCGGCTTCGCGCTGCGCCTGGCCCGCGGTGCGGAAATGGTCGACGAGATGGTGCTGACCGGGCAGCGCGCGGTACCTGGGGTCCTGCGCAAACTCGGCTACCCCTTCCAGCACCCGACCCTGCCGGCGGCGCTGGCCGCAGCGCTGGACTAGCCGCCGTGGCCACCCGCCGTGGCAGCGTAATCTCGCGCCCGTGACCGTCCCCACCGGGTCCTGCCGGGCCGCCACGACTCCCGTCGACGTCCGCCAGCTGGGCACCATCGACTACCACCGGGCCTGGGAGCTGCAACGTGAGCTGGCCGCGGCCCGCGCCGAAGGAACCGGGCCCGACGTGCTGCTGCTGCTGGAGCACCCCTCGGTGTACACCGCGGGCCGGCGGACCACGCCCGGCGAGCGGCCCCACGACGGAACGCCAGTGATCGACGTCGACCGCGGTGGGAAGATCACCTGGCACGGCCCGGGCCAGCTCGTCGGCTACCCGCTGGTCGGGCTGGCCGAACCGGTCGACGTCATCGACTACGTGCGGCGCCTGGAGCAGGCGCTGCTCACCGTGTGCACCGGGCTGGGCCTGCCCGCTGGGCGGATCTCGGGGCGGTCCGGGGTGTGGCTGGCAGCCGCCACCGGTGACCCGGACCGTAAGATCGCGGCGATCGGGGTCCGGATCAGCCGGGGGGTGACCATGCACGGGTTCGCCCTGAACTGCCAGCCTGACCTGACGGCCTTCGACCGGATCGTGCCGTGTGGCATCACCGGCGCCGGTGTGACGTCGCTGACCGCCGAGCTGGGCCGGCCGGTCCCGGTGGCGCAGGTGCTGCCGGCGGTGCGCGGTGCCGTCCTCGAGGCGTTGGACGGCACCCTGCCCCGGCACCTGTCCCCGGCCATTGCCAGCGTTTAGGCAGCCGAGGTGAGCCGCTGGAACGCAGCCGACATCCCCGACCAGACCGGCCGCACGGTGCTGGTGACCGGAGCCACCTCGGGCCTGGGGCTGCGGACCGCTACTGCGCTCGCCCGCAGAGGTGCGACGGTGCTGATGACCTGCCGGGACCACAAACGCGGGTATGCGGCGTGGGAGCGGTTGCTGGACGGCAGCGACGGCGTGGGAGCCACCCTGGTCCTGCTCGACCTGGCCAACCTCGCCTCGGTCCGCGAGGCCGCCGAGCAGGTCCGCAAACTCACCGGGGACCGGCTGGATGTGCTGGTGAACAACGCCGGGGTGATGGCCACCCCGGCCCGGCTCACCGTCGACGGCTTCGAGTTGCAGATCGCCACCAACCACCTGGGGCATGCCGCGCTGACCTGGCTGCTCGCCCCCGCGCTGACCCCCGGCGCCCGGGTGGTCACCGTGTCGAGCCTCGCGCACCGCGGCGGCGGGCTGGACGTCGACGACCTGAACTTCGATCGGCGCCGGTACAACCCGGTCACCGCGTACAGCGCCTCGAAACTGGCCAACCTGCTGTTCACCTTCGAGCTGGACCGCCGGGCCCGGGCCGTCGGCCGCAACCTGCTCGCGGTCGCTGCCCACCCCGGTCTCGCCGACACTGAACTGGCTGCCAACACCGCCCGGATGTACTCGGCCGGGCCGTTTGCCACCGTCGTTCGGTGGGGCACCAAGCTGATCACCCAAGGCGCCACCCGGGGTGCGCTGCCCCAGCTGTACGCCGCCACCGCGCCCGGCGTGCGCAGTGGCGAGTACTACGGCCCGACCGGCCCCGGACAGACCCGCGGAGCCCCCGGCCAGGTGGCCGCGAGCCCGGCGGCCTGCGACGAGCACACCGCCCGGCTGCTCTGGGAACGCACCGCCGAGCTCACCGGTGTGACTCCGGATCCCGCGTAGGCTCACCACGGTGAGCGTCGCGACCCCAACACCTGATGCCGGTGGCCGCAAGCTGCTTCGCCTGGAGGTCCGCAACAGCCAGACCCCGATCGAGCGCAAACCGCCGTGGATCCGGACGCGGGCCACGATGGGGCCGTCGTTTCGGGAGCTCAAGGGGCTGGTACGCCGGGAGGGCCTGCACACGGTCTGCGAGGCAGCCGGCTGCCCCAACATCTACGAGTGCTGGGAGGACCGGGAGGCCACCTTCCTCATCGGTGGCGACCAGTGCACCCGGCGCTGCGACTTCTGCCAGATCGACACCGGCCGCCCCGCCCCGCTGGACCGCGACGAGCCACGGCGGGTCGCCGAGTCGGTGCGGGCGATGGGGCTGCGCTACGCAACGGTCACCGGGGTGGCGCGGGACGACCTCCCCGACGGCGGCGCCTGGCTCTACGCCGAGACGGTCCGGCAGATCCATACCCGCAACCCCGGCACCGGGGTTGAGCTGCTCATCCCGGACTTCAACGCCCGCCCTGAGGTGCTGCGCGAGGTGTTCGACGCGGCACCCGAGGTGCTGGCGCACAACCTGGAGACCGTGCCACGGATCTTCAAACGGATCCGGCCTGCCTTTCGCTACCAGCGCTCACTGGACGTGCTGCGCGCCGCCCGCGACGCACAGCTGGTCACCAAGTCCAACCTCATCCTGGGCCTGGGCGAGGAGCCCGAGGAGGTCACCACCGCGATGGCCGACCTGCGCGCCGCCGGGTGCGAGATCCTCACCATCACCCAGTACCTGCGCCCGTCGGCGCGGCACCATCCGGTGGCGCGGTGGGTCACGCCGGAGGAGTTCGCCGAGCACGCCCGCACCGGTGAGCTGCTGGGTTTCGCCGGGGTGCTGGCCGGGCCGCTGGTCCGATCGTCCTACCGGGCCGGGCAGCTCTACGCCAGGGCGATCGCGCGCCGCGATGTTCGGGTACCCGAACATCCCCGCGCGCTCTGACCGGACCGTGTGGTCGGCGTCACCCATATCCCGTTGCGCCGTACGCTGAAGGGCATGGCCCCCAAGCCCCCCCACAAAGCCAAAGACAAGGAAGCGGCCAAGGCCGCCAAGCGGGACCGCCGCGCCGCGTCGAAGCAGCGCCGCAAGCAGATCATCGAGGCATTCAAGCTCCAGCGCCGCGAGGACAAGGCCCTGTTGCCGTTGATGATCGGCGCGTTCCTGGTCATCGCCGTGGTCGGGACCGGGCTGGGTTTGCTGCTCGGCCAGCTCTGGGTAGCACTGCCACTGAGCATCACGCTCGGCGGGCTCGCCGCAGTAATGATCTTCGGGCGGCGGGTTCAACGCAACGTCTTCGCCAAGGCCGACGGCCAGCCCGGCGCTGCGGCCTGGGCGCTGGACAACCTGCGCGGCCGGTGGAAGGTCACGCCGGCCGTCGCGGGCACCACGCAACTGGACGCCGTGCACAGGGTCATCGGGCGGCCCGGGGTCGTGCTGGTCGCCGAAGGGGCCGCGCATCGGCTCAAGCCGCTGCTGGCGCAGGAGAAGAAGCGGGTATCCCGGCTGATCGGGGATATCCCGATCTACGACGTGACGGTGGGCAACGACGAGGGCCAGGTACCCCTGGCCAAACTGCCACGGCACCTGGCCAAACTGCCGCGCAACATCAACGCCGCGCAGATCGACGGGCTGGAGGGCAAGCTGGCCATCCTCGCCACCCGGGCTGCCGCGATGCCCAAGGGCCCAATGCCACAGGGCGCCAAGATGCGCAACATGCAGCGCGCCGTGCGCCGACGCTGAGTGGTGTGGAGCTCAGCGGGTCCGCAGCACGATGGTCCCGGCGGCCCGGTCGTGCAGGCCACGGCCGTCGCTGTCATACACCACCGGTGGGATGAGCAGGCACAGCAGCACCGTGCGGATCACCCCGGCGCCAAAGCCGGCCCGGCGCCCGTCCAGCAGCGCCACCCGCAGCCCCGCCACGGCATGCCCTGGCGTGCGGCCGGCGATCCCGATCGACACCGCGGTCACCGCCGCGAACAGCGCCAACGCGGAGAACGCCGGGTTGCTGGTGAGCAGCTGGGCAGCCACCGAGCAGGGCAGCCAGTCGATCACGACGGCCAGGATCCGGGGACCGAAGCCGACGGCGGAACCCGGTCCGTGCTCGGGAAATCCGAGACGTTGACCGGGGTAATCCCGCCCGCTGGTATCCGCGGCGGGGTCCTCCGGGCGTCCGGGAGGGCCGGTCAGCCAGGTCTGGGTCCACCTGCTCACCTGTCTAGAGTAGGGCGCCTCCGGGGGTAGCCCCGCAGACCACCACCCTCGTAACCTTGACGAAGCCTCCGGTTGATGGTCGGGCAACACCGTCCGCCTAGGTTCGCCGCAGCGGACCGACCGATCACGCCGACCCGACGACACTGCGCACGAAGGAGCGAACGACGGTGTTCTCCAACTCCGATGAGGTCCTGCGCTTCATCGACGACGAAGACGTCGAGTTCGTCGACGTCCGTTTCTGCGATCTGCCGGGCGTGATGCAGCACTTCACGGTCCCGGCCGCGTTCTTCGACGCGGATGTCATTGAGGAGGGCCTGGCCTTCGACGGGTCGTCGGTGCGCGGGTTCCAGTCGATCCACGAGTCGGACATGATACTGTTTCCCGACCCTGAGACGGCGCGCATCGACCCGTTCCGGGCGCAGAAGACGTTGAACATCAACTTCTTCGTGCACGACCCGTTCACCCGGGAACCCTACAGCCGCGACCCGCGCAATGTGGCACGCAAGGCCGAGGAATTCCTGGCCTCCACCGGTATTGCCGATACCGCATACTTCGGTCCTGAGGCTGAATTCTACTGCTTCGACTCGGTGCGCTTCGACACCACGCCGAACTCCGCGTTCCACGAGATCGACTCGGTCACCGGCTGGTGGAACACCGGCGCCGAAGAGGACGGCCGCAACCAGGGCTACAAGGTCAACTACAAGAGCGGCTACTTCCCGGTGCCGCCGACCGACCACTACGCCGACCTGCGCAACGCGATGGTCACGCACCTCATCGGGTGCGGCTTCACCGTGGAGAAGGCGCACCACGAGGTCGGCACCGCAGGCCAGGCGGAGATCAACTACAAGTACAACACCCTGCTGCACGCGGCCGACGACCTGCAGCTCTACAAGTACATCATCAAGAACACCGCGTGGGCGGCCGGGAAGACCGTGACGTTCATGCCCAAGCCGCTGTTCGGGGACAACGGCTCCGGCATGCACACCCACCAGTCGCTGTGGACCGACGGCGTGCCGCTGTTCCACGACGAATCCGGCTACGCTGGATTGTCCGACATCGGGCGGCACTACATCGGAGGTCTCCTGCACCACGCGCCGTCGCTGCTGGCATTCACCAACCCGACGGTCAACTCCTACCACCGCCTGGTGCCCGGGTACGAAGCGCCGGTCAATCTCGTGTACTCGCAGCGCAACCGGTCGGCCTGCATCCGGATCCCGATCACCGGCAACAACCCGAAGGCCAAGCGCATCGAGTTCCGCTGCCCGGACGCCTCGGGCAACCCCTACCTGGCCTTCGCCGCGATGATGATGGCGGGGCTGGACGGGATCAAGAACGCCTACGAGCCCGCCGCGCCGATCGACAAGGATCTCTACGAGCTGCCGCCCGAGGAGGCCAAGGACGTCGCGCAGGTGCCGGCGAGCCTGAACGCGGTGATCGACCGCCTTGAGGCCGACCATGACTACCTGCTCGAAGGCGGGGTCTTCACCCCAGACCTGATCGAGACCTGGATCGCGCTCAAGCGCGAGAACGAGATCGACCCCCTGCGCCTGCGCCCGCACCCCTTCGAATTCGCCCTCTACTACGACGTGTAGCGTCGGCAAACCGCATTCTGGATGCAGACTGCTGTTATTTGGCCCTCGATAACAGCAGTCTGCATCCAGAACGTCCGTTTCAGGACCAGATCGTGCAGATCGGCGCAGCCACGATCCTGTCGTCGAGGCGGTAGACGTGCCGGCCGGTGTGCAGGACGACGCCGCCGACGAAGGTGTCGCCGAGCTGGTCCCGTAGCCATACCAGATGCCTGGCGGACTCTGCCGACGGCGCGGACCGGGCCTTGATCTCCAGCCCGATGACACGACGGAGGCCAAGCTCTGCAATGAGGTCAATCTCACGTGCCCCGCCTTCCTGGCGCAGGTGGTATAGGCGCGGTGGCTGGTCGTAGAGCGGAAGTTCGGCACGCAGCTGGGCGAGCACGAACGTCTCGATCATCCTGCCGAGAATGTCGCCGTTGCGCAGCACGTCATCCACGTCGACGTCGAGTATGGCCGCCGCGAGTCCGGTGTCGCGCAGGTACCGCTTCGGTGCCCGGACGAGCCGCTTGAGCAGGTTGGTGCTCCAGGCCGGCACGACGTCGACCAGGAGCAACGCCTGGAGCAGCCGCTCGTATGCCTCGGCGGTCCTGCGGTTGATTCCCGCCGCCTCGTAGAGGGTGCGATCGGTCACCTCGCCAGCGGTGTTGAGGGTGTATGCCTGGAAGAAGCGCAGGAGGCGCGCGGGATCGCGAGGAGCGTCAATGTCGGCGGCGTCGCGGGTGAGCAGTCGATCGAGGTAGCTGAGCTGCCATCGCGCTCTGCGGGAAACGGGCATGCCCAGTACTGGATCGGGATACCCGCCGACCACCGCGTGCTCGACGTAGCCCCGCAAGTCGGGCGGATCGGGCGGTACCACCAAACTCTCGACGCCCTGCTCGGCGATCCGCCGAAAGAACGGCGCCGTGGACAGGTCACCGCGCTGCGTCTCGCGCACGGTCAGCCCTGTCATTTCCACCCGCACCAGACGTCCGGTGACCGGCCAGCTGGACCGCAGAAGATCGTCGCGGACTGATCCCGTGACGATGAAACGGCCGCGCCTCGGCGAGCTGTCGATGGCGCGCTTGACGGCGCCCAGCACGCCCGGCACCGCCTGCCACTCGTCCAGCAGCACCGGCTCGGGCAGACCGGCGAGTGCCACGTCGGGGTCGGCCCTGAACTGCTCGGCCTCGACGTCCTGGTCGAGATGGACGACGCTCCTGGCGTGCCGCTGTGCGGTGGTCGTCTTTCCGGTGGCCCTGGGCCCAACGATCAGGAGGCCGGGCAGGTCGATGAGGAGATCCGAGATCAGCCCGTCCACCAGTCTCGGCAGGTACGGGTCAGCCACGCCAGCAAGGATACCCCTTTTCTGGTCTACTCAGTGCACAT
This sequence comes from Pseudonocardiaceae bacterium, assembly GCA_050699815.1. Classification (GTDB taxonomy): domain Bacteria; phylum Actinomycetota; class Actinomycetes; order Mycobacteriales; family Pseudonocardiaceae. The sequence goes on along the minus strand of JBOHFT010000007.1, from coordinate 42,037 downwards.
TTCCACGCGCTCTCGATACCGCTTCCATCATGGGCAGCTGGATGCCTCGTCTACACCGCCGATGTTTGCGGGGAGGGACCCGCCGGAGGGGTGGTGCCACCACCCTCAGTCGTGCCGCCCCCGGTGCCACCACCCTCAGTCGTGCCGCCCCCGGTGCCACCACCCTCAGTCGTGCCGCCCCCGGTGCCACCACCATGAGTTCCACCGTCTTTGGATGCGCCACCCGCGGTGCCACCGCCCTCAGTTCCACCACCCTTCACGGTAGGCGGGACCGGGGCGATACCGTGCCCGCCCTGGCCACCCGAGCTGACGGGAGTGGTCTGACCAGCGATGGAGGTCGCAGTTCCCGGCGCGGAGCCGGTAGCCTGGGTCACTGCGGTCGCTGTGTTCCCACTGCCCGCGGCGTTGGGGGACCCTGTGTTGTGCGTCTCGGCATGGTTACCGGAACCGCCGCCCGCGACCGCGCCACGCGGTGGGTCGCTCACCGGCACGGCGGGGCTCGACCCGCCGGTGATAGAGCGGATGCCGTCCCCTGGGGCCGCGACGGCAAGCGCGATCAGCAGCGCGCCGGAGAGCACTCCAGCCCCGACGATGTTGCGCAGCCGGCCGGTCACAGTCCTTCGTCGCAGCGACACGCCATCCTCGGTGGACTCCCGGTCCTCAAGGGGCTCGCGCTGGGCGGGGATCATCGGCGGCCGGTCCGGCGCATGGTCGGGCGTCTGATCCGGCAGGCGCTCGCGGCTCGTAGGGGGCTCGGGGTCAGCAGCTGGTGGTGCGACGGCCACGGTGGTCATAGGAGCCACCGACAGGACAGCGCCCAGCGCGATCGTGGCTTTGGGATCGGCGTCCACCACGACCGGGCAGCCCAGCGCAGCGGACACCAGTTGGGATACCAGCGGCATCCGGGAGGACCCGCCGACCAGCAGCACCGCCCCCAGATCTCCGCTGCTCAGGCCGGCCGAGCGGATAGTGCGAGACAGTGAGTCGACGGTGTCCTCCAGCGCCGGGCGGATCATCTCCTCGAACTCGCCGCGCACCAGGCGGACCTGGGCGCTGATCCCCGGTAGCAGCACGGGGATGGACACCTCGGTGTCCGAGGAGAGCGTCTCCTTGGCATCAGTGCACTCCCGCCGGAGCCGCGCCAGCCCGCTGAGCACGCTGGGGTCCTCGACGTCGAGCGCATCCCACTGTGTTGGGTCCGATTGGGCGCCCAGCGCGGCCTGCACGTGGGTGAAGACGACCTCGTCGAAGTCCGCGCCACCGAGCTGCTCGAGACCGTCGGCCGAGCCCAGCAGGGCGAAGGACCCCGCGCCGGTCTTGCGGACCACAGCTGCGTCGAAGGTGCCGCCACCCAGGTCGTACACCGCGATCGTGGCACCCGCGCCCACCCGCTCCTGCGCGGCGTAACTGATCGCGGCGGCCTCGGGCTCTGCCAGGAAGGTCACATCACCCAGACCTACCGCACCTAGCGCACAAGACAACAAGTCCCTCTTGAACGGACCCCACGCAGCCGGATGGGTGATCGCGATCAGATCCGGAGGCCCGCCTTCACGCTCGGTGACGCGATCGACAACCCAGCGGACCATCATCGCCGCTAAGTCGTGTGCGGCGTAGGGCTGCCCACCCACGAACAGCGGCGTGTCATCACCGATCCGGCGCTTGAACTCCCGGACCACGCGATCGGGGTCGGTCAGCGCGCGCCGCTCGGCGGCCTCACCGACGACCACGGAGCCGTCCGCGCCCAGGAAGAGCACCGAGGGCACCGAAGGCATGCGGCTACCCAGAGCCACCACTTCGGCCTTGTGCTGTTGATCATCCGACCGCCAGATGGCGGCCGCCGTGAAGCTCGTCCCGACATCGACACCCAGTGCGTACCCCACGAGCGCACGACCCTTCGACCACGGTTACGGTCCCACCGAACTGTGGCGCCGTCGGCTGCTACATCGCTGCGCAGCAAGCGGCTGTTAACCGGATCACGTCCACGTGGTCCCGCTATTACGGCGATCCCGCGACGTAACGGGACGCGGCCCGGTACCGATCGACGGGTAGTACCTACGAGAGCAGGATCGGGAGAGGCCAGGATGGTTCGTCCACAATCGGCATCACCCGACCTTGCGATCCCCAGCACGCCCTTATCAGCAGCCTGGATCTTCCGCCAGATCGCCGCCGCTCCGTCGACTCCGCTCACTGCCGCGATAGTCGGTCCAGGAGGTACCGGGAAGTCGGCGCTGCTCGACGCGCTGGCGCGGGAGTACCAGAAGGCTGGTGCCGCGGTAGTGCGCGGCAGCTCCGCTGGTGGCCTCCGGGTCGACACGCTGGACCCGAACGAGCCCGTTCTGGTGGATGATGCGCACCGGCTGGACCCGGCAGTGCTCGAAGGGTTGCGCACGCTCGCCGAGGGCGACGCCGCCCGGCTCGTCATCGCCTACCGGCCGTGGCCCCGGTCCCAGGAGCTCTCGGCGCTCGGCGCAAGCCTGGCTCGCCGGCGATCACCGGTGGTCGTGGGGCATCTGGATCGCAGTGCCGTCGAGGCCCGGATCACCGCGCGGGTCAGGTGCACTCCCCCGGGCCCGCTGATCGACCTCGTCCACGAACAAGCAGGGGGGCTGCCGTCGCTGGTCGACCTCGTCACCCAGGCGCTCCAGGACACCGGCAGGTTCGATCCCCAGCGCCCGGAACAGTTCCGGCGCCCGGAGCGGGTCAACGTCTCCGCGGGCCTGGCCGAACGGCTGCGCTACCAGCTGGAGGCACTCGATCCTGAGATCTACGGGCTGCTGCAGGCGATGGCCGTCGGTGCGGCTCTGGATGCCGAGGTACTGGCCCTATTGCTCGACGCCGATCCGGCTGCCCTGACCGACACGGTGGAAGCGGCGATGGCAACTGGCCTACTCACCGAGCGAGGCGAGCTGATCCCGTTCATCCGCAACATCGTGCTGCGTTTGATGCCGGTGCTGCGAAGCCGGGAGATGCAGCGGCGGTTGGCCACCATCCAGCTCGACCGGGGTGGGTCCGTGCTCGCCGCCGGGCGCCAGCTGCTGGGCACCGGCGCAAGTGGCAGCCGGGTGGCTGCCGTCCTGGAGCGGGCCGGCGACGAGGCGCTGCGGCAGAGCCCGGCCCTGGCCGCCGAGCTCTACGCGGCAACGATCGACGCCGGGGCCTCGGCGAAAGCGCTGGCGGCCCGTCACGCCCAGGCGGTCGCGCTTGCCGGGGATCTCGATCAGGCGCTGAGGCTGGCCGACCAGGTCGTGTCAGACCCGGCCGGTCCCGATCGGGAGCGGGGGGTCTCAGTGGTTGCCGCGGTCCTCGCACATCGCGGGCTGCTGGCTCACAGTGCGCAGCTGTACCTCAGCCTGCCTGCGGGTGGTGCCGCGCTTGGGGTGCCCGCGCTGATCGGGACCGGAGCGCTGGCCCAAGCCTGTGCGGTGCTCGACGCGGCGGATGCCGCCACCGGCCGCAGCACCACCCTGACAACCGGCGCGGAGATCCTGATGGCGCGCGGGATGCTCGCCACGGTCACCGGGACAGCCACCGGGGCACTGTCACAGCTGGCCCGAGCGACAGCGCTGCTCGAACCAGCGGGCGAGACCATGCTGCTGCCCGACACGCCAGCGGCGCTGACCGCGGTGGTCGCGCTGCAGTGCGGTGAGCTGACGGTCGCCGACTCCACGTTGCGGCGCGCCGTCGCCGCCAAGCTCGGCGGCCGTCCTGCGCATCCCCGGCACCTGCTGCTGCACGGCTGGCTGGCGATGGTCCGCGGCAGGCTCGACGCCGCGCGCCGCGCGCTGGACCGGGCGGCCCACCAGAGCAATCCGCTCGAACCGCGCGACGAGGTGGTCGCTGCCGCCCTGGCGGTGGGCCTGGCTCGCCGGGAGAATGACTCGGTTGCACTGGGTTCGGCGTGGCGACGGGCCCGCTGCGCCCTGGTCCGGCACCCGATCGATCTCTACACGCTGCAGCCGCTGGGCGAGCTCGCTGTCGCCGCCGCCCGGCTGGGCGAATGGGAGTGGGTCACCCCGCACCTCAAGGAGGCCGAGAACCTGCTCGACGCGCTGGGCAACCCGGTGCTGTGGGCGGTGCCGCTGCACTGGTACGAGCTGCATGCCGCCATCGCCGCCCAAGACCTGTCGGAGACCCAGCACCTTTCGCAAACCCAGTCGGACGCACAGCGGCACGCGGCCGCACTGGCCGACGCCGCATCGAGCGGACCCTACGCCGCGGCGCTGGCAGCCGCGGCGAGCAGCTGGCTGCACATGCTGTCCGGCGAGGTCGACCCGGAGGCAGTGCAGACCGCGGCACGAGGGCTGCACGGTATCGGCCTGGCGTGGGAGGCTGCCCAGCTCGCCGGGCAGGCTGCGACGCGGACCACCGATCGCCGGGCGATCGCGGCGTTGCTCACCTGCGCCCGGGCCCTGCATGAGCGCAGTGATCACTCCGCGGCGCAGCAGGTAGTTGATGAGAAACTCCGCACGGTACCTGCCCAGGCTGAAGCCCCGAATCTGCCGACCACCGAGACATCCGTCAGCAGACCCACCGAAGCTCAATCGATTCTTAGCGAACGGGAAGTCGAGGTGGGCCGACTCGTCCTCGCCGGCCTGACCCACAAGCAGATCGGAGAGCGGCTGTTCATCTCGGCCAAGACCGTCGAGCACCACATGGCGAGGATTCGCCAGCGGCTCGGCGTCAGCAACCGCAACGAGCTATTTGGCCGGCTGCGATCACTGATCGCAGCCGGCTCGTGAGTGGCATTGCGTGGGATGGCTCGCATCGCCACTCACGGGTAGCCGCGCGTGAGCGCGGCTACCATTCCCTCGCAGCTGCGCACCACCACCCGGCACGCGTCGGCCACCGCCCGGCCGGACAGCGGGTTCTCCGCCCGTCGGCGCCAACGCGCGAGTGCCTCCAGGGCCGCCTGTCGCAGCTCGTCCGCACCGGAACCGGGGGGCTGCCCCAGCCGCACCTCCGGGGCGCCACCGGCCTCGCCGAGGAGCCGTTCCGCCTCGTCCAACACCGCCTTCGGCAGGTTCACCGCACCCGACCGCAACGCGGACAGCAGCCGCAGCTCGGCGAACTCGTGCGCCCCGGCGAGGATGCGTTCCACCTCCCCGAGCAGCGGCCCGCTGGCTGCGCGCGGGTCGCCGTGCAGCACGGTGTCTAACGCCAGCAGGGCCGAGCGGGCCTTGAGCAGGTCGCGACGCTCGGTGAACTGCGTGTTCAGCACGTCCCGCAGCTCGTCGAGCCCACTGCGGCGGAGGAGTTCCGCGGCGAGCGCCGCCGGGGTATCGGTGCCTTGCCGCAGCAGCGTTACCGACAGCCGGAGCCCGAACAGGCCAAAGCGGTTCAGCAGCCCAGACCCGGCCATGGGTGAAAGGAAACAGTCGGCCCGCAGGAAGCGGTCGGTGGACAGCAGCACGGCGTCCACCTCCTCCCGCGGAGCTCGGGCCAGCTGCATCAGCGCGTCGAACTCAGCCTGTCGCAGCGTGCGGCCGGTTTGCGCAAGCAGCCCCGCCACCGGCACAACGCCCTGACACAGCCCGCGCAGCGTCGGGTCCTTCCGGTAGCGCTGCGCGATGGTCTTCGCCGAGAACATTGCGTCGACCCGGCCGCCGCCGATCTCATCGGCCCGCGAGAGCACCGCGATGGTGTTCACCGAACTCGCCCGGCTCACTCCCTGGTCCCGGAACGACTCCAGAAACTCGGCGTCGGTGGCGTGCAGGTGACGCATCAGGTAGATCACCGCATCGGCCTCGGTGGGAGCGTCGTCCTCCGGGGTCAGGAAGGCCAGCGTGCGCCGCGAGGTCTCGGTGGACATCGATGCGATCCCCGGCGTGTCGATCAAGGTCGTGGTGCGCAGGCTCTGCGACGGCCAGTGCACCACCAGGCGGTTGAGCGCCTCGGCGGGAGTGCCCTGCAGATCGATGATGAGTGCCCCGTCCTGCCGGTTCACCGGCAGCTGCCGGGGCGGACCCTCCTTGGGATCCATCATGATCTTCGGGCTGCTCCCGTCGCGGTACCAGGTGACCACGCGGGTGCACTCCCCGGCGTCGGTCGGCGCGATCTGCTCCCCGACCAGGGCATTGAGCAGCGTCGATTTGCCGGCCTTCACCTTGCCTGCGATCGCGACGCGCAGCGGCTCATCGAGCCGGTCCAGCTGCTGGCGCAGCCACTGCGCGGTCTGCGGTTGGTCGCGGTAGACGTCCACCGCCCGGCGGAGCACGCCGCGGACTGTCACCGACAGGCTGCGCTGCCCCCCCACCTGCACCGGACCGCTCATCGATCCTGCGTCGAACTTTCTTGGGCCGGATTCTCCCGGGGCAGCAGCGTGCGGACCTTGCGCTGCAGCGTCTCCAAGCGCTCCAGTTCGGTCTTGATCTCGGCCAGCCGGCGTTCCCGATCTCCGGTGGAAGTCTTCACCGACCTCTCGGCGGCCCGCAACGAGTCACTCAGCGACCGGCTCATCTCCTCGGCTTGCGTGGTGAAATGGTCCCGCAGATCGCGCTGCACCCGCCGGAGCATGTCCCGGGACTCCTTGCTCGCCTGGAACTTCACGTCATCGAGGTAGCGGCGCACCGCCGCCTTCGCCTCCTGCTGCCGCCGGCTGACGACGCGGCGGCGCTCGTCGGTGATGGTCTTGCCGCCCAGCAGCAGGCCAGCCCCCACCGAGAACGGGTTGATCAGCGTCATGCCGACCAGCGTCCCCAGCATCCCGAACATCAGGACGCCGACGTAGCCGCCCCGCAGCCCGCTCAGCGCCTTCTGCCCGATACCGAACGATTCGCCCTGGCGCAGCTGCATGGCACGCACCGAGCCCAGCGCATCGGCGACGTCGGTACGCAGCTTGGGCAGTAACCGGTTCTCCTCCTCGGAGAAGTGGTCGGCGACCCGGGTGGCCAGCCAGCGCGCCCGCTGGGTGGCCCACACCAGGTTCGCCGAGACCGCCGACGCCACCTCCTGCTCGACCCAGGTCGAGAGCTGCCCCCAGATCTTCGTCGGGTCGCCGCCGCGGTCCACCTCCTCCTCAGCCTGCCGGATGATCTCGCGCAGCCGATCGTTCAGGTCGTAGTCGATGTCCGCGGTGAGGTCGGCGATGCCGTCGCTGAGGGTGTGCTGCCAGCGCGCGGACCGTTCCTTCAGTGCCGCGGAGCGCTGCTGGGCCTCGGTCAGCTGCTTGATCACTCCCTGGGCGGTTGCCGGGTCCTGCTGAGCGGCCTGCTCGGCGCGCAGCCCGGCGGCGAGCTGGTCGGTGACGACGAGCACATCGTGCACCGTCGACCGGCGGGCCAGCAGGTCCGCTTGGCCCACGACGTGCTCACGCAGGTAGCTGATCAGGGCCGGGAAACCCGATTCGGCGTCAAGGTCGGCGTCCGGGGTGCGGATCGACTGCACGCGCAGCGCAGAGGAGACGGACAGCAGCTCCGCGTCGATGTTCTCCGCGGCCAGGTGCGCCCGGTCGAGCTCGGCGATGCGCCGCCACTCCGGGTACAGATCGGTCTTGGTGAGCACGCACGCCACGTTGGGGCATACCTTGGTGGCTTGGCGCAGGAACTCCAGCTCGGGCCTGGTGTATTCCTGCGAGGCGTCCGACACCAGTAAGACGGCATCCGCGGAGGGCAGCATGGCCATCGTCGCCGCGCCGTGCACGGAGTTCAGCCCGCCGACGCCCGGGGTGTCCACCAGCTCCAGCCCGCCGGTCAGGACGCCGCAGGGGAGGCCGACCTCGGCGTAGCTCCACCGCTCCCGGTTTGCCGGATTGCGGCTCTCCGAGACGTGTTCGGCGAGCTTGTCGACGGCTACCTCGATGCGCTCGGTCTGCCGCCCGCCTAGGTCGTCACCCTCGGCGGCGAGCAGGCGCACCAGGGCGGCCACCGGGGTGTCGGCATGACGGACCACGGTGGGCACCGACGTGGCCAGGTCGTCGTCGACCGGGCACACCGGCGCCTTCACCAGCCCGTTGACCAGCAGGCTCTTGCCTTGCTTGAACTCTCCGACCACGAGTACCCGGACCTGCTCGTCGACCAGCCGGGCCCGGGTCTGCCGCAGCCGGTCCACCAGGTCCGAGCGGTCGTACTGGGCGATCGTCGCCAGCGCCAGATCCACGGCCTTGACCGGCGCCGGTGGCGTCACTGCTCCTCCTCGTCATCGTCGGCGGTGAGACGAACAGTTCCGCCACCCCGCGGTACGGGAGGGTGGCGGAACTGGGTGCTGCCTGGAGTTCACCATGAGGGTAGCCCGTAGGCGGTCGCAGGCTCCGATCCGCTCGGGCCTGTTCACACCAGGGATTCCTCGGCGACATCGATGTCGGCGCTGTCGTTGTCCTCGTTGTACGAGTCCTGGGCACCAACGTCGGTGGTGTCGTCGTCGGATGCGTCGGCAGTCGCGCTGTTGTCCTCGTTGAGCGAGTCCACGACGGTAGTGTCGTCGTCGGAGTTGAGCGAGTCCTCGATGTCATCGCCGGCCACGGTACTGTCCTCGATTGTGCCGCCCTTGTTGTCGACACCGTCGTTATCCTGGTTGAACGAGTCCTCGATCACAGCGACATCGTTGTCCTGATTGAACGAGTCCTCGATGGTGACATCGCCTTCCGCGTCGATCGTCGTGGTGTCCCGGTCGTCGACGGTGACGATGGTGTCGCGATCGTCGACGTTGATGGTGGTGTCGCGATCGTCGACGTAGATGAAGTTGTATTCGTCGGAGTCGTCCACCACGACGTTGGTGACCTCGTAGCGCTCCGTGATGTGCGTGATCGCCCGGACTGGGTCGTCGCCGTGATATGCCGGCTGGTCAGAGCCACCATGCCTGACGTGCACGGCCCTGTGGTCGGCCACCAGCGGGGCCGCGTCGCGTACGTCCTGGCCGGAGAGGCCGTCCAGGCCATGCCGGGCCAGCGTGCCCTCGGGATCCCGCTCGAACTCCTCCTGGGCAGCCTCGTCGCGCAGCAGGTTCAGGAGAAATTCGATAAGCGACGAAACAGAGAGCATGTAATTCACCTCCTTCTTCGTGTTGCGCGTATCCGGATGTCACGATCGGACGAGCCGGGGAGTGTCGAGCAGAACTACCCGGGCCCGGGCCCGCCACCCCGGGAGGAAGGCGGCGGGCCTTGCCTGGGCAGACACACTCGCTCAACCGTTCGGATATCAGAGAACGTCGATAAAGTCGTTGTCGATGTCGAGATCCAGGAGGTCGTTGTCCTGGTTGAACGAGTCAAAGATGTCGTCGTCGGAGGCATCGATGTTGGTGCTGTTGTCCGTGTTGAGCGAGTCCACGACGGCGACGTCGTCGTCGGAGTTGAGCGAGTTCGCGATGTCGTTGCCGGCCACGGCGCTGTTCTGGATGGTGCCACCCGCGTTGTCGACACCGTCGTTGTCCTGGTTGAACGAGTCGTCGACCAAGGTGGTGTCGTTGTCCTCGTTGAACGAGTCCGTGAAGTCGAAGTCGTTCACCACGGGGGTGATCTGGTTGGCAGCAACGTCGGCGTCGCCACCGTCGCCACCGTCGGCGCTGGAGTTGGCGTCGGTGTCGTTCAGTGCCGTCGCGTTGCCACCGCTGGCGTCCAGGATGCCACCGTCGGCGCTGCCGCCGTCACCTCCAGCACCCTGGCCCAGGCCCGCGCCACCGTTGCCACCTGCGGAGCCGGCGGCGGCGCTGCCACCGGTGGGGCCACCGAACAGGTTCAAGTTGAGCAGGCCGAACTGGTCGGCGTCGCCGGCTTCGGCGTTGGCCGCGGAGTCGCCGCCGGGGCCGCCCACCCCGAGGCCGGTGCCGTCGCCACCGCTGGCGTTGCCACCGTTGCCGCCCAGAGCGAGACCGCCGTCGCCGGCGTTCGCCTCGTTGAATCCGAGGGCGAGCGCGTTGCTCTCGCCGCCGTCGCCGCCGGAGGTGTCGGTGTCGACGTCCTGCACCGGTGCGACGAACTGGGTGAAGTTGAAGTCAGCCATGATTGCTCTCCTGAGATTGTTGGTGGATCTGGTGTCGGGTGGTTCTCCCCGGGCGTCGTGCCCGTTGACACAAAGTTAGAGCTCCCACGACCGCCCGCCATCGGGGTTGCGGCCGGGTTGTGTGCCGGGCAGGTACCAGGACTGGAGGATGCTCCCCGGGGCCGATTAGGGGATTCCCCCCGGCGCATCGCGCCAAGGTAAGTTGCTGCCTGATGCAGGCAGACCGAGACGATCGTCACCCGTCCGCGCCACCGCCACGTCCGAGCCGCGCGATCGCAGCGCTGCCCTCGGAGCTTGCCGCGCTGCCCCGGCCGCGGATCATCGGCGTCTCGTACTGGTTGTGGCTCGGGGCTTGCCTGGTCGGCGTGCTCACCGCGGCCGCGACGCTGCGCTACTTCGGCGAGCTGCAGGCCGTCGTGTCGTCGATCGCCGAGCGGCAGTTCCCGAACGAGACTCCGGCGGCGCGCGAGGCGGCGGCGGCGGCCGCCGTGGCAATCTTGATCGGCGCCGGTGTCGCGGTCCTCCTGATCCAGCTGGGGTTCGCGATCGCGATGCGCTCGGGTCGTGGCTGGGCCCGGTTCGCGCTCGTCCCGCTCACCCTCTTCGGGGTGCTCTACAGCGTTGAGGTGTTCGGCACCGCGCCGGTGGTGTCCCGGGCTGGGCTGCTGACCACCACCGTGCTGATGGTCATCGCCGCGGTGCCGATGTTCCTTCCTGGCGCGCGAACCTGGTTCGCGCAGCGACGCCGTGCCCGGTCCGGTGGCTACACCTACGGCGGGTGAGAGTCACGTGCCGAAGGAGCGTTCCACGACGGCCCGGGCCCGGCGGGTGGTGCGGCGGTACTCGTCGACGACCTGGCCGGGGTCGGCCCCGGCGGAGAACCCCAGCACCCGGGCCACCGCGGCCAGCTCCCGGCCGGAGCTGGGCAGCTGGTCGGTCGGCTTGCCGCGCACCAGGGTGAGTGCATTGCGGGTCCTGGTGGCCAGCCGCCAGGCGGCCAGCAGTGTGTCCGCATCGGCCGTCGTGAGCAGGCCCGCATCGGCGGCGGCCCGCAGGGCTGCCCTGGTCGACGGCGTGCGCAGCGCCACGACCTCGTGCGCGTGCTGCAGCTGCAGCAGCTGGATGGTCCACTCCACGTCGGCCAGCCCGCCGCGGCCGAGCTTGGTGTGGGTGGCCGGGTCGGCGCCGCGGGGCAGCCGCTCGGAGTCGACCCGGGCCTTCATCCGGCGGATCTCGGTGGCCCGCCGCGCGCTCAGCCCGCCTGCCGGGTAACGCACCGGCTCGATCGCAGCGACGAACCGCTCCCCCAGGTCCCGGTCGCCGGCCACCGGCGTGGCGCGCAGCAGCGCCTGCGCCTCCCAGGTCTGGGCCCACTGGGCGTAGTAAGCCCGGTACGACTCCAGAGTGCGGACCAGCGGGCCCGAGCGCCCCTCCGGACGCAGCCCGGCGTCGACCACCAGGGGTGGATCCTGGCTGGGTGCGCCGAGCAGCCTGCGCACCGACTCGGCGACCGCGGAGCCGAAACGCAGCGCATCGGTCTCGGTGCCAGCTTGCGCCCGCACCGGCTCGCAGACGAACAGCACGTCGGCGTCGGAGCTGTAGCCCAGCTCTGCCCCGCCGAGCCGGCCCACCCCGATCACCGCGATCCGGGCCGGCTCGGCCTGCCTGCGCTCGATCTCGGCACGCAACGCGACGTCCAACGCCGAGGCCAGTACCGCCGTCCACACCGAGGACAGGGTCGCGCACACCGCATCGACGTCGAGCAGCCCGAGCAGATCGGCGCAGGCGATCCGGAACAGCTCGTGGCGGCGCAGCGCCCTGGCGGCCGTCACCGCGGCACCCGGGTCGCGGTGACGGCATGCGGTGGCGCGCAGCGACATCGCCACCTCCGCCGGGTCGCGGCTGGCCAGCTCGTCCGGGCCGGCCAGCAGCTGCAGCGCCTCCGGCGCGCGGACCAGCAGGTTGGTCACCATCCGGGAGGTGCCAAGCAGGGTCATCAGCCGCTGCGCCACGGCGCCCTCGTCGCGCAGCAGCCGCAGATACCACGGGGTGTCGTCGAGCGCCTCCGAGACCCGGCGGTAGGCGGCCAGCCCACCGTCGGGGTCCGGGGTGTCGGCGAGGAATTCCAGCAGGACGGGCAGCAGCGCGGACTGGATCGCCGCGCGCCGGGACACCCCCTCGGTCAGCGCCCGCAGGTGCCCCAGCGCGCCCTGCGGTGCGGCGTAATCCAGCGCGGCCAGCCGCGCCGCCGCCGAGGACTCCGACAGCCGGTAGACCTCGGTGGGCACCCTGGCCACGGCCTCTAGCAGCGGCCGGTAGAACAGCTTCTGGTGCAGCCGCCGGGCCCGGTGCGACTGCCGGGTGTGCTCCCGCCGCAGCACCCCGAGCGCGTCATGGCGCCCGTCCGGCCGCATCCCCGCGGCCCGGGCCAGCCAGCGCCACGCCGCGGTGTCGTCATCGGCCGGGAGCAGGTGCGTGCGGCGCAGCTTCCGTAGCTGCAGCCGGTGTTCCAGCAGGCGCAGGAACCGGTAGGAGGCCGCGAGGTTCGCGGCGTCGTCGCGGCCGACGTACCCACCCGCGCCCAGCGCGGCCAAGGCCGCCACGGTGGACGCCACCCGCAGTGACTCGTCGGTGCGCCCGTGCACCAGCTGCAGCAGCTGGACGGCGAACTCCACGTCCCGCAGGCCGCCGTGACCCAGCTTGAGCTCGCGGTCTGCCAGCTCGGCGGGGACATGAGCGGCGACCCGGCGGCGCATCGCCTGGACCTCGGGCACGAAGTTCTCCCGGCCTGCGGCGGTCCAGACCAACGGTGCAACGGCCGCCAGATAGCAGGCGCCGAGCTCGGCGTCCCCCGCGATCGGACGGGCCTTGAGCAGTGCCTGGAACTCCCAGGTCCTGGCCCACCGGCGGTAGTAGGACAGGTGCCCGTCCAGGGTGCGGACCAGTGCACCGGCCTTGCCCTCCGGCCGCAGCGCCGCGTCCACCTCGAAGCACACCGACGCCAGGCGCATTGTCGCGATAGCCAGCCTGGTGGCGGCACTCAGCTCGTCCTCAGCACCACCCACGAAGATCACGTCGACGTCGGAGACGTAGTTCAGTTCGGCCCCGCCGCACTTGCCCATCCCGATCACGGCGAGCCGCGGTGGCGGCCCGTCCGGCCCGGCCACCTGGGTCACCGCGACGGCCAGTGCGGCGCGCAGCACCCCAGCCGCGAGCTCGGCAAGCGCCTCACCGACCTGCTCGAAAGGCACCACCGGCAAACCAGGCTCCACCAGCGCACCCAGGTCCGCGGCGGCGAGCTCGGCGATCAGGTCGCGATAGGAGTCCCGCAGCGCCCGTTGCGCGTCGATGCCGGTCAACGATGCCCGGGGCCCCTCCGAGGTGCCCGGCTGCGGGCTGCCTCCGCCGGTGGGGTCCATGTCCACAGCGTCTGCGCCGACTGCGGTGAGCAGGCGCTGCACTGCCCGGCCCGCCCAGCGCGGCTGGGCCGCGTCGGACGCGGTGAGCCCGCGCCAGCGCTCCGGCTTGGCGACCAGATGGTCCCCGAGCGCGGTCGACGAGCCGAGCACCGCGAGCAGCCGCCCGCGCACCCCGGCGTCCTGGCACAGCGCAGCGTCCAGCTCGGCCCATTCGTCGCCGATGGCATTGGCCAGCCGAGCCAGGGTGCGCAGCGCCAGATCCGGGTCAGGCGCCCGGGACAGCGCCCACAGCGCGTCCTCCGCGTCCGTCCGGGCCTGCCCGTCGCGCAACCAGCCCAGCCGCGTCAGGGTGTCCGCGGCGCCGCCGTCGGTGAACCCCAGCCGCGCCAGGGCCAGCGCCGTGCGCCTACTGTCGGTCACCACAGGCCAGACACTAGTGGCCGAGCAGCGGGAGAACCGAGCGGTCTCCCGGCCCGACGGCCGGGGCCAGCTCACCGGCGGCCATCGCCACGAACCGGGCTGCCACCGGCTGCCAGACCTCCGCGATGTCGGCGTGCACCTGCTCCAGATGGCCGGGATCAAGCTGGCCGGGCGCAACCGCGGCGGCACCCGCTGGGTCACGTCGGGCCCAGGACAGCACCGTGGCGGGCGAGGTCTCGATGTGAAACTGCAGGCCGTAACCGGCAGTTCCGACCCGAAATGCCTGGTTCGCGTGCCGTGGGGAGGAGGCGAGCAGGGTGGCTCCCGGCGGTAGCCGGTGGATCTCGTCGTGGTGGAACTGGATGACGTCGGGAGTCAGCGGCAGCGGCCCGAACAGCGGATCGTGTGCCGCAGCGTCGCGCTTGGCGACGAGCAGGGGGCCGGCTTCGGGGCCGTGGGCCCCACGCCGGACCACGCCGCCGGTGGCCGCTGCCAGCAGCTGGCCACCGAGGCACACCCCGAGGACCGGCAACCGGTGGGTGACCGCGTCGGCGAAGAACCACCGCAGCGCGGCCAGCCACGGGTGGTCGGCGTCGTCGTGCGCGCCCATCTGGCCGCCCATGCAGACCACCCCGTCGACGCCCGCAAGGCTCTCGGGGACCCCGTCGGTCGCGGGGCGGAGCAGGACGAGATCCGCCCCGGCGCCGGCCAGCCAATCCCCCAACCGCTCCGCGCGGTCACCGTCAGAAGGTTCCACCACCAGCAAGCGAGCACCCACCCCACAAGCCTAACGCCCTCGGCGCACCCGCGTTCTGGAGCAGAATGCGGTTATTGAGGCCGGATTACCGCATTCTGTCTCCAGACTGCGGGCGTGAACGCGATCTCGACCGGCCCGATCCGGGACATGTCGGCCAGCAGGGCACTCGCCGATGGGGCCGCCCGGCGTTGTCTCGTGGGCGGGCATGACAGCCGGACACACCGGGCAGGAGAACACGACACACCGGGCAGGAGAGCACGACACACCGGGCACTGGAGCACGACACGCGGGGCGCGCGCGGGCTAGAGGACGGGCAGGTAGGTGCGCAGCTCGTAGGGCGTGACGTGGCGGCGGTAGGTGTCCCACTCGCTGCGCTTGTTGCGCAGGAAGAAGTCGAACACGTGCTCCCCGAGGGCCTCGGCGACCAGCTCGGAGTTCTCCATCTCGACCAGCGCCTCGGAGAGGTTCTGCGGCAGCGGCGCGTAGCCCGCCGCCCGGCGCTCGCGCTCAGACAGCGACCACACGTCGTCCTCGGCGGCGGGCGGCAGCTCGTAGTCCTCCTGCACGCCACGCAACCCGGCAGCGAGGATCACCGCGTAGGCGAGGTAGGGATTGCACGCCGAGTCCGGGGTGCGGATCTCCACCCGCCGGCTGGACGCCTTGCCCGGCGAGTACATCGGCACCCGCACCAGGGCCGAGCGGTTCGCGTGCCCCCAGCAGACCGCGGTCGGGGCCTCGCCACCGATGATCAGCCGCTTGTAGGAATTCACCCACTGGTTGGTGACCGCAGTGATCTCCCGGGCATGCCGGAGCACCCCAGCGACGAAGGACTTGCCGGTGTCGGAGAGCTCGTAGGGGACGTCGTCGTCGTGGAAGGCGTTGCGGTCTCCCTCGAACAGGCTCACGTGGGTATGCATGGCCGACCCCGGGCGGGCGGTGTAGGGCTTGGGCATGAACGAGGCGCGGACCCCCTGGGTGATCGCGACCTCCTTGATCACATACCGGAAGGTCATGATGTTGTCGGCCATGGTGAGCGCGTCGGCGTAGCGCAGGTCGATCTCCTGCTGGCCGGGAGCGCCCTCGTGGTGGCTGAACTCCACCGAGATGCCCATCTGCTCCAGCGCCTCGATGGCGTGGCGCCGGAAATGCGGGGCGACGTCGTGGCTGGCCTGGTCGAAGTACCCGCCGGAGTCGGCGGGCACCGGCTCGGAACCGTTGTCGGGCAGGTCGCGCAGCAGGTAGAACTCGATCTCGGGGTGCACGTAGCAGGTGAACCCGGCCTCCGCGGCCCTGGACAGGCCCCGGCTGAGCACGTGCCGCGGGTCAGCCCACGACGGTTTGCCGTCGGGCATCGCAATATCACAGAACATCCGGGCCGAGTAGTGCTCCCCGCTCGGGTTCTCCCACGGCAGAATTTGGAAGGTGGAGGGGTCCGGTTTGGCGATCATGTCGGACTCGTAGGCCCGGGCGAAGCCCTCAATGGCCGATCCGTCGAAACCGATACCGTCAGCGAAGGCTCCCTCCAGCTCAGCCGGCGCCACCGCCACCGATTTGAGGTAGCCCAGCACGTCGGTGAACCACAAGCGGACAAATCGGATGTCGCGTTCCTCCAGTGTGCGCAGCACAAACTCCTGCTGGCGATCCATGTGCGCAGAGTAGAGGACGGCTGGTGACGGCAGGAGTGGCGTGCCCCTACGATTGCGAGCATGCCGCGCCGACATCTGCGCCTTCTCACCTTGCTCGCCGCACTGGTCATCGCCCTGCTCACGTCCTGCACGGCCGTCCAGGAACAGAAACCCAGCCTTCCTGACGGCGCCCAGCTGCTCACCGACTCCGCCACCGCGATGCGGACGGTGAACAGCACCCGGTTCGCCATCGACACCCAGGGCACGGTGCCCGAGATCCGGCTTCGGTCCGCCAACGGCCAGCTCACCCGGGAGGGTTCAGCGAAGGGCACCGCCAAGATCAATCAGGGCGGGCAGGTCCTCGAACTGGAGTTCGTGATCCTCGGCGACAGGCTCTACCTGCGTCCCCCCACCGGGCCGGTTCAGAGGCTGCCGTTGTCCTTCGCCAGTGCGGTGTACGACCCGTCGGTGATCCTGAACCCGGACCGGGGCATCGCGTCGGTGCTCGCCAGCGGCACGGGGGCCACCACCGAAGACCGTGAGCAAGTTGGCGGGGTGGACAGCTACCGGTTGCGGGTCACCTTCCCGGCGCAGCCGCTGGGCACGCTCATCCCCGGGCCGGCCCTGGAGAAGACCGGTCAGGTCTGGATCGCCGTCCAGGGCTCCCGGCTGGTGCAGGCCCAGTTCCCGGCTACTGACGGCACGATCACTGTCCGCTTCTCCGAGTATGACGTGCCGGTCGAGATCACTGCACCGGTCTGATTCAATGAACGCGACGGCAGCCCCGGTCCGCCGTCGCGGGCTGGCGCTGGGCGCCGGTGCGCTGGTCACCCTGCTGGCGGCGCTCGACGCCTACGTCGTGGTCAGCCTGCTGGTCGACATCATCCGTGACCTGCAGGTGCCACTGAACCACCTGGAGCGGGCCACCCCGATCGTCACCGGCTTTCTGCTGGGCTATGTCGCGGCGATGCCGCTGCTGGGTCAGGCTTCCGACCGCTTCGGGCGGCGGGCGCTGCTGCAGGTCTGCCTAGTCGGGTTCGCGGTCGGGTCGGCGGTCACCGCCGTCGCGGCAACCCTGCCGCTGGTGGTGGCGGGGCGGGCGCTGCAGGGCATCGCCGGTGGCGCGTTGCTGCCGGTGTCCATGGCGCTGGCCGCTGACCTGTGGCCGGATCGCGGCCGCTCCACCGCGCTGGGCGCGCTGGGCGCAGCGCAGGAGCTAGGCAGCGTGCTGGGCCCGCTGTACGGCGTGGCGGTGGCCGCGCTGGCCGGCTGGCGCGGCGTGTTCTGGGTGAACGTCCCGGTCGCGCTCGTCGCAGCGGCAGCGGTCCAGCTAGCGGTGCCAGCTGCCGCAACGAGCTCCAGCGGGGTGCGATCCCGAGCACCGCTGGACCTCGTCGGTGGCGGGCTGCTGGCACTCACGCTGGGCCTGCTGGTGGTAGGGCTCTACAACCCCGAGCCCGACCGTGGGGTGCTGCCGCCATGGGGCTGGCCGCTCCTGGGCGCAGCCGCACTGACCGGGATCGCGTTCGTGCTGTGGGAGCGGCGGTCGGCGGTGCGGCTGCTGGATCCCGACGGCGTGCACTGGCGGGTCTTCCTCGGTTCACTGGGAGTCAGCCTCGCAGCCGGGGCAGCGCTGATGGTGACCCTGGTGTACGTCCAGCTCTACGCGCAGACGTTGCTGGGCCGCGACGCCGTCGGCGCGACCACGCTGCTGGTCCGGTTCCTGGTGGCACTACCCGTGGGCGCGCTGATCGGGGGGTTGGTGGCAGGCCGGGTGGGCGACGCCGCGGTGGCCGTCACCGGGATGCTGCTCGCCGCCGCCGGCTACCTGCTGATCGCGGGATGGCCTGCGGACGTCCTCGCGGCGCACCACGACCTCGGCCTGCTGACCCTGCCCCGGCTGGATTGCGACCTGGCGCTGGCCGGGTTCGGGCTCGGCCTGGTGATCGCGCCGCTGTCGGCGGCGGCGCTGCGCGCGACCCCGCCCGACCGGCATGGCGTGGCGTCCGCCGCGGTGGTGGTGGCCCGGATGACCGGCATGCTCGTCGGCGTCGCGGCGCTATCGGCATGGGGGCTGCACCGCTTCCGCGAACTCACCGCCGAGCTGGCCACCCCGCTGCCCTTCGGGGTCAGCGACGAGGTGTACCAGCGCCAGCTCGTCGGCTACCAAGCGGCCCTGGACGCTGCCCTCCGCACCCAGTACGGGGAGATCTTCCTGCTCACCGCAGTGGTGTGCCTGCTCAGTGCGGTGGGCGCCCTGCTGATCGGCAATGGGCGCCGCACCGGGGAGCCCCAGCCGACACTCAGGCGACGCACGTCTTCCGCGCCGGCAGGGTGAGCCGTACCAGGTAGTCCGAGACTGTCTCGTCCACGCACGTCACACCCTGCAAGGCCACGGTGTGCTGCTGGCCGTCGAAGCTGAGCAACCTGCCGCGCAGCTGGCTGGCCAGCTCCACGCCGGCCTGATAGGGGGTTGCCGGGTCGCCGGTCGTGGAGATCACCAGCACCGTCGGCAGCCCGTCCACCTGCGGCTTGGCTGGCTTGAAGGTCGGCGGCACCGGCCAGAAAGCGCAGGCGTCCCGGGCCGCCGACGGCGGGTTCCCATCGTTGAGGAAGGGCGCGACCTGCCGGTAGCGCCGGTCGACCTCCCGGAGCACTGCCGGATCGGTGATCGGGGGGTCATCAAGGCAGCGGATCGCTTTGAAAGCGTCCAGGCTGCCCGAGTAGCCCTGCTGGTCGCGGCGGTAGTAGGCATCGGCCAGGGTCAGCAGTCCGGAGCCGTCCCCGCTGGCCAGGGAGGTGAGGCCCCGGTTGAGCATCGGCCAGAACTGGTCGGAGTACAGCGCCTGGACCGCGCCGATAGTGGCGTCGGTGTAGGACAGCCTGCGGTCGCCGACCGGCCGCGCCGCAATGGTCAGCGGCCGCAGCAATTCCTGGAACCTGCCGCTGGCCTGGTCTTTCGGGTTATTGCCCAGCCAGCACTGCGGCTGGGCCAGACACCAGCCGACGAACGCATCGAATGACTGCTGGAACCCGGCGCCCTGGTTCACCAGACTCTCCACGAGGACCTCATCCGGATCGAGTGCGCCGTCGAGCACCATCGCCCGCACATTGCCGGGGAACTGCTCAGCGTAGGCGGTACCAATCCGGGTGCCGTAGGAGTAGCCCAGGTAGTTGAGCTTCGCGTCGCCCAGCGCAGACCGCATCACGTCCATGTCCCGCGCAACGTCCCTGGTGCCGACGTTGGCGAGCAGATCCATGCCGGATCGCTGCGCGCACAGCGCGGCGTAAACCTGGTTCTCCTTCTCGGTCTGGGCGATCCCGGCCGGTGAGGTGTCCAGGTCGAGGTCGAGCCGTTCGGCGTCCTGCTCCTGGGTATTCCGGCAGATGATCTTCGGCTCGCTGGCACCGATTCCTCGAGGGTCGAACCCGACCAGGTCGAACCGGCGGCCCAGGTCGGTGCCGTCCACCGCCGCGGCCAGTGACGCAACCGCGCTCATCCCCGAGGCACCCGGACCGCCGGGGTTCACCAGCAGGGAGCCCTGCCGTTCTTGCTGGTTGTCGGCAGGCCGGCGCAGCAGCCCGAGCCGTGCGGTGCGCCCTTGCGGCTGGGTGTAGTCCAGCGGCACCTCGACCCGGGTGCACTGCAGCCTGGGGTCCGCGAACGACTTCTGGGTGCGGTCGGTGGTGGCGAACTCCCGGCAGTCGCCCCAGGAGGGACTCTGGCTGTAGAACCGCTCGAGCCCACGGTCGGCAGGGCCGTGCGGCGCAGCGCCGGGCTGGGCACCCGGACGTGACCGCACGCTGTCGGCGAGCTGGCGGTCGCCTGCGGCCTGGGAAGCGCAACCGCTAAGGACGAGCACGGTCAGCAGGGCAGCGGTCAGCCGCAACGGGCTCGACAGGCGGGACATCCAGCCGATCGTAGTGAATGTCCAGGAGCTGTCCGTGGCGGTAGGCGGATGATGAGGGAATGCCGCAGCTCCGTCTGGCTCTGGCTCAGGTGAACCCCTGCGTGGGTGATCTCGCGGGCAACGCCACCATGATCGCCGCACGCTGCCGGGAAGCCACCGCCGCCGACGCGCATCTCGTGGTGTTCGGCGAGATGGCACTGACCGGCTACCCGGTGGAGGACCTGGCGCTGCGCGAGTCCTTCGCCACCGAGTCCAGGCAGGCCCTGACTGCCCTGGCGACGCGGCTCGCCCAGGACGGGTGCGGGGAGCTGGCCGCCGTCGTCGGATACCTGGACTCCGACTCCCGCGGTCCCCGCAACGCGGTCGCGGTCTTGTGCCGCGGGCGGGTAGTGGCCCGCCAGTTCAAGCACCACCTGCCCAATTACGGGGTGTTCGACGAACGCCGCTACTTCATTCCCGGCACCACCTTGACCGTGTTCCGGCTGCACGGCCTGGAGATCGGGATGGTGATCTGCGAGGACATCTGGCAGGTGGGCGGCCCGATCACCGCGCTGGCGCAGGCCGGGGTGGACCTGGTGGTCGCGCCCAATGCCTCTCCTTACGAGCGTTGCAAAGACGACGCTCGCCTGGCGCTGGTGGCCCGCCGGACCGCCGAAGCGGGCGCGCCGCTGGCCTACGCCAATCTGGTGGGCGGCCAGGACGAGCTGGTCTTCGACGGTGACTCGATGGTGGTCGGCGCGCGCGGGGAGCTGCTGGTGCGGGCGCCGCAGTTCTGCGAGCAGCTGCTGGTGCTCGACCTGGACCTGCCCGGTGGGTCGGCCAGGGCAGTGGGCCGGTATGCCGGGCTGGACGTTGGCCGGGTGGTCCTCACCGACGATCCGCTGCCAACCTACTCTCCGGCGCCCATTGCGCCGGTGGCCGAGCCGCTGTCCGACGAGGCCGAGGTGTGGGGTGCGCTGGTAACCGGTTTGCGGGACTACGCGCGCAAGAACGGATTCCGCTCGGTGGTGCTCGGGCTGTCCGGCGGGATCGACTCCGCGGTGTGCGCCGCGCTGGCGGTGGACGCGCTGGGCGCCGACGCGGTGTACGGGGTGTCGATGCCCTCGGCGCACTCCTCGGCGCACTCCTTGACCGACGCCGCCGACCTCGCTGAGCGCACCGGCCTGCACTACCAGGTGCAGCCGATCAGGGCGATGGTCGACGTGTTCGTGAACCAACTCGGGCTCTTGGGGGTCGCCGAGGAGAACGTCCAGGCCCGCTGCCGGGGGGTGACCCTGATGGCGCTGTCCAACCAGCATGGTCACCTGGTGCTGGCCACCGGGAACAAATCCGAGCTCGCGGTCGGCTACTCGACGATCTACGGCGACGCCGTCGGCGGGTTCGCGCCGATCAAGGACCTGCCCAAGACCGCGGTGTGGGCCCTGGCACGGTGGCGCAACGCAGCGGCCGACAAGCGGGGTGAGACCCCACCGATCCCGCCGAACTCGATCGGCAAGCCACCCTCAGCCGAGCTGCGTCCCGGCCAGCTCGACACCGACTCGCTGCCCGACTACCTGCTGCTCGACGCCGTGCTCGACGACTACGTGGAGGGCGACCGCGGATTCGGCGATCTGGTGGCGGCCGGGTTCGAGCCCGAACTGGTCGAGCGCATCGTGCGGCTGGTGGACGCCGCAGAGTACAAACGCCGGCAGTACCCGCCCGGCACGAAGATCACTTTGAAGGCCTTCGGCCGGGACCGGCGGCTGCCGATCACCAGCCGCTGGCGCGAACGCTCCCCCGTGCTGTGAATCACATCGCACCCGGATGCCGACCCCCGACCTCGGTGCCAGGCTTGGGGTATCAGCCATCCGGCACGACCCGGGGACCGGCAACGAACGGCCGGCCTTGAGGGAGGACGGTCAACGATGACCGCAGCTGCTGTCGATTCCGTGTTGTACGGCCCGGGCCAGAAGATCAGGCGGGTCCGCGTCCAGGACCTTCTCGCGGCCAAGCGCCGCGGGGAGAAGTGGGCGATGCTCACCGCCTACGACTACTCCACCGCGACCCTGCTGGATGCCGCGGGCATTCCCGTGTTGCTGGTCGGTGACTCCGCGGCCAACGTCGTGTACGGCTATGAGACGACAGTGCCGGTGACCGTCGATGAGCTGATACCCCTGGTGCGCGGCGTGGTCCGCGGGGCTCGCCGCGCGCTCGTCGTCGCTGACCTGCCCTTCGGCTCCTACCAGTCCTCCCCCGCGCAGGCGCTGGACACCGCGGCGCGTTTCCTCAAAGAGTCCGGCGCCCATGCGGTGAAGCTGGAGGGTGGTCGCCGCGTCTTGCCCCAGGTCGAGGAGCTGGTCGCGGCGGGCGTGCCGGTGATGGCCCACCTCGGGCTCACCCCGCAGTCGGTGCACGTCTTGGGCGGTTACTCGGTGCAGGGCCGCGGCGAGCAGGGCGAGCTGCTGGTGGAGGACGCGAAGGCGCTGGAAACGGCGGGCGTGTTCGCCATCGTCCTGGAGGTGGTGCCCGCCGAACTGGCCGCCCGGATCACAGCGACCACCGGGGTGCCCACCATCGGCATCGGCGCGGGGCCGGATTGCGACGCGCAGGTGATGGTGTGGCAGGACATGGCGGCCTTCCGCATTCCCGGCGGCCGTATGCCGAAGTTCGTCAAGACCTATGCGGAGCTCGGCAATGAGCTGCGGGAGGCTGCCACCCACTTCGCCGAGGACGTCCGCTCGGGCACCTACCCAGGCCCGGAACACACCTACCACTGAAACCAGTCCGGGGCAACGCTGCTGTCGAGTTCGCCGAACAGGGTCGCTAGCGGGGCCGGCTCCATCCAGCCAAGCGCTCGGCGATCTTCTCCACGTCGGCCAGTGACCCGTCGGCCACGGCGATCACCAGCTCGAACGCGCCATCCTCGGGCGCGTCGAGGTCGTAGCCGTTGATCCACAGAAACACGGCTGCCGCTGCCCACGCCAGCCGCTTGTTTCCGTCGACGAGAGCATAATTGCTGGTGAGCGAGTGCAGCAGGGCTGCCGCTTTGCCGTGCGCGGTGGGGTAGGCGTCGGCACCGAACACGGTCGCGGCGGGCCGGGCGAGCGCCGACTCGAGCAGCCCGTAGTCGCGGACCTGTACCGGCGTTCCGCAGGCTTGCTCGGCGACCCGCAGGAGCACATCAAGGGAGAGGTGCTGGGTCACGCGTTGCCGAGCCGGTCGAGCAGGCCGGTGTAGCGCGGGATCAACACGTGCAGTGCTTCGTCGACCTGCGCGGCGGCGGAGCGCCGCTGCACGTACTCGCGAACCGCTGCCCGAGCCACCTCTTGCATGGAGCGGTGCTCACTCTCGGCCTGAGCGCGCAGTGCCTGGGCCTCGTCATCCGTGAGCCGCAGCGTCATCGCCATAAAAGCGATGGTACCAGATTGATACCCGCGTTCGGTGAGATTGCTGTACTACCGCCGAATGTGGTCTATGATCTTCCGTCGGGAGGTGTTCTCATGTCACATCGCGATCCGACGGTCCGCAGCCGGGAACTGGGTGACGGCCTGCGCCAGGCCATGGAGGAAGCCGGGCTGACCGGCAAGCAGGCCGCCAGCATACTCGACCGCTCACCGAGCTTCGTATCGCTGCTGCTGGCCGGGAGACGCGGTGCCAGCGAGCTGGACATCGCCGCGTTCCTGGGGGTGTGCCGGGTCGACGGCGCAGAGCGCGAGCGGCTGCTGGCGCTGTGCCGCACGCGATCGACGTCGGCGGCATCGAGTACGTCAGCAGCATCGGAGCCCGTTCCGACGCGTCAGGAGCCAGCGGTGCCACAACCGGTCGCGGTCCAGGAAGGACCCAGCGACCGGAAGCGGGTCGCCCTCACCTTCGACGCCGACATGACCCCGGACATGCGCCAGCGCCTCGAGTCCGGGGAAGTGCGTACCTGGTACAACGAGAACGTCATCGACGTGCTGCGGCGGACCGGTACGCAGGCCACCCTGTTCCTGACAGGACTGTGGGCACAGACCTACCCAGAGGTCGCCGGGTCACTCGGCGACGATCCGTTGTTCAAGATCGCCAACCACTCGCTCGAGCACAAGGCATTCCGTCCGTGCTACACGCTGCCCGCATTACGCGAGGAGGAGAAGTTCGCCGCCATCAGAAAGAGTGCAGAGGTCATCGAGCAGATCACCGGTAAGCGCCCCTACTACTTCCGGTTCCCCGGTGGGTCCATCACATGTGCCCGCCAGCGCGACGTCGCTCTCGTCGCCGCGCTGGGCGAGCAGGCGGTCGACTGGACTGCTGCCGGCGACGCGTTCCAGCCGGACCCGCAGGCGGTCGTCGATTCGGTCATGGCAAACATCCGGCCCGGCGCCATCGTCGCCCTGCACATGCACGGCTCGGACGAGACCCCGAACGCGCCCGCCACCGCTGAGGCGATCGCGCTGCTCATTCCCGAGTTCAAGTCCCAGGGCTACGAGCTCGTCACGCTCGGCCAGCTCCTAGAGCAGTGACTAGGTCCGCTGTCCGCGTGTCAGATGGGCAGTCCAAAGGTGTTGTAGATGGCCTTATCGACGCGGTCGAGGTCGGCGGGGTCCAGCGCGCCGAGGAACTCGATGAGGGCTCCTCGGTAGGCGCGGGTGATGTCGCGGGCGATGTTGAGCCAGCCAGATGTGCCGCCGATCGCGACGGGGATGGCGGTCAGGCCGCGGACACCAGCTCGGCGACGGTGTTCTGGTGCTCCAGCTCGGCCACCGCGAGGGCCTCGCCGTCATAGGGCGTGGGCGGGTAGTGCTGGTGGATGTTCTGGTGGATGAACTTCGAGATCCAGGCGGAGACCGACAGCCCGTCGCGGCGGGCGGCCTGCTCGGCCAGAAACGCCGCGGTGGACTCCAGCGTCAAGGACATCTTCGTGGTGGCCATCCTCAGAGCGTATCTTTTTATCGCCTCTATTGGCAGCCCCCGCGAGGGTGGGCGGCTGTGCGGGGACTGTTGCGTTAGCGGGGAGCAAGCAGGTTGGCCGCTGTGGCGCACGGATCAGATGGCAACTCCCCCGCGTGTCCGGCTCTCATGCACGGTGCGTCGCGCACTCGTGCACACCGAGCGCACAAACGGCGCATCGTCGTGACAGACGTCGACCGATGGGCTGGCTCGCGCGGGGTCAGCCTTTGGTGCAAGACTCACTCTGGATCCTCCTACAGATCTCGCGCACGCCGTTGTAGTAGGCATCATCGGCCGACTGGTAACCGTATCCGACCCCGTCGACGGCCGCGCATTCTCCCTGACAGAAGCCGTTCGCCCGCAGGCAGTCGGCGTTGGCCTTGTTCTGGAAAGCCGTCGTCAACTGCCGGTGCAGCTCCGGAGCCAGGTGATTGGCTATCACTATCGGCGGGCCGGGGATGGTTTCCGACTTCCACACCGCGGTGATCTGACCCGGCCGGAGCCGACCCTGCTCGACCAACTGCCGGTCGATCACATAGACGAGCGCGAAGCCAGCATCGCACTGGCGGTTGGCCACCGCGAGGACCGAATCATCGTGGCCACCTGCGAAGATCCGTATTGTGTCTCTTTCCGGCTCGATGCTCATATCGCGCAGACCGGCGCTGGGGTACAGGTAACCGGAGGTGGAGCTGGGGTCCACAAAACAAATCGTCCTGCCGCGGAAGTCCGCCAAGGTCTTGATCGGCGAGCCGGTCCAGGTGATGCCGTAAGGCTGGTATCCCGGGGCCTGGCCCTTCTTGTCCACCCGGGCAGCCACCGCAGTGATCTGGGCGCCCTGCTGCTTGGCGATCACGTACAGTAAGAGAGCGGTCCAAGTGCGGCAATGTCGATCTTTCCTGCGCGCAGCCCCTCAATGATCGCCGCATAATCAGTGCCGGCCTGGAAGCGAACGTCCTTTCCAGTCTCCTTTTTGAGCATTTCGATGATCGGTTGATGGGTCCACTCAAGGTAAGGGGGCCGTTGGCTGGGCACCGCGGCGTAGACCAGCACGTGTGAATCATCGCTTTTGGGGCCTGGGACCGGGTTGCACCCGGACGCGATCAGCAGGGCGGCGGCTGCGACGAAGAACGCAGCGACGGTGCGGTGCGTGGAGCGCGTCATCGCGAACCATCTTCTCTGGCCGTGAACAGGTGACAGGTGTCCTGGTAGGGCACTCCAGGAAAGTAGCGGTTCCACTCAGCACGATCGAGACCGCGCCCAGTGATAGCGCAAGCGCGCTCCGTTGCATGAGCCCGGCGCTGATTGAGATCCGTGAGATCCCACAGGATTACGGTGGCGTCGGCGCCGCCGGTGGCCAGGATGTCCCCGTCGGGAGCGAACGCCACCGAGGTCACCGAGCCGCGGACAGCGTCCGGACGTAGAGGTTCCTTGATACTGATGGACCGGTGCTTCGCAGTCCACTGAGCCTGCTCTACTTATCGTTCGTTTTGCAACGAGGCGTTACATCACATCGGCTACGCGCCCGGGTAAAGTGGGCTTGGTGCCGTTCCGGGAGCAGTAACCCACACCGGCAACCCCCCAAGTCACTGGACTGCACGCACGGCAAGGACGTCGGCATGGCAGGGTTGCGGCGCACACCAGCAACCCAGCGCTCGCCCGGTCAGCTCACCGTCCCTGATCCGGGCGAGCAGCTCCGGTTGCTCGCCAAGCCATTCGCGGTAGCGGCGCACCATCGTCTGCCGGTCGGTGCCGGTCTGCTTCACGAACGGGTTGGCGAAATCCGATCGCGGCCAGGAGTGGCGTGACCCGGCGTGGCCGACATAGCTGATCATGCCCTGGTCCACTAGCCACGGCACGAGGTGGCGGTGCGGGCCGCCGCGGCGCACGTTGACCACCACGGTCCGGCCGTCGAGCACCTGCAAGGCCAGCTCGCGCTCGGCGGCGGTCCACTGCTGGGCATCGTCGGGCAGCTTGGAGACCACGTGCGGACACGTTAGGAGACCCCGCTCTCGGGCCAATCCGATGTGCTTGAGATGCGGACACCGTGCACGAGAGCCGGACACGCCGGGGGTCAGAGGCCGGTGATCCGGATCCCGGCGTGCGCTTTGTATCGCTTGTTGATCGCGATGAGGTTGGCGGTCAGCGCCTCCACCTGGGCGGCGTTGCGCAGGCGGCCGCCGTAGATGCCCCGCATGCCGGGTATCGCGTCGGCTAATAAACACACCAGATCGGTGGCCTCCCGGTCGTCGCCCAGCACCAGCACGTCGAGGTCCACGCTGGTCACCGCAGGGTCGTCCAGCAACACCGCGGAGACGTGGTGAAACGCCGCGGTGACCCGGGACTCGGGCAACAGGGCCTGGGCCTGCTGGGCAGCGCTGCCCTCCGGCACCGGCTGCGGGTACGGGCCCCGGTTGTCGAAGCCGAGCGGGTTCACACAGTCGATCACGATCGTGCCGGCCAGCGGCGAGCGCAGCGACTCGAGCAGCGCGGCGTGACCGCCGAACGGCACCGCCACCAGTACCAGGTCCGACGCTGCGGCACAATCAGCATTGTCCGCACCGCGCACCCGCTGCGAGCCGCAACGCTCCCGCAGCACGGCAGCGGCCTGCGAAGCCCGACCGACGTCCCGGGAGCCGATCACCACCGACAACCCGCCGACCGCCCACCGGTAAGCCAGCCCACGCCCCTGCGCCCCAGTCCCCCCCAGCACCCCAACAGTGACCGCAGACAGATCCACACCGCCTCCTTCGCCCGCCATTCGGAGCCGAATAGCGGTTCGCCAGCCCCCCAGACCGCCATTCGGCTCCGAATGGCGCTTTCGCCGCGCCCCAGACCGCTATTCGGCTCCGAATGGCGCTTGGAGACGGGGTATCGGGTCCGGGCAGGAGACTAAGACCTCGCGGGATTGCGGATCGGTGACCACGGCGTCGTCGCGATCCCGGTACACCAGCTCGCCGCTGGTGTCGATCTCCAGCAGGTACCCGGCCTCGGCGAGCTGGCCCTCGTCCAGGTCGACCAGCCGTTCGGTGCGGCTGGGCACTACCCGGTAGATGGGCCACGGGAGGTGGCCGTAGGTCTGGTGCAGCTCATCGATGAGGTAGGCCATCTGCTGCTGCCAGGGCAGTGGCATCTCCTCGGCCAGTGACCGTGGCAGCACCACGTAGCCTTCGTCGACGCCCAGCTTGGCCAGCGCGAGATGGTCCCGTAACGGGGTGGCCGAAGCCGGCCGACCAGCCGGTCGCGGGATCGGGTCCGACGCGTACACCGTCACCTCCGGATGTCAGGCCTTCGCGGCGACCGGCACCCCGGGCCGGACCGCGAACGGCATCAGTTCGTGCTCATCAAAGCTCACGGCCCGCTGCCGCAGCGGCACCGTTTGGTTGGCCGCCTCGACCATCTGACCGTTACCCAAATACATCGCAACGTGGTGAATGCTATCGGGGTTCGAGGTGTCATAAGCCCAGAACAGCAGGTCCCCGGGCTGCGCGTGGCGCACCGGCAGCTGGGCACCAGCCCAGTACTGCTCCCGCGACACCCGGGGCAGCGTGACCCCTGCCGACTGGTAGGCCCGCAACATCAGCCCCGAGCAGTCATAGGAATCAGGGCCGGTAGCGCCCCAGACGTAAGGCTTGCCGACTTCACCGAGCGCGTACTGCATCGCCCGCCCGGCGATCTCAGAGGGCGCCGGGAGCGGCGTGGTGCAGGACGCCTGGACGAACTGCGTGACGTCGCCGCCCACAGTATTGATCACGTTGACGGCCAGCGGTTCCCACTGGTGGTAGCGCGCTGGGAAGGCCGACCGCTCGACGTCCTGCGCGGACTCGCCGGGCCGCTGGGTTTCCCAGCCGGGCACCGTCAGCAGCACGTCATAGAACTTGTTGATCTGGTAGACGGGATCGGTGACCTGGGCGACGCTGCCCCACCCCATTGAGGGGCGCATCTGGAAGATGCCCAGCGAGTCCCGGTCGCCGTAGCTGAGATTGTGCAGCCGCGACTCGGTCATCCCGGCCTGGATGGCGATCTGCCAGGCCCGCGGCGGCAGCCCGCGCTGCTTGCCGATCGCGATGATCAGGTCGACGATGGCCCGCTGCTCGGCGTCGAGGTCGCTGACCCGGACGGCCACCCGCGGCGCTTCCCGCGGATCGGTGGACGCGAGCACCGATCCGCACGGTGCCCCGAACACCCAGTCGCCGGAACCGACACCGCCGAGCAGGACGGAGATCGCGGACACCGCGATGAGGCCGCCGAGCAAGCCAACGGCCACCAGCCCGATCACCCACCGCCGCACGGTCAGCCCGCCCGCTGGTAACCGGCCACTCGCCACCCGGCGGGGGTGGAGACCAGCAGCAACCGCACGACCACCCCGGTGGTCGGCACGTCCACCTCGGCCGAGCTCGCGCCCGAGCTGACCGTCCGCGGCTCGCCGGTGATCTTCGCCGCAGGCACGTTCGCCGGGTCGACCGAGCGCAGTTCGGGCAGCAACTCGTCGGTGGTGTAAGGCCGCAGCTGCTCGATCCACTGCTCCGAGCTGATGCCCTTCGGGACGGTGAGAAACGCCTGCACCCAGGAGCGGGCGGCGGTCAGCGCGGCGGCCGGGGCCGGGACGCTGGGCGAGCGCAACGGGGGCTGCACAGCAGGGGCCGTCGCTAACCGGGAGGCCGGGGGCAACGGCGTGGATCGCGGGCTGCTCGACGGCGCTGCCGGGGCTGGACCACTGCCCCTGCTGTCGGGCAGCACCAGGCCAATCCCGACCGCGATCGCGACGAGCGCCACCGCGGTGCCGGTGAGGTGCGCGGGGGAACGCAGCGGCCAGCCCCAGAACGTGCGGTAGACCGCCGCGCGGCCACGGTTGGTACGGATCGGCACAGCGCTGGTCTTCCCCCGCTCAGTCCGTGGCCCGGGCACTGTCAGTGCCCTCTGAGCCGACTTCGAGGCCAGCCGAGGGCCGGTACACCACCCACACCGGGCGCCCGGCCACCTCCTCCAGCTCGGCTTGCCGCGGCGCACGCGGGTTGCCCGACGCTGACGGCACGTACACCGGCTCCTCGCCGACCCGGTCCCCCACCACGTCCACTACCGGCGGCACCAGGTCGGCGATCCGGGTGCGAACGGGCGCGGTCGCGCTGAACCCGGTCGGCAGCGCAGTGGCCTGAACCGGCCGGGAGCCGATCTCGTCGGACCGGGCCGACGCCGCCTCGCCGCCTCGTCCAGGCCCGTCGAGACTGCGGGGACCGAGCACCGGGGCCGCCGCCAGGCCACCGCCACGGCGGTCCGACCGGTCGGCCACGACGACCACCGGCACGGCCGCCTCCGGACGCACGCGGCTGCCGGGTACGGGTTCCCCGGCCGGTGCCCCCTGATCAGCCTCCGCGCTGCGGGTCTCCGCCCAGAACCGCTCCGATGGGGTGGACTCGGCGCCGGTCCCGCGCCGCCGCAGCCGGGCCAGTACGCCCGGTGGGGCGGCGGGCAGCGCACCGCCTACCGCACCGACCGACAGCTCCATCATCTGCCACATCCGCCGGACCGGGCGGGCCACCAGCAACATCACCAGCGTGATCATCCCGGCGAGCAGCATCTGGCCGAGCACCGAGATGCTGCGGGTGGGGTCGAACAGCCACACCATCACCAACGTGTGCAATGCGGCCAGCGCCGAGAGCACGACGACGTTGAGCAGCGCGGCCCCGACCACGCGACCGACGCCGCGGAGCAGTTCGTGGTATAGGATCGCGATCAGGCCGATGACCGGGCCGAGCAGGATGACCACCCGCAGCAGTACCTGGGCCAGCAGCAACGCGGCCTGGGCGAGAAACTGGAACAGCCCGAACATCACCGCCTGCAGGGCGGCCAGGAACCCGACGCCGATCCGGTTACCGTCCACCCCCTGGAAGTAACCGTAGGCGCTGCCCGTCCGTTCGGCGATGGACTTGTACTCCTGCTTCTTGCGGTCCGCAACGCCGGATTGCGGATTCTCCGCACCGTCAGCGATCTCCTGCTTGGTGAACGCTTGCGCGCGGACCAGGTCCCGGCCTAGTTCCGTGGCCTGCGGCCCGTCCGCGGAGCCGAACTCACCGCGTAGCCAGTTGCGGTAGATGATCTGGTCGTGCAGCAGGGTCGGCAGCGCGTCGCGCTGCTCGATGCCGACCTCGTTGAGGAACCCGCTGCGCACCTGGTTGCTGCCGTCGACCAGGACCCCGTCGAGCACCTGGGTGTACAGCAGCGGGGTGAGGTAGGTCGCTGCCGCCAGCCAGATGCCGGCCAGTGCCCACGCGGCCCGCTTGCTGACGGTGGCGAGGTCGCCCCGCCAGATCGACCGGAACAGCACGATCGCCAGCAGCACCGCGATCAACCCGAACCAGGGCGCGTAGACGCTGTCATACAGCGCGACGGTGCCGGAGACGATCAGGTCGTTCAGCGGGGCCAGCAGGCCCCCGTCGGCAAGCGCGTAGTGCAGCCCGTTGGTGGCGCCGACGATTGCCTTGCCGATGTCGAACAGCAGGTTGCCGGTCCAGGTGTCGATCACTGCGTTCGGGTTGCGCAGGCCTGAGGGCCCGCACCCCAGGTCATAGGTGTGCCATGTCAGACCGGCATAGCCGACCTCGTGGTAGACGCTGTTCGGGGCGCCGGACTGCAACGGCGTGGGGTCGATGGCGCCGACCATGCCGGAACCGGGCCGGTCCGGATTGGGTGCGTCCTTGCAGTCGCTGACTCCGGGGACCTGCCCCGGTGCTGGTGAACCCAGGGCTGGTGAACCCAGCGCGGCCTGCGCGCCGAGCAGCGCAATGACCACCATCAGCACCGCCGCAGCCGTCCTGCCGCGCAGCGTCCGGGCTGTCATGTTCTCGCCCTGCTGGCGGTCCCTGAACCGATCACACTGCGCACCGAGCCATTGCGCTCGGGGCCGGCTGCTGGCCGGGCCGCAACGCCACCGTTGGCCGGCAGGTCGGGGAGGGCATCGGCCTTGGCCGCCATCGCCTCCCGGTCGGGTGGGGTGGGATCGCGCCCAGGGGGCAGCTGCGCACCCGAGATGTCGCCGCGCAGGGCATCCGGAGTGGTGTCCAGGGCGGCGACCAGATGCTCCAGGTGCGCGCCGGAGAAGTCCACCCGGACTCGCTCCACCCCACCGGCGCCGTCACCGAAGATGAATTGGCGGGGTGCCCGGTCCCGTACGGTGGCCAGCCGGTCACCGCCCGGGCGGCGCCCCAGCGACGCCACCACCTGCTCGTAGCCTGCCCCGACGGGCACCTTGAGCAGCCGCAGCGCATCGGCCTGCGCGGGCTCGTCGTCCAGCCGCCCCACGAACACCGAGTCGAGCAGCGACACGAAGCCCTGGATCTTGAGGAAGTCCGCCGGGATCTGCGACGACAGCAGCACGCGCACGTTCCACTTGCGGGAGTCCCGGGCGAAGCGGTTCATCAGTACCCGGCCGGTGGGGACCTCGGACAGGAAAAACGCCTCATCGATCCAGACCCCCTTGCGCTGGTCGCGGGGACGCTCGTAGATCGACCGCTGGGTCAGCCAGGCCGCGAGGTTGAGCAGCTCCACACCGAGCGACTCGGCGTCGGTCCAGTGCTCCCGGCCGACGGTGTCCTTGGGCAGGGGCAGACCGGACATGGTGAGCACGGTGAGCCGGTCGTCGCGCACCTCGGTGTAGGGGTCGGCGCCCTTCTCGGGAATGAGCAACGACATGCGCTCGCGCATCTCATCAAGGAAGTCCGCGACCACGATGGCGTGCTCGTGGTGCTCGGAGGGATCACGGCGCAGCATCTCGAACACCTGCCCGGGATGCGCATCAGGCCGCCCGCCCACCGCGCGGACCGCGCGGAGCAGCACGATGCGGGTTTTCGCCATCCGGGCGACCTCGAAGGGCAGCACGCCGGTGAGCACGTCGAGCACCAGCCTGCGGCGGGTGGCGGCGGTCAACGCCTTCTCCCGCCGCCACGCCCGCTCCGGGTCCTCCTCGTCGAGGAAATGCGCCAGCTCGGGCTCGGCGACCACCCGGTACGGGTTGAGGATGCCGGGCTGGGCGTTGAGCAGGTTGATCGGCCGGGCGTAGGGCCGCAGCTCGGGTAACTCGCACAGCTTGGCCAGCGGGCCAGAAGGGTCCAGCAGGGTCCAGTACGCGCCGGAACGCAGCGTCTTGTAGACGATGCCGCCGCCGAGGAACGACTTGCCGCCGCCGAGCCCGGCCACCAGCGCGGTCAACCCGGAGGAGTCCCGGATCTCCTGGGCCATCCAGGGGTCCCAGGCGACCGGGCGCCGGGTGGCGGTGCACGTCTCGCCGAGCAGGATGCCGCGCCGGTCGCCCACCTCCGCGGTGGCGGTGGGCACTGCCGAGGCCGCCCAGATCACCGAACCGCGGCGCAGGTACGCGCCGGAGGACAGCGGCTCACCTGGGATGAACTCGCGGGCCAGCGCGTACTGCGCCTCGGGATGCTCGATAGCGATCTTGGGCTTGTAGAGGTCCAGCAGCTGCTGCGCCAGCCGCAGCGCATCCCGATCGGTGGGCCCCGAGACCGCCAGCCGCCACCACGAACGCACCCGGGTGCCCAGCGCGGTGAAACCCGAGGTCATCTCGTCGTCGATCTCCAGCACCCGGCCGGCCTGCCGGACCAGGCTCTGCGGCGGCTCGAGGTCGTGCTCGTCGGTGTAGTGGCGCACCTGGGAACGCACCTTGTTCATCTGCCGCTGCAGCTCGCCAGCGACATCCTCCGGGCGGCGCACGTAGATGCGGGCCGACCATTCAACCCCGGCCGGCAGCCGATCCGAGCGCTGCACCCACGGGTCGTCGATCTCCGGGATCCGCAATCCGTGCATCTGGCCCACGGTGAGCACCACGACGTGGCGGGTGGTCCCGGCGTTGGAACCGGTGCGACCGCGGACGATGAGGGTGGGCGCGTAGGGCTCGGCGTGGAAGTCCGCGGCGTCGGTGAAACTGGCCAGATCCTCGGGCTCCCAGGTGGCACCCGGCACCGCGGGCAGGTTGCGCGGGGCGGGCAGTCCCAGCGAGCACGACCGGTGCATCAGCCAGGAGATCTCCTCGGCGGTGGCCGGCCGGCCCTCCAGCCCGGCGACGCCGACCACCCCGTCCAGGTGCTCGACCTCGGCGTCGATCGCGACCAGCTCGGCGTCGACGGCGGTGGGAAACACCCGCCGCAGCACCGGCGCGGCCCGTTCCACGACCCGGTCCACCATGGACCGGGTCTGCACCTGCACGCCGAGATAGACCTCCTTCTCGGCCATCGAGTGCCCGAGCAGCTGCTGCTGCTCACCGACCATGTAGTCGTCGAAGGACGGCGCACCGGGGGTGTCGGGAAGCCGGCCTACCGCATTGCGCGCGTGCGCCTCGGCCCACATCCGGATCGGGTACGGGCGGGCGGTGACCCGCAGGTGCATCCACCGGCCCTGCAATTCCGCGTACTGGCCGGCGATGGCGTGGATCAGGTCCTGACGTTGCGAGTCTGAGCGAAACGACCAGCGCTGCGGGGCCAGCCGGTACCAGGCGTAGACCTCCTGCCCGTTGCGTACCAGGTGCCCGTCGATGGAGCGCAGCGCGATGGAGGGGGTGTAGGTGGGGACCGCGGCTTCTCCGGGCAGCGCATGGCCGCGGCGGTTCGAGCCGCCCCGAGTGGGAGCGGGCATCGAGCGCTGATTGTTCGGTGCGGTGTGCTGGTCGTGCTCAGGTCTGCGGGGGGGACGTCGCCCGAACATCGTTGCCCTCCTTCCTGGAACGACCCCGACGACGGGCTGACCGCTGGCCAGGCCGGGGGCGATCGCGGTGCACCCGGAGCCGCGCCGCGCTGGCGGCACCACCCCGCGCCGCGGTCGTCTTCCGGGGGGCGGCGAGTTCGCGGACCCACATCATGACCACCGCGGTCAGCGGACGTTCGTGGCTGATCCGGGAGCCGATCATCCGGGTGAGCAGGATGGTGATCAGCAGGGCCCAGCCGGTCGAGAAGAAGCTGAAGCCGATGCCCAGCTGGCGCTCGACGGCGAGCACCACGAGAAACACCACCGTCCCCACGCCCCAGGCCACATACCGGACGCGCCACGGGAACGTCGCCTTGGGTGGACCGAGCCAGACTGCGTCTACCCGGTAGACCTCGTCATCAGTGCGGATCCGCAACAGCTGCTCACCCTCCGATCAGCCGCTGAACAGGCCGGCGATCCACGTTCCGAGGTTCACCCCTGCCCCGGACACGGCCAGCCCGACGATGCCCAACGCGATGATCACGCCTCCGACCCGTCGCATGACCCCGGCGTTGTCTCCCTTGCCGCCGCCCAGCCACAGCAGCAGCACCGCCACGGCCAGCAGCAGCAGCGGCACGACGTTGTCCAACATCCACGTGCGTAAGTTGTTCGTGCTCAACTCCGCTTGGGCGACCACGATCAGCGCAGTCATCGCAACTCCCTGGGGTTTTGATCACGGTTCGGCACCGAGCGGCCGCCCGGGCGGGTGCTGAGTAGACCATGCCAGGGTTGGCTGACAGTACCCGGTACGCCACGCCCAGTTGTCACCCATTGAGACCAACAGCAGTCCCGACCGCTCCGGTGCGGCCCACCCTCTAGGGGTCGCAACCGGGCCGATCAGCGACCTCCCAGCGCCGGATGCTCCTTCCGGACCTGCCATCCCGCCGGGCGGCTCACGTCCGGTGAACCGCCCGGTCGACGCTCTGCGGTGCTGCGTTGAGGTTGAGCCGTGAGACGCGGACGAGTTGAGCAATCAGCTGACCTGCTTGACCCTCCCTTCGAGCTCAATCCGATGCAAATGCCATGACGTTTTCGCGATGCCCATGCTTTCCGCCACCACAGGGGCAAACTGTTCGAATCCGTGGAATACGTTTGCGGCTTCCTTGGATTCCCAGACATCAATGCCGTGGGCGTCCACCGTACGGCACTGGTGCCCATTCACGGGCCGGCCTGTGCGCACCTGAGCATTCTCATTCGTCCACGCTGTGGTAGCGGCCGCCGCGATCGAGTCCGGGCAGCTCGCAGGCTGGAGTGGCGACCCAGATGATTGACAGCATGTTGTCAGCATGACAGGCTGGTGTTGATGTCGAGGCATACTCCTGCAGGGGAAGCTTTCACCGAACTGGTGCTCGAGGTGTCCCGCGTCAACGGGCTTGCGCTGGAGGCAGGGGATCGCCGCGCCGCGCCGACTGGGCTCAGCAGCGCCCGTTGGCAGGTACTGGGCGTCGTTGATCACAGCCCAGCCCCCGCCGCGAGCGTTGCTCGGATCATGGGGCTGACCCGCCAGAGCGTGCAGCGGACTGCCGACGCACTGGAACGGGACGGCTTCATCGAATACGCCGACAACCCCCACCACAAGCGCGCAAAGCTGATCGCGCTGACCACCGAGGGCCGCGCGGCGCTGCGTCAGCCGGAATAGCGAGCAACGGACGGAGCCGACGATCGGAGAACGCATGACGGACGGCACAGTGATTCCAGTGCTCCCGTGTGGCCCACTCGAGGAGACACTCGACTTCTACCGGGCGTTGGGCTTCGAGGTGACCCACCAGCAGGTGTGGCCGTATGAGTATGGGACTGTGCGCCGGGGCGGCGCCCGACTGCACTTCCATGGCGGTTTCACGAGGCCGGGCCACGCGAAAGCGTTCAGTACGTGCCTGGTGGTGGTACAGGAAGTTGAGGGCCCGCATCGAGCGTTCGTTGACGGCCTGAAGCGGGCCCTGGGAAGACTGCCGACCGCAGGCGTCCCCCGGATAACGAGATTGCGGAAAGGCCAGAGCCGATTCGCCGTGTTCGACCCGACCGGCAATTCGCTCATCTTCGTCGCGCGGGACGAGCCGGACGTTACCTACGACAAGGAGCCCGAGCAGGGGCGATCCCGGCTGGCGCGGGCCCTCGACACGGCGGCCTGGCTGCGTGACCTGAAGGGAAATGACGACGTCAAGGCGGCCAGGGTACTTGACGTAGCTTTGGCTCGGGACGAACCCGCCGCCCCCATCGAGCGCGCCCGCGCTCTCGCGGCCCGAACCGAACTCGCGGTGGCTCTGGGCGAAGCGGAGCGCGCTCGCGCCCTGCGCTCCGAACTCACGCAGATACCGTTGTCCGACGAGGAGCGCGAGCGCTTCCGAGACGAGCTGCACGCGGCAGATGATCTCGAGCAGTTGATGAACTAGGAGGCAGCGCCGTCCTTGGCCCCGCCCGCGAACGCATCCAGCGCGCGGATCTTGTTCGTGGCGTCCAGCGCGGCCACCTTGTATGCTCCCGAGAGCGTCGGGTAGTTGAAGACGATGTCGACGAGGTAGTCGACCGTGCCGCCGCAACCCATGATTGCCTGCCCGATGTGCACGAGGTCGGTGGCGTTCGTGCCGAACACGTGCACGCCAAGCAGGGTGCGGTCCTCGGTCGACACGAGCAGTTTCAGCATCCCGTACGAGTCGCCGATGATCGCGCCGCGGGTGAGCTCGCGGTAGCGGGCCATCCCCACCTCGTAGGGCACGGCGGACTGCGTCAGCTCCGCTTCGGTCTTGCCGCAGTAGGAGATCTCGGGCACTGTGTAGATCCCGATCGGCTGCAGTTCCTGCAGCTCCCGGGCAGGTTCGCCGAACGCGTGATACGCCGCCAGCCGTCCCTGGTTCATGGAAGTGGCCGCGAGCGCGGGGAAGCCGATCACGTCGCCGACCGCGAAGATGTGCGGCACCGCAGTGCGGTACTGGGAGTCCACCGTGATCCGCCCGCGCTGGTCGGCGGCGAGCCCCGCCTTCTTCAGGTCAAGTTCCTCGGTGACGCCCTGGCGGCCCGCGGAGTACATCACCATGTCCGCCGCGATCCGCTTGCCGCTGGCCAGGCTCGTGATCGTGCCTTTGGGGGCGATCTCGACCTTGGCCACCTCCTCGCCGAAGCGGAACGTAACGGCCTGGTCGCGCAGGTGGAACTTGAGCGACTCGACCACCTCGGGGTCGCAAAACTCCAGCATCTGCGGGCGCCTCTCGACAACGGTCACCCGGGTGCCGAGTGCCGCGAACATCGACGCGTACTCAATGCCGATCACGCCAGCCCCGACGACGACCATCGAGCCGGGTACCCGCTGCATCCGCAGCACACCGTCGGAGTCGACCACGCGGACGTCATCGAACTCGACCTCAGCCGGTCGGGCCGGCTTCGTGCCGGTGGCAAGCACGATCTTCTCGGCAGTGACGGTGGTGTGATCGCCGCGGGCATCGCCGCACACCGTGACTGTCTGCGGGTCCTCGAACCGGGCGGTGCCCCCGAGCAGGTCGACGTGGTTGCGCTGCAGCTGGCTGCGGATCACCTCGACTTCGCGGCCAACGACGTGCTGGGTGTGGGCCAGCAGGTCGGCGATCGTGATCTCGGACTTGACCCGGTAGCTGGCGCCGTAGATGTCCCGTTGGGCGAAACCGGTGAGGTGGAGGACGGCCTCCCGCAGCGTCTTGGACGGGATCGTACCGGTGTTGACGCAGACCCCGCCCATCATGTTGCGGCGCTCGGCCAGGCACACGCGCTTGCCCAGCTTGGCGGCCGCGATAGCCGCCTTCTGGCCGCCGGGCCCTGACCCGATCACCAGCAGGTCGTAGTCGTACACACGACAGTCCTTCCCGCCCCTGCGCCCCACCCCGCCGCATCGCGGCGGCCACCTTCCACCGGCCAGCGTCGCGGCCCAGGGTCACACCGGGCGAGCCGGGAGGTTAACAGTGCACGACGACAGTGTTGCCCTCTACGGCGGCGGGTGCGGCCCCGGCTGGCAGCGACAGCAGTAGTAGGTGTTCCTGGCATAGAAATCATCGCCTTGTACAGCGCGGATCACTCGCGCTGCGCAGCGGCGGCACGGTTTCCCGCCCCGTTCGTACACCCAGTGCTGTTTCCCGCGGGCCAGCTCCCCGGTGGTGGACTGCTCGGGACGGTCGGCGTTCGTTAACAGAAGCCGCCGAGCCAGGGCCACCACCGCGTCGGGATCGAGGTCGCGGACGGGGACCCAGGGCGATACCCCCAACAGGAAGCACATCTCCGTCTTGTACAGGTTCCCGATCCCAGCCATGATCCGCTGATCGAGCAACGCGAGGCCAATCTCGACGCCGGGGTGTCCGCGTAGTCGTTGCGCTGCCATCGCGGCGTCGTTGTCGTCCCAATGGGGGTTGAGCAAGTCGGGACCCAGGTGCCCCACGAGCCGGTGTTCGTCCCCGGTGGCCAGCAGCGCCATGTCGTGCAGGCAGAAACCCACTGCTACCCGTTCCTGCGTGGTCAACACCGCGCGGGCTTGGTGGCTTGGCCGTCGCCAACGCTGCCCGGGCCGGTAAAGATGCCACGATCCGTCCATCCGGAAATGCGTATGCAGGCTTCGTCTGTTGTCGAAACGAGTGAACAGGTGCTTCCCGACGCTGTGTACGCCCAGCACGGTGAGCCCCGACAGATCATGTTCGGCGAGCCGTGGATGGCGCAGTTCCCCACGGGTGAGCCGCTTCCCACTCAGCGCGGCCGCCATACGCTTGGCTGCCAAGTACACGGTGTCGCCTTCGGGCACGGCTACCTCCACCAACGCCGCAGCGCCACGACACTCAGGAAGCCGCCGACGATCACCGAACCGAGCCCGGCAACAAGCCACGGCGCCCACGGGTCCGTCTCAGCCATGGGCTCTGCCACGGCGCGAGGCCGCTCACCCACGCCGAGGGTCTCCATGTTGTCGGCCTCGGAGAGCCGCCTCGTGCCAGCGCACAGACCCGTCGCCATCGGGCCAGCGCGATCGGACGGTTGTTCGGAGGCGAACACCAGGTACGCACTCCCCACCTTAAACACCTTCCTCGCGTCGCTCGATCGCCCGACCGCTGAACACCACGTCAGCGCGTTCCACCTGCGCCGGAAACGCCGCTACGGCGCAGCTGCACGCCAGGGCGTCCGGGGCGCTCACGACCATCAGCAGCGGGACACAAAACATCATCACAACGCCCGCCATGAGCGACCTTCTCGACACCCTCGGCACCTTCCCTCTCGTCCAGTACCTTGACGGACCCGCGCTGCCGCAAGTTGCCGGGAAAGGCAACGTCCCCTCACAGTTCCCCCGGGGATCGTCCTACGCCACCACCGCGACCACGGGCAACACAACGACACCAGCCATCGACGCAGTCAGCCCGACACCTCGACGTGACCAGCCCACCACACATACCGGCGCCGCCAACCTCAGCTGACAGCGTGCACGCTGATGAAAGAGACGACCATCCAGCCCACCGCGATCCTGCCCAAGAACCTCCCAGCCAGTCGGACCGCCCATCTGACCGCAATCCCGACCACAATCAGCAGCACCAGACTGCCTCAGACCCCACCCAGCGCACCCCGCACACCCACGTCACACGATCCGACCAGAGGCCCGCCCGCATTTGTTAATCGCAGGGGCCGCCGTCCTCTCCCGCTGAGAACGGAGGCCTACATGCCTGGCCGAGCGCGTGTCCCTCGCGTGCCCCTTCTCAGGGTCGCGAGGGGTCAACAGCGGTCACTCACGTCACCTGTCGCTGAGTACCCGCAGGTCATCATTAGTGCAGGTCAGGACCTTGATCGTCGCCCGATCTTCCAAGCTGGGGCTCCGCAGGCCAGGATGGCCGTCATGGACGAGCACACACGGCCACATTACGAGCGCAGCGCACTACTCACGATCGACCTTCAACGCGACTTTCTGAGCGACGGCCCGTACGGCATCGCGGGCACGACCGAGGTACTCCCGGCCGTCTGCAAACTAGTGGAGGCCTACCGAGCCGCAGAACGACCGATCGTCCACGTTGTGCGTCTCTACCTCCCCGACGGCAGTAACGCCGACCTGTGTCGGCGCGCGGTACTCGCCACCGGTGCGTCCATCGCACTGCCCGGCAGCCCTGGCTCCCAGTTAGCCGACGGGCTCACCCCCGACAACACCATCGAGTTAGACCATGACCAGCTCCTCGCCAGACAGCTCCAGTACCTCGGTCCCACCGAGCACGCAATGTTCAAACCGCGGTGGAACGCCTTCTATGACACCGGGCTAGACGACCATCTACGCCAGACCGGCATCGACACCATCGTGGTGACCGGCTGCAACTACCCAAACTGCCCACGCGGCACCTTGTTTGGAGCAAGCGAGCGGGACTACCGAACCGTCTTGGTCAACGACGCCATCTCACAGTGGAACGAGCACGCCAGCACCGAGCTAGACAACCTCGGCGTGGTCACCGCAACCACCAACGAGGTCCTGACACAGCTCCGACAGACCGCCAAGGTCGCCGCACCAGCTTGATCGTCATCAACGTACCGTCAACAAACCCGACGTTAAGTGTCCGTTCGTCCTAACGCAGGATGACACATACCAGCAGGTCAGCGGTACGCAACGACACACGCGGGCAGCTTGGCGCACAATCGATCAACATTCACACACGAAGAGCACACCCGATCCAAGATCAAAAAAATCCGTGCCTCCGGCGGGCCTCGGCTCCAGGATGATCCCAGGGCTGGGCACGAGGGTGGTGGGTCACCAGGGCGGCGCACGTCGAGAGGGCCCTGACTGCACACCGGGCGCAGCCTTCCCAGCCGGGGCTCACGGGTGATCTCCGGGCCGTCTCTGGGCCGTCAGACGTCAGGCACAGCTGAGAAGCCCTGAGAACCAGCAAGAGCGTTTCCCCTGCTCAACGCCAGTACCCAGCTCTCCCGGCGCTGGTGCCGAGATGCGGGGCGGACGAGCTGGCCTGTAAGCCGGATCCTGTGCACCGGGCGCCTTGCGGCGTCCCGGCCGACGGTCATCCATCTAGGCCTGCCGTCACCGGCAGGCTCGTGCGGCCTACCCGCAGGCATCGGGCGGGCCACCCTCGATCGCCTGCGCAGCGCGCCGGAACCGGCGCGCCTTTTGGCCTTGCTCCGGGTGGGGTTTACCGAGCCGTCCCGGTCACCCGGGACGCTGGTGGTCTCTTACACCGCCGTTTCACCCTTACCCCGGCCCCGTCGATCTCGTGGGGCGGGGCGGTCTGTTTTCTGTGGCACTGTCCCGCGGGTCACCCCGGGTTGCCGTTAGCAACCACCCTGCCCTGAGGAGTCCGGACTTTCCTCGGCGGGCCCGTCACCGAGCCCGACGCGA
>JBOHFT010000006.1:0-61437 GCA_050699815.1 Pseudonocardiaceae bacterium | reverse complement strand
GGCCGGTCCCGGCCCAGCGCCGCGCGAGCCGCCTCGAAGGCCACCGCGGGCAGCCGCGCCGCACGGGCCGAGGGGTCCCGGGCCAGCTGGGTGTCGTCCTCCCCGATCGCGGTGACCCGCGGCGCCGCGGCCCGCACCACGTCCCGGGCAGCGACGATCTCGTGCGCCCAACCGGTCTCGACCGACAGCTGCGTCTCCGCGGTGCGGGCATGGCCGGCCACCAGCAGCGCCACACCCTCCAGCACGGCGCGCTGGCCGAGCACCAGCCGGGTGTGCGGGTAGGGGGCGCGCGGCTCGGCGTGCAGGTCGTCGCCGTCGTCCCACAACACCATCAAGCCCAGGTCGGCGACCGGGGCGAAGGCCGCAGCCCGGGTGCCGACCACGATGCGCACCGCGCACCGCCGCACCGCCAGCCACCGGCGGTAGCGCCGGGCGGGTCCGGCGTCAGCGGCCAGGGTGATCACCGCGTCAGGCCCGGCCAGCGCGGCCACTGCGGCGTGCACCCGCGCGGTATCCCGATGATCCGGCAGCACCAGCAGCGCGCCCCGCCCGGCGGCGGCGGCGGTGACCGCAGCCTCCGCCAGCCGGGCGGGCCAGTCCTCCCCCGGCAGCGCCTGCCAGCAGGCGTGTGCCGCCCGACCCTGGTGAACAGCGTCCAGGAAAGCCCCCGCGCGGGGGTAACGACCCCACCCTGGCGCGGCGGGCCGCTGCGGACAGGCCACGGCCGGTGGGGCCGGCTCGGCCTCGACGCGAGCATGCCGCGGCGGCACGGCCAGCCGCAGCACGTCGCTCAGGGTGCCCGCGCACCGGTCGGCCACCGCCCGCGCCAGCGCAGCGACCTGCGGGCTGAGCACCGGCTCGGCGGAGACCACCCGGTGCAGCCAATCGAGCCGGCCCGGATGGTCGGATCGCTCGGCTCGCTCCAGCAGCCACCCGTCCACCAGCCGACCAGCGAAACGGACCCGAAGGCGCACGCCGGGCACCGCCGTCGCGTCGAGCTCGGCGGGCACCTGGTAGTCGAAGGGGCGGTCCAGGTGGGCCAACGGGATGTCCACGCACACCCGCGCGACGGGCAGCACGGCAGCCGGGCTCTGCTGCCCAAGACGGGGCTGCCCACGACGCGACCGGCTGGCACTGCTCACCGGACGGGTCTATCAGAGCACCCCGACAGCCCCACCACGCCCAGGACCCCGCACACTACAGTCCTATTTGATCTTTTTATAACTATTATGCGATTTATCGCAATCCCTAGTTCGACTGTCCGACTTGTCCTGTTCATCCTCAAGACGCAGCGTTCCGGGACACCCGTGTGAGCGGGAAGTTCGCTCGGATGATCCCCCAGGGGAAGGTCCGCGCCGGTCTTGGCGGAGACACGCCGAGGAAGGACCCGAGATGACCATCCAAGGTCGCGCTCCGAGCGTTCGGCGGCTCCGGGCCTCCGCGCGCAGAACAGTTCCCTTCGGCGTGGCCATCGTGGTCGCTGCGGCTTCGACCGTCGCGATCCTGGCTAGTCCCGCCGCCGCAGCCACTAGCGATGAGATCGTAGACTCCCTGGATGTCACACCGGCGACGGTGACGGCCGCGGCAGTCGTGGGCGACCCACAGGCAGTGGCGACGCTCAACGCGCCGATCAACGGGTTCCCCACCAACGGTTCGAACTATCTCGTCATCTCGACCGGCGACGCGGCCGCGGTACCGGGCAGTGACCCCGCGACGTTCGTCTCGACGAACTTGCCGGCCGCCGCGGCCGGCGCGGACGGCAACGACCTGACGCAGGTTAAGCTGACACTGATACCACCCACGTCCGCAACCTGCGTCGCTTTCGATTTCGGGTTCCTGTCCGAGGAGTTCCCCGAGTTCGTCGGAT
The DNA here is from genome assembly GCA_050699815.1 of Pseudonocardiaceae bacterium. Lineage (GTDB taxonomy): Bacteria > Actinomycetota > Actinomycetes > Mycobacteriales > Pseudonocardiaceae. Next base: position 59,570 of record JBOHFT010000006.1, on the reverse strand, counting down.
CGTCCTTCAACGATATCTTCACCGCCGAGCTCAACGAGTCGCTGTTCAGCGTGGAGGGCAACCAGGTCATCGCCCCGAACAACTTCGCCTACGACTCGCAGGGCAACGCGGTGTCGATCAACACGGTATTCGGGTTGGCCCAGGTGCCCGGTACCACGATGGACGGGTCGACACCACCACTGAGCGCGACCAGCCCAGTGGAGAAGAAACTCGACGGATCGATGGACCTGTTCCTCTCAGTCCAAGACATCGGCGACTCGATCTACGATACAGCCGTCATTATCGACAACCTGCGCTGGCTCTCGGGCCCGAACTGCACCGCGGGTACCACACCGATCGTCGACACCGACGGGGACGGCCTGTCCGACGTGTGGGAGACCCAGGGCATCGACTACGACAACGACGGTACCGCTGAGCTGGACCTGCCGGCCATGGGCGCGGATCCGAACCACAAGGATCTCTTCATTGAGATCGACTGGATGGTCAAGGAAGACACGTGCGTCTGGCTCATCTGCTTCGGGGGAAGGAGCTTCGAGCCCCAGCCGGACGCGCTGGCCGACGTCGTCGCCGCGTTCGCCGCGGCGCCCGTGCCCAATCCCGACGGCTCGACCGGGATCCGGATGCACATCGACAGTGGCCCGCAGAGCGTCATGGACCCTCGCACCGGCGCAACGTGGGGCCAGCGCAGTCGGGCCAGCGCGGGCGGGCATCAGAAGACCCTGGGGACATTCGACGGAGGGGACTACAACTGGGCCGAGTTCGAGAGCCGGAAGTCATCCGACTTCGATCTCTTCCGCCGAGACGCGTTTCACTACGTCCTCTACGCTGACCGCTACGGCAGCGACAACAACGGCTCGTCCGGTATCTCTCGCGGGATTCCCGGCAGCGATCTGTTAGTCACAGATGGGCACGAAAGCTGGGGAGGGGGGTTCAGCCGGACCCAGGAACGCGGTACCTACATGCATGAGCTGGGACACGGACTGTCGCTGCGGCACGGTGGCGGAGACGACACCAACAATAAACCAGACTACGAGAGCATCATGAACTATCTGTTCCAGCTAGTGGGTCTACCCCCCGACTCGCGCGTGGACTACTCGCGAGGGGCTCCCTACGTGGACTGGGACAACCTGCGCTTCGACGGCGGGTCCATCGGCGATCTCGGAGACGCGAACCCACAGCCAACGACCACGCCGGTCGACAGCCTGGACTCAGAAACCGCCCGTCAGCTCGGGGTCTTCGCCCGGTCTGGGGACGGGATCATCGACATCGTCGGGCCGACAGTGCTGCTGCCGAACACCGGCACCCAAACGATCCAGCTTGACGTAACCAACCACGGCCCCACCCCCGAGACCTTCACCGCGAAACTCACCTCGAACGCCCCAGCCCTAGCCGGTGAGACAAGCGCGCCCGTCCCGGCGGGATCCACCGCCCGGTTCACCATTCCGGTCAATACCGCGCAGCTACAACCCGGCGAATACGACATCTCGGCGAGCTTGTCGAGTCCCGCCGGTGAGGGCCTGTTCACCGACACCGGGCAGGTCACCGTGCCCGACACGGCCGACCCAGCCGTGCGCCAGGCAGCGAAGGACGCCCTCGACCAACTCAACGGCCTACCCGCGGACTCCGGGCTGGATCCCGCCGTCAAAGATCAGCTATCCGAGATGTTGACAGCCGTGGGCGACAACCCACCCGTCGCGGTGGATGACACCTACACCACCCCGGAGGACACCCCACTGACCGCGCCGCTACCGGGCGTGCTGGGCAACGACACCGACCCCGACAACGACCCGCTGACCGCTGCGGTGGTCACCGGCCCGGCCCACGGCACAGTGACTCTCAACGCGGACGGATCGTTTGCTTACACCCCGGCGCTGGACTTCACCGGCACCGACTCCTTCACCTACACCGCCGACGACGGCACCGCGACGTCCAACACCGCCACGGTGACCCTCACGGTCACCCCGGTCAACGACGCCCCGACGGTGGCGGTCGCCGCCGGCGGGTCGTGCGACACCAACGGCACCACCGCCACCAGCGTCCTGGCGCTGGCCGACCCCGACACCAACCCCGCCACCCTCACCGTGACGGCGACCTCGTCCAACCAGCCCCTGCTCCCCAACGCCAGCCTCACCCCCGGCGGCGCGGGCGCCACCCGCACCCTGACCGCCGCCACCATCCCCACCTCGTCCGGGCAGGCCATCGTGACCATCACCGTCTCCGACGGTGCCGCCACCGCGACCACCACGCTCACCGTGATCGCCGGCACCAACAGCTTCAACACGCTGACCGGCACCGCCGGGCCCGACGTGCTGCTGGGCAAAAACGGCATCGACACCCTTAACGCCGGCGCCGGTATCGACCTGCTCTGCGGCGGTGGCGGCTTTACCGACACGCTGTCCGGTGAGGGCGGCGACGACACCCTCGACGGCCAGGCCGGTAACGACGCACTGGTCGGTGGACCCGGCAACGACATCCTCCGCGGCGGCCCGGGCAGTGACGCCCTGACCGGCGGACCCGGCGCCGACGCCTTCTCCGGCGGCCCGGGCGGCGACATCAACCTCGACTTCACCCCAGCCCAAGGCGACACCACCGACGGCACCTGACCGTGAAACCACCGTGATCAGGAGCAGCTGGTCGCCACAGCCGACTGTCCACGCCTGATCACCGCCCGCGCAAGGCGCACCTCAGCTCTGGTGAGTGCGACGACCGGCGTGTCGACCATCGTGATGGCGATACTGGTCACATGGCGACACGGCGAAGCTGACCATGCAACGGCCTGATAGGGATCAACGAACGTGAGGACGCGATGACCACACGACCCCCTCCGAGCCAACGGGCAGTGGTGCTAGCCGCGCTTGCGATCGCCGCCTGCGTCGCCTGCGGCAACCAAGACGCCATCACCGTCACTGGCAGCCAGGCTCGCCCATCCGGCTCACCGACAGACACCACAAGCCCGACGGGCAACGGCATCAGCGCCGACGAAGCCAAAGCACGCGGCGTCTTCGCCGCCGACTATGACGCCCGCTTCGAGGACCAACGCTCAACCAGCAACTCCGGCAAATCAATGCTGGTTCTGACCAACATCGGCAACAAGGAGGACACCTACACCATCACCGTAAACCCGCCCGAGGCCAGCTCAGTGTCTCCTGACACCACGACCGTTGCGTCGGGTCGGAGCACCCAGCTGACCGTACAGCACAACGGACAGGTCGAGGTCAAAGTACGCAGCCACGGACGAGGAACGGAGATCGCCAGCCGAATCCTGCGGTGAGCCGCGGTCATCCACCCACTCACGAGCCTGTCAGCCGGGCCGCGACGGCGTCCCAGACGTACGAGGCGAGCAGGCTCTTGGGGCCCTCGGGCAGCTCGATCTCGACGCCACCGCCGCCGAGCAGCCAGCCTGCGTTGTGCTCGACCTCGAACCCCCGGCCCTCCCCGACCGCGTTGACCACCAGCAGATCGCAGCCCTTGCGGGCGAGTTTGGCCCGGCCGTGCGCGAGCACGCCGCCCTCGGCGTCGCCGGTCTCGGCGGCAAAGCCGACCACCACCTGGCCCGGCGGGCGGCGACGTACCAGTTCAGCGAGAACGTCCGGGTTGAGGATCAAGGGCAGCGGGTCCGGGTCCGACCCGGACTTCTTAATCTTGCTGGGATGGGCGTCGGCCGGGCGGAAGTCCGCGACGGCAGCGGCCATCACCACCGCATCGGCGTCCGGTGCCGCCGTGAGCACCGCCTCCTGCAGCTCACGCGCGGTGCCCACGGCGACCACCTCGACCCCGGCCGGATCGACCAGGTCGGCGGTGTGCGCCGTGACCAGCGTCACCCGCGCACCGCGCTGCGCCGCAACCCGGGCCAGCGCATAGCCCTGCCGCCCCGAGGACCGGTTGCCCAGGTAGCGCACCGGATCCAGCGGCTCGCGGGTACCACCGGCGGAGATCACCACCGGCCGGCCCTGGAGGTCCCGGGGCAGGGCGTTCGCCCGGTGCAGCAGCAGAGCGGCCAGATCGACGATCTCGGCCGGTTCCGGCAGCCGACCCGCACCGGAGTCGGCACCGGTGAGCCGCCCAGTCGCGGGCTGCGCGACGATGGTCCCGCGCGCGCGCAACACGGCGACGTTGTGCACCGTCGCGGGGTGTTCCCACATCTCGGTGTGCATCGCGGGCACCAGCAGCACCGGGCACCGGGCGGTGAGCAGCGTGGCGGTGAGCAGGTCATCGGCCCGGCCGTGCGCGGCGCGGGCGAGCAGATCCGCGGTAGCCGGGGCGACCAGGACCAGATCGGCGGCCTGGCCCAGCCGAACGTGCGGCACCTCCGGGACGTCGACGAACAGGTCGTGGTGCACCGGCAGCCCGGACAGCGCCTCCCAGGTCGCGGCGCCGACGAAACGCAGGGCAGCCTCGGTGGGAACGACACGGACCTGGTGCCCCGCTTCGGTGAGGCGGCGGAGCACCTCGCACGCCTTGTAGGCGGCGATGCCACCGCCGATGCCGAGCACGATCAGCCGGGGCAGGCCCGGCTGATCGTGCCCGGCTTCCGTCACTCGCCCTCGGTGTGCTCGAGCAGCCCGCCGTGGATCTCCCGCAACGCGATGGACAGCGGCTTCTCCCGCGCACCGGGCTCTACCAGGGGGCCGACGTACTCCAGCAGTCCCTCCCCGAGCTGCGCGTAGTAGTCGTTGATCTGACGAGCCCGTTTCGCCCCGAAGATGACGAGGGCGTACTTCGAGCTGACCCTGCTGAGCAGGTCGTCGATCGGGGGATTGGTGATGCCCTCAGGGGCGGTGAAGACCGGGGACGCGGCCAGCGCGTCCAGTTCGATGGGGATGCTCACGCACTGTCTCCAGATGCCTTCGAGATCGGGGATTCCGGCGGCGTCGGAAAACCCATACCGGCTATCAAGGCTATCAACTCCTGTGCGGCCCGCTGCACGTCGTCGTTGACGATCGTCGCATCGAACTCCCCGACGGCGTCCAGCTCGTCCCGGGCCGCCCGCAACCGGCGCTGCTGTGCGGCAGGATCCTCCGTGCCACGCCCGGCCAGCCGCCTGCCCAGCACCTCCCAGGACGGCGGCAGCAGCATCACCAGCAGCGCGTCGGGCATCGCGGCCCGGACCTGCCGCGCGCCTTGCACCTCGATCTCCAGCAACGTCGGCCGGCCAGCCGCCAGGGCCTCGAGCACCGGCGCGGTAGGAGTGCCGTACCAGTTGCCGGCGTACTCGGCGTACTCCAGGAACCCGCCGCGCTCGACCATGCGAGCAAAGGCGGCGCGATCCACGTAGTGGTACTGCGCGTCGGGCAGCCCACCACGAGGCGGCCGGGTGGTCACCGAGACACTGACGAACAGCTGCGGCCAGTGCCGCGCCACTTCGGCGACCACGCTGGATTTGCCGACTCCGGAGGGACCTGAGAGGACGGCGAGCCGGGACCCAGCGATATCGCCAGGCCCCGGCTCACCCACCGTCACTCCGCGCCGATTGTCACTCTGAGCCGAACTCGCTGAGCAGCGCCCTGCGCTGGCGCTCACCAAGCCCCCGCAACCGTCGGCTCGCGGCGATCTCCAGCCGCTCCATGATCTGCTGAGCACGGACCTTGCCCACGCCGGGCAGGGCCTCCAGCAAAGCCGAAACCTTCATCTTGCCCAGGATGTCGTCACTGTCGGACTGCGCGAGGACCTCCGTGAGGTTGGTCCCACCACGCTTGAGGCGTTCCTTGAGCTCGGCCCTGGCGCGTCGGGCGGCGGCCGCCTTCTCCAGCGCAGCGGCCCGCTGCTCCTCGGTCAGCTCGGGAAGGGCCACGGTCTCCTCCGTCGATTTCTAGTGCTTAGGGATGGTCTTGATTGGTGCGGCGACCGTATCCCTCAGGCGGCCCACCGTCCAACGCGGGGTTCCACCGCCAACCTGCCGCACCGACGATTGAAGCAGGTCTGCCGCCTCGTCGGCCATCCGCCGTGTGGCGTGTCGCAGAGACGCCGACTCGGGCCCATGCCGCAGCAGGTCCCGTGACGTGGCCGGCAGAACGTGGCGGACAGCCGCGCCGAAGACCTGGGGCAGGTCCGCCAGGCGGGCGCCCTGGGCGCCTATCCCAGGGGCCAGCACCGGTCCGTTGAGCTCGTCGAGCCGCAGCGCCCCGGGTGCGGTGGTGGCCCCGACCACCACCCCGAGGTGGCCGACGGGTTGGCAGCCGGCGTTGCGCGCGGCAACATCGTCGACCACGGACTGCGCGACCGTGTGCCCGCTACCGGTGATCGCGTCCGCATTCAGCGGGCTGAGCGGGGTTACTGGACACCGGATAGCCCCGCTCAGCCCGCTGAATGCGGTGGGGTGGGGGACGCGCGGAGAGCGGCGTGGAGGGCTTGTAGGGGGCGGACGGTGATGTCTCCGCGGATCAACGCCTCGATTCCCTGTACGGCTGCGGCGGCGCCTTGCACGGTGGTGATGCAGGGGATGTCCCGGGCCACCGCGGCGGTGCGGATCTCGTAGCCGTCCACCCGGGGTCCCGGATTGCCGTAGGGCGTGTTGATGATCATATCGACTTCCCCGGCGTTGATCAGGTCGACGATGTTGCCTGGGCCCTCGAAGTACTTGCGGACGACGGTGCAGGGGATGCCGTTGCGGCGCAGCGTGGTGGCTGTTCCCCGGGTGGCGAGCACCTCGAAGCCGAGGTCGGCCAGCCGCTTGGCCGGGAACACCATGGCCCGCTTGTCCCGGTTGGCTACCGACACGAACACCCGCCCCGACGTCGGCAGCGAGCCGTACGCGGCGGCCTGGGACTTCGCGAAGGCCTGCCCGAACGCGGCGTCGATGCCCATCACCTCGCCGGTGGACTTCATCTCCGGCCCGAGCAGCGAGTCCACCCCCAGGCCCTCCGCAGTGCGAAACCGGTGGAAAGGCAGCACGGCCTCCTTGACGGCCACCGGGGCGTCGATCGGCAGATCACCACCGTCGCCGTGCGGTGCCAGCATGCCTTCCGCTCGCAGCTCGGCAATGCCGGCGCCGAGCATGATCCGGGCGGCGGCCTTGGCCAGCGGCACCGCGGTGACCTTGGAGACGAAGGGCACTGTGCGGCTGGCCCGGGGGTTGGCCTCCAGCACGTAGAGCACGTCGTCCTTGAGCGCGTACTGCACATTGAGCAGGCCGCGGACGCCGATCCCGTGCGCGATCGCCTCGGTCGAGGCACGCACCGTGGCCAGGTCGGACTCCCCGAGCGCGATCGGCGGCAGCACGCAGGCGGAGTCCCCGGAGTGCACCCCGGCCTCCTCAATGTGCTCCATGATCCCGCCGAGGTAGACCTCGCGGCCGTCGCACAGCGCGTCGACGTCGATCTCGATGGCGTCGTCGAGGAAGCGGTCCACCAGCACCGGGTGCTCGGGGTTGATCTCGGTGGCGCGGGCGATGTAGCCGGCCAGCGTCGCCTCGTCGTAGACGATCTCCATGCCGCGCCCGCCGAGCACGTAGGAGGGGCGGACCAGCACCGGGTAGCCGATCTCGTCGGCGATCTTGCGGGCCTCCGTGAACGACGTGGCGGTGCCGTAGGCCGGTGCGGGTAACCCGGCCCGCTCCAGGACCGCCCCGAACGCACCACGGTCTTCGGCGAGATGGATCGCCGCCGGAGAGGTGCCGACCACCGGGACGCCCGCGTCGGCCAGCTGCTGCGCCAGCCCCAGCGGGGTCTGCCCGCCCAGTTGCACGATCATGCCCGCCACGGTGCCCGAGGCCCGCTCGGCGTCCACCACCTCCATGACGTCCTCGAAGGTCAGGGGCTCGAAGTAGAGCCGGTCTGCGGTGTCGTAGTCGGTGGACACCGTCTCCGGGTTGCAGTTGACCATCACGGTCTCGTAGCCGACGGCTCGCAGCGCCATCGCGGCGTGCACGCAGGAGTAGTCGAACTCGATGCCCTGGCCGATCCGGTTCGGCCCCGAGCCCAGGATGATCACCTTGGGCCGTTCCCGCTGCTCGGTGACCTCGGTCTCGGCATTGGGGTCGCTCTCGTAGGCGGAGTAGTGGTACGGGGTGCGGGCGGCGAACTCGGCGGCGCAGGTGTCCACGGTCTTGTAGACCGGCCACACCCCCAGCCGGTGCCGCAGGGCCCGGATCTCAGGCTCGGTGTAATCCCCGCGCACGGCGGCGAGCTGCCGGTCGGAGAGGCCGGCCCGCTTGGCCCGGCGCAGCAGCGGCTCGCCCAGCGCCGGCGCGGCGACGAGTTCGGCGCGCAGCTCGACCAGCCCGGCGATCTGGTCGATGAACCACGGGTCGATACCCGACGCTTCGGACACCTGCGCGACCGTCGCGCCCAGGCGCAGTGCCCGTTCCGCGGTGTAGAGCCGGCCGTCATGCGGGACCCGCAGCGCCGCCAGCTCAGCGCCCACGGCCGCCGACGGCGGATCGGGCCTGGTCCAGAAGCCGGCGGCGGGAGTCTCCAGGGAGCGCAGCGCCTTGCCCAGCGCCTCGGGGAACGAGCGGCCCAGCGCCATCGCCTCCCCCACCGACTTCATGGTGGTGGTGAGCGTGGGGTCCGCGCCGGGGAACTTCTCGAAGGCGAACCGGGGCACCTTGACGACCACGTAGTCCAGGGCGGGCTCGAAACAGGCCGGGGTCTCGCCGGTGATGTCGTTGGTGATCTCGTCGAGGGTGTAGCCGATCGCGAGTTTGGCGGCAATCTTGGCGATGGGGAACCCGGTGGCCTTGGACGCCAGCGCTGACGAGCGGGACACCCGCGGGTTCATCTCGATCACGACCAGCCGACCGTCCCCAGGATGCACCGCGAACTGGATGTTGCAGCCACCGGTGTCCACCCCGACCTCGCGCAGCACCGCGATGCCGACGTCGCGCATGTGCTGGTACTCGCGATCGGTCAGGGTCAGCGCCGGGGCGACGGTCACCGAGTCCCCGGTGTGCACGCCCATCGGGTCGATGTTCTCGATCGAGCACACCACCACGACGTTGTCGCGGTGGTCGCGCATCAGCTCCAGCTCGTACTCCTTCCAGCCCAGCACGCTCTGCTCGATGAGTACCTGGTGCACCGGGCTCTCGGCCAGGCCCGCGGTGGCCAGCCGCTCGAGCTCGGCGGGGGTGTGCGCCATCCCGGAGCCGAGCCCGCCCATGGTGTACGACGGCCGGATCACCACCGGCAGGCCGAGCTCGTCGGCCGCCTCGCGCACCTGGTCCAGGGACCGGCAGACGGCGCTGCTCGGTACGTCGGCGCCGACCGCGTGGACGACGTCCTTGAACTTCAGCCGGTCCTCGCCACGCTGGATGGCCTCAATGTCGGCGCCGATCAACTCGACGCCGTAACGCTGCAGCACGCCGCGCTCATGCAGAGCGACGGCGGTGTTCAGCGCGGTCTGCCCGCCCAGGGTGGCCAGCAACGCGTCCGGGCGCTCTGCGGCGATCACCTTCTCGACGAACTCCGGGGTGATCGGCTCGATGTAGGTGGCATCGGCGAACTCCGGATCGGTCATGATCGTCGCCGGGTTGGAGTTCACCAGGCTGACCCGCAGCCCCTCCTCCCGCAACACCCGGCAGGCCTGCGTCCCGGAGTAATCAAACTCACACGCCTGCCCGATCACGATCGGCCCCGACCCGATCACCAAAATATGCGAGATATCAGTTCTCCGCGCCATCAGCCTGTTCCCTCTCGAGCGCCATTCGGAGCCGAATTGCGGTCTGACCCGGCTGGAGAACCGCTATTCGGCTCCGAATGGCGAGTGTGGGCGGCCATCAGCTCGCAGAATCGGTCGAACAGGGTGGCTGCGTCGTGCGGGCCGGCGGCGGCCTCCGGGTGGTATTGGACGCTGAACGCGGGGACGTCCAGGCAGGTCAGGCCCTCGACAGTACCGTCGTTAGGGCAGGAGTGGCTCACCACCGCGGCGCCGAAGTCGGAGTCGAAGCGTTCTCCCGGTTCGCCCTGGACGGCGAAACCGTGGTTCTGCGAGGTGATCGTCACCCGCCCGGTGGCGTGCTCGATGACCGGGACGTTGAGCCCGCGGTGCCCGTAGCGCATCTTGTAGGTGTCCCGCCCCAGGGCCCGGCCGAGGATCTGGTTGCCGAAGCAGATCCCGAACAGCGGTACCCGCCGCGCCAGGATCGCGCGGGTGAGCGCCACGGCATGGTCGGCGGTGGCCGGATCGCCCGGCCCGTTGGACAGGAACACCCCATCGGGTTCGCGCTCCAGCACCTGCTCCACCGTGGCGCCAGCCGGCACCACATGCGTCTCAATCCCCCGAGCAGCCAACATCCGCGGCGTGTTCGACTTGATCCCCAAATCCACCGCCACCACCCGAAACCTGCACTCACCCCCGCGTTCAGCGGGCTCAGCGGGGCTAACGCCACCCCAATAACCCCGCTGAGCCCGCTGAACGCGGGCAGCCGGGATGAGGTAGGGGTGGGAGGTGGTGACGTCGCCGACCAGATCTGCGCCGACCATCGACGGGCTGGCCAGGACTCGCTCCACCAGTTGTGCCGGGGCGGCCAGCGCGTCCGCGGAGAAGATGCCGGCGCGCATGGAGCCGTGCTCGCGAAGGCGGCGGGTCAGGGCGCGGGTGTCCACTCCGGAGACGCCCACGACGCCCTGCCGGGTCAGTTCCTCCTCCAGCGACCGGCGGGATCTCCAGCTGGACGGGATCCGGGCCGGGTCCCGCACGACGTAGCCGGCCACCCAGATCCGGTGTGACTCGTCGTCCTCGTCGTTCCAGCCGGTGTTGCCGATGTGCGGAGCGGTCTGCACGACGATCTGGCGGCGGTAGGACGGGTCGGTGAGGGTCTCCTGGTAGCCGGTCATCCCGGTGGCGAACACGGCCTCACCGAGCGTCTGGCCCACCGCGCCGTAGCTCTCGCCGCGCACCGTGGTGCCATCCTCCAGCACTAGAACCGCCAGCTCACGAGTCAACGCTGCACCTTCCCGTCCTCGGTCGTGACCTCGCCACGCAGCAGGGTGGCCACCACCCGGCCGGGCAGCTCCATCCCCTCATAGGGGGTGTTGCCAGCCAGGCTGGCCAGCCGCGCCCCGCGCACCGTCCAGGTGGCGTCGGGGTCCACCAGGACCAGCGTCGCCGGCTGTCCCACCGCGATCGGGCAGCCCTGATTCCTCGCCCCACCGATCCGAGCCGGGCGCTCACTCATCACCCGGGCCACCCCCCGCCAGTCCAGCAGACCAGGGCGCACCATCGTGGCCACCACCACCGACAGCGCGGTCTGTAATCCCAGCATGCCCGGCCGGGCCGCGGACCATTCGCAGTCCTTGTCCTGCGCGGCGTGCGGGGCATGGTCGGTGGCCACGCAGTCCACGATCCCCTCAGCCAGCGCGGCGCGCAGCGCCTGGGTGTCGGTGGCGGTGCGCAGCGGCGGGTTGACCTTGTTGACCGGGTCGTAGCCGGCCAGCCGCTCATCGGTGAGCAGCAGGTGATGCGGGGTGACCTCGGCGGACACCCGGATCCCGCGCTCCTTGGCCCAGCGCAGCACGTCCACCGTGCCCGCGGTGGACACGTGGCAGACGTGCAGCGCCGCCGTGGCGTCGCGGGCCAGCAGGCAGTCCCGCGCCACGATCGACTCCTCCGCGGCGGCGGGCCAGCCGGCCAGCCCCAGCCGGGCAGCGATCTGGCCCTCGTGCGCCTGGGCACCGACCGTGAGCCGGGGGTCCTCGGCGTGCTGGGCGACCACGCCACCCAGCCCACGGGTGTACTCCAGGGCGCGGCGCATCAGCAGGGGGTCGTGCACGCACAACCCGTCGTCGGAGAACAGCCGCACCGCAGCGGCGGACGCGGCCATGGACCCCAGCTCGGCGAGCCGCTCGCCGCGCAGCCCGGCGGTGACCGCGCCGACCGGGTGCACGTCGACCAGCCCGACCTCACGGCCGCGCCGGTACACGTGCTCGACGACCACGGCGGTGTCGGCGACCGGATCGGTGTTGGCCATCGCGAACACCGCAGTGTAGCCGCCCAGCGCGGCGGCCGCCGAGCCGGTGGCGATCGTCTCGGCGTCCTCCCGGCCGGGCTCACGCAGGTGCGCGTGCAGGTCGACCAGGCCGGGCAGGGCGACCAGCCCGCCGCCGTCGAGTGCCTCGGCGCCGGTGCCGTCCAGGCCGGCGCCCAGCTCGGCGATCACCCCGTTCCGGATCAGCAGGTCCACCGGGTCACCCGCGCCGTAGGGCCGGATCCCGCGCAACAGCAGCGGCCGGCTCACGCCTGCTCCTCGTGGGCCTCTTGAGCCGCGAGGAGGTGGTAGAGCACGGCCATCCGCACGTGCACCCCGTTGCGGACCTGGTCGGTGATCGCTGCGCGGGGTGAGTCGGCGACCGAGTGCGCGATCTCCATGCCGCGCAGCATCGGTCCCGGGTGCAGCACGACGGCGTGCTCCGGCAACAGCCCCAGCCGAGCCTCGGTGAGCCCGTAGCTGACCGAATACTCCCGGGCGGACGGGAAGAACCCGCCATGCATCCGCTCGGCCTGCACTCGCAGCACCATCAGCGCGTCGGTGCCGGGCAGCGCGGCATCAAGGTCATGGCTGACCGTGACCGGCGGGCTGCCCGCATCCCAGTTGCCAAATTCCCAGTTCTCGACGCCACAGGGCAGCAGGGTGGGCGGGGCGACGAGGTGGATCCGAACACCCAGCGTGATCAATAGCTGGATATTCGAGCGAGCGACCCTGCTATGCAGCACATCGCCTACGATGGTGACGGTCCGCCCATTCAGGGTGCCCAAACGCTCACGCAAAGTAGCCGCGTCCAGCAGCGCCTGAGTGGGGTGCTGATGGGTACCGTCACCGGCGTTGATCACGTGCGCGGGCACCCAGCCAGCGAGCCGATGCGCCGCACCCGAGGCCGGGTGGCGGATCACCACACAGTCCGCGCCCATCGCGGCCAGGGTGCGCGCCGTGTCCCGCAGCGACTCCCCTTTGGCCACCGAGGACGCCACGGCCGAGACGTTGACCACGTCGGCGCTCATCCACTTACCCGCGATCTCGAAGGAGGCCCGGGTGCGAGTGGAGCTCTCGTAGAACAACGTCACCAGGGTGCGCCCGCGCAGCGTCGGCAGCTTGCGCACCTCGCGGCCCAGGAGCGCCTGCTTGAGCCGGTCGGCGGTGTCCAGCAGCGCGGTAGCGGTCTCGCGCTGCAGGTCAGCGGTCGTGAGCAGGTGCCTCACCGCGGCCCCCGGCGGATCACCACGGCATCGGTGCCGTCGGTCTCGACAAGCAGCACGCCGACCTCCTCGTCCCGGGAGGTCGGCAGGTTTTTGCCCACGTAGTCAGCCCGGATCGGCAATTCCCGGTGGCCGCGGTCGACCAGCACGGCGAGTTGCACCGCCCGCGGGCGGCCGTACTCACGCACCGCGTCCAGCGCCGCCGCGACGGTACGGCCGGAGTACAACACGTCATCGACCAGCACGACCAGTGCATCATCGAGCCCACCATCGGGAAGCTCGGTGGGCCGCAGCGGTCTGGTGGGCTTACGCCGCAGGTCATCCCGGTAGAGGGTGACATCCAGGGTGCCCAGGCCGGCCAGGGCGCCGCCGAGCTCACGGATCCGGTCCGCCAGCCGGTGCGCCAGCGGGACGCCGCGGGTGGGGATGCCGAGCAGCACCACAGGCTGGCCAGCGGTGCGCTCGAGGATCTGACGGGCCATTCGAGCGACGATCCGCGCGACATCGGCCGCCGAGAGCAGCTCACGCTGCCGCGGTGGTCCTGCCGCGCCCGTCCCGGAGGGGGACGACACGGTGGACCTCCTTCCCCGCCGCACCGGACGGGCCGTCAAGGACGTCACGGGGCCGGGCCGGTGCCCGGACCCGGTCGCCGACGGTATCAGGAGGTCGCATCAGTGGTGGCGGACACTCAATCACTGCCCCGTCCGGGTGGTGTCCGTGACTCTCCTCAGTGTTCGGCCCCCGATGGCTTGACCTGGAAGGTTACTCAGCGCAGCATTACTCTCCGTATCACCCCGACGCGCGCGCGGCGCTCCAAGACATTGATTGGTCGGGGTTGCGGAAGTGAAGGAGAAGCGCCAGATGGGCGACTACGCGAAGGCACTGGGGTCTAAGTTGCGCGGCATCCGGCAGCAGCAGGGGCTGTCGCTGCACGGTGTCGAGCAGAAGTCAGCGGGCCGCTGGAAGGCTGTGGTGGTCGGCTCCTACGAGCGGGGCGACCGTGCGGTCACCGTGCAGAAGCTCGCCGAGCTTGCCGACTTCTACGGGGTCCCGGTTCCCGAACTGCTACCCGAAGGCCGGATACCCTCCGGCGGCGAGCCGGCCACCAAGATCGTCATCAACCTGGAGCGACTGCAGCAGCTGCCGGTGGACAAGGTCGGCCCGCTGGCCCGCTACGCCGCGACGATCCAGAGCCAGCGCGGTGACTACAACGGCAAGGTGCTGTCCATCCGCACCGAGGACCTGCGCTCGCTGGCGATCATCTACGACATGTCGCCAGGCGATCTCACTGAGCAGCTGATCGGCTGGGGGGTGCTGCCCCCCGAGGCCCGTCCCGCGAAGAAGGACGACGAGCCGTGAGTGCACTCACGAGCCACGCGCCAGCGTGGCGATGGCGCCGAGCACGCCGTTGACGAATCGTGGGGAGTCGTCAGTGGACAGTGACCGAGCCAGCTCGATGGCCTCGTCGATGGCCACCGCATCGTCCACTTCGTCGGAGAACAGCAGTTCGAACACACCCAGCCGGAGCACCGCGCGGTCCACTGCGGGCATCCGCGCTACGGCCCAACCCCGGGCGTGCTCGCCGAGCATCCGATCGATGTCCTCCTGGTGCGCGGCCACGCCCTGCACTAGCGAGACGGTGTAGTCACTGACCGGGGGCAGTCCTGGTGCCCCGATCCGCTCGGTGACCAGCGCGACCGGGTCCAGCCCGCGGAGGTCGGATTCGAAGAGGATGTCGACGGCGCGTTTGCGGGCCTTGCTGCGAGCGCCCATGTCAGGTACTGACCCGGCCGAGGTAGCGCCCGTCCCGGGTGTCGACCTTGACCTTCTCGCCGGTGCTGACGAACAGCGGCACCTGGATCTCCGCGCCGGTCTCCAGCGTGGCGGGCTTGTTGCCGCCGGTCGACCGGTCTCCCTGCAAGCCCGGATCGGTGTGCGCGATCACCAGCTCCACCGAGGTGGGCAGCTCGATGTAGAGCGGGGTGCCGTCGTGAATGGCGACCATCACGGTCTGGTTGTCCAGCAGGTACTTCCGCGCGTCTCCGACGGTCTCGCCGGGGATGGTGATCTGGTCGTAGGTGCCGGAGTCCATGAACACGAAGTCGGCACCATCGGCGTAGAGGTAGCTCATCTCGCGCCGGTCGACGGTGGCGGTGTCGACCTTGGTGCCCGCGTTGAACGTCTTGTCCACGACCTTGCCGGACAGCACGTTCTTCAGGATGGTCCGCACGAAGGCGCCTCCCTTGCCCGGTTTGACGTGCTGAAAGCTCACGACCGACCACAGCTGGCCGTCGAGGTTGAGCACGAGCCCGTTCTTCAGGTCGTTGGTAGTGGCCACGTCAGCCTGTCACTCCCCGGTCATTGACAATCAGGCGGTCATCGCAAGCAGGGCACGACCACGAGGTCCTTCGTGGTCTGGGTGAGGAGCTCGGGCTCGCCGTCGGAGACGACGAGGGTGTCCTCGATACGCACGCCGCCCCGGTCCGCCAGGTAGACACCCGGCTCGACGGTGACCGTCATGCCTGACGCCAGTGTACCGACCCCGAACTGCGACAACGCCGGCGCCTCATGGATCTGCAGGCCGACGCCGTGGCCGAGACTGTGCACGAAGTGCGCACCGTGCCCGGCGCGGACGATCACGTCCCGGGCCGCCGCGTCCACGTCGCGGACGTCGGCCCCGGCCCGCAGCGCGGCCCGCCCGGCGGCCTGTGCCGCGGCGACCAGGTCGTAGAGCTCCTGCTGCCACCCAGCCGGCTCGCCGAGCACCACGGTGCGGGTCATGTCGGAGTGATAGCCATCGACCAGGGCACCGAAGTCCAGCTTCAGCAGATCACCGCGGCGCAGCTGCGCGCCGGTCGGGCGGTGGTGGGGCACGGCAGAGTTCGCGCCGGTTGCCACGATGGTCTCGAACGAGGGCCCGGCCGCGCCCGCCGCCACCATCCGGGCCTCCAGGTCGCGGGCCACCTCGCGCTCGGTGCGGCCCGGACGCAGCCCGCCGTCGGCGAGCAACCCGGCCAGTGCGGTGTCGGCGGCTGCGCAGGCGGCACGCAGCGCGGCGACCTCGGTATCGTCCTTGATCAGCCGCAGCGCCTCCACCGGCCGGGAGGTGGCGACCAGCAGGTCCGCGCCAGTGGCCTTGACGAGGGCGGCGTGCCCGTCCACGGTCACCACGTGGCTCTCAAAACCCAGTCGGCCGATCCCTGTTTCGGTGGCTTCCTTGGCCAGCCGCAGGCGAATGGACCTGTCGATCACCCGGCGCAGGTCGGGCACCTGCTGTTGCGACTGGGTGCGGTAGCGGCCGTCGGTGGCGAACACGCTGCGCTCGTCACCCTCAGCGTGCACCAGCAGCGCGGCGTGGGAGCCGGTGAATCCGGTGAGGTACCGGATGTTGAGCAGATCGGTGACCAGCAGCGCGTCGAGCTCCCGCGCACGGAGCCGCTCGCGGAGCGCCGCACGGCGCCGGGGGTGGGACATGTGCCCGACGGTAGCGGGTAGCAGTGCTCAGCGGGCAACCTTCAGGTGCCGGCGCGGCCGGCGATCCAGCGCAGCGCGAGCGGGTAGCCGTCGACGCCCAGGCCGACGATGACTCCGGAGGCGATGGCCGAAATGTGGCTGTGGTGCCGGAAGGGCTCGCGCGCGTGCACGTTGCTGATGTGCACCTCCACCAGCGGCGCCGGCAGCTGCGCGGCGGCATCGCGGACCGCGATCGAGTAATGCGTCCACGCCCCGGCGTTGAGCACCACCGGGGTGTCGGTGTCAGCGGCCTCGTGCAGCCAGCTGATCATGACGCCCTCGTGGTCGGTCTGCCGCACGTCCACCTCCAGCCCCAGCTCGGCTCCGGCCCGCTGGCACAGCGCCACCAGGTCGCGGTAGCTGGTCGCGCCGTAGACGTCAGGTTCGCGGGTCCCGAGCCGACCCAGGTTCGGCCCGTTGAGCACCAGCACCTTCACTGCGAGCTCCCCGTCCCGCTGGCCACCACTGCGTAGGCCGCGGCGAGCAGCTCCGGGTCCGGGTTCTCCAGCCGACCGGGCTTGCCCAGGCCGTCGAGCACCACGAAGCGCAGCACTCCCGACCGGGTCTTCTTGTCGTTGCGCATGCCCTCCAGCAGTTCGGGCAGCGCGTCTGGGTCGTAGCCGGTGGGCAGTCCGATGGAGCTGAGCACCCGGTGATGCCGCTGCGCGGTGGCGTCATCCAGCCGCCCGGCGAGCCGGGCCAACTCGGCGGCGAAGACCATGCCGACGCTCACCGCGGCGCCGTGGCGCCACCGGTAGCCCTCCCGGCGCTCCAGGGCGTGGCCCAGGGTGTGCCCGTAGTTGAGCACTTCTCGCAGGTGGGATTCCCGCAGGTCGGCAGCCACCACATTGGCCTTCACCCGGATCGCGCGGCCGACCAGCTCCTCCAGCACCGGGCCGGACGGATCCAGCGCGGCGGCCGGGTCGGCCTCGATCCGCTCCAGGATCACCGGATCGGCGATGAACCCCGCCTTGACCACCTCGGCCATCCCGGCGACGAGCTCGGCTCGCGGCAGCGTCTGCAGGGTCGCGAAGTCCACCAGTACCGCGGCGGGCTCGTGGAACGCGCCGACCAGGTTCTTGCCGGCGTCGGTGTTGATCCCGGTCTTGCCGCCCACCGCGGCGTCCACCATCGCCAGCAGCGTCGTGGGCACGTGCACCACCCGGACCCCGCGCAGCCAGGTGGCCGCGACGAAGCCGGCGAGATCGGTGACCGCCCCGCCGCCGAGCCCGACCACGGTGCCGGTGCGGTCCAGGCCGATCTGCCCGAGCACGTCCCAGCAGAATCCCGCCACTGCCAGCGTCTTGCTGTCCTCGGCGTCGGGCACCTCGATGCGGTAAGCCTCAGCACCCGTGAACTCGAGCACGGCACGCAACGCCTCGGCCGACTCGATCAGGGTCGGCTGATGCACGATCGCCACCGCGCCGCCGCTCACCGCGTCCAGCAGCTCGCCCCGCAGGTAGCGCCCGACGACGACGTCGTAGGGCTGCGCCGTCGCTACCCGGATCCGCAGCGGCTCAGTGTCACCGGCCCGGCCGGCCGGGCCGGTGTTCTCGCTCATCGGCGCCCCTTCCGCGTCTGCGCCCACCGGTGAGCATCTCACGAGCCCAGCACCTCAGCCGCGACCCTGGTGCAGGGTCAGCACGACCTCTGCCGCCACCTCCTCAGCGGAACGGCCAGTCGTCGGCACCACGGCTTTCGACACTGCTGCATAGATCGGGCGTCGATCTGCGAGTAACTTCCGCAAGTGTGCCCGGGGATGCGGAAGCAGCCACGGGTGCAGCGGAACCAGCCCCTCCCGGCGAAGCAGCTCATCGAGCTCCACGTCGAGGAATACCGTGTGAAATGGCGTCAGCTGTTCTTGGATTTCTGGGTTCAGCGGCGTGCCACCACCAAGAGCGAGCACACCCGAATGGCCAGCGAGAACCGCACCGATAAGGCCACACTCAGCCTTGCTGAATCCCTCCCTTCCCAGCTTGACCACCAGCTCTCCCGCCGGAAGGCCGAACTCATTCTGCACGTCGTCATCGAAGTCACGAAACGACACACCCAGCGCGGCTGCCGCGAGCCTGCCGACGGTGCTCTTCCCAGAGCCCGGAGGGCCGACGAGGATCAGGACAGGTCCGTTCATCACGGCCACAGGATAGCCGGGGAGTCACTTGACGACGGGGGACCCCTTGTTACGCCGCGGCGGCTCGGCGCTCCCGGATGAGGGCTTTGAAGAGGGAGTACGCGGTGTGGATCATATTGTGGCGGTGGGTTGGTGTGGTATTGACCAGTGCGGCGACGCCGGTGCCGGCCTGCGGGCAGAAGCCGAGGAAGGCGGTGAAGCCACGGGTTGCACCGCTGTGGAAGAGCACGTCGCCGTGGCGGGAGCTGCGGTGGTTCCACACCAGGCAGATGCGGTCTTTGCCCTTGGCGGCTACCCGCGGTACCTGGGTGGCACGCAGGGCGGCGGCCAGCGGGGTGGCCGCCGGGTGCAGGTGGGCGTGCAGGTAGCGCAGCAGATCGGTGGCGCTGGAGCGCAAGGTGGCCGCCGGGGCGAGCGCGCCCATCTCCCAGGCCGGCACCGGCCGGCCGCGGCGATGGCCGGTGGCACACAACGGGCCGGGCCCGGTGCGGGTGCCGGTCATGCCCAGCGGGCGGCAGACGCGGTCGAGGACCAGATCCCGGTAATCGGCTGCGGCGGCGTTGGCCAGTAATTGTCCGAGGAGACCCACGCCGAAGTTGGAATAATGCACGTGGGCTCCGGGGCGGCGCCGAACCCGGAGGTGGGCGGTGGCCCGGTAGAGGTCGTCGAGGCGGTAGCGGGCGTACGGGTTGGTCCACCAGGCCGGTAGTGCCTGCAGGTAGAGGTTGGCCGGCAGGCGGGGCAGCCCGGCGGTGTGGGTGGCCAGCTGCACCAGGGTGATCGGCGCGCCGGTGGCGCGGCGCGGTCGGGCCTTGGGTGGCAGGTAGGCGGTGATCGGGTCGTCGTAGCCGATCTCGCCGCGGGTGACCATCTCGGCCAGCAGCAGCGCGGTGAACGTTTTGGTGATCGAGCCGAGCTCGAAGACGGTGTGGGCATCCGGTGCGGGGTCGCCGTGGCAGGCCACGGCAGTCTCGCCGCCGACGACAGCTGCCAGGACTGCGGCCGGTGCGCGGGTGACCGCCGCAATCGTGCGCAGCGACGCATCGAGTCGCCCCGACAGGTCGGTGGCAGGATCGGTGGTCACCGGGTCGCCTGGGCACCGATCCGGCGGGACACGGCCAGGGTGCCGGCGATCGCGGCGACGATCGTGGGGTGGTAATGCTCGCGAAACGCCTTGGCTGGGTCGGCCGGCACCCGTTCGGGACCGGTGGGAAGCAGGCCGTCGGGCTGCTGGGCGCGGGCCAATGCCTCCCAGACGTGGGGATGGCAGTCGGGTTCGGTCAGGCACAGATCAACGATCAGCAGCTCGCCGACCAGGTCCCACTGGCCGGCTTCGACGTAAACCTCCAGCCAAGCTGGCAGCCAGGCATGCAAATAGGTCTGCAGGTGAGCTGGCAGATCGTCCGGGCGGGCAGCCCAGTCGGTGATGTGGAACACTGCGTGGGTCACCGCATACAGGGTGAAAAAATCGATCGCCCACGGTTCGGGTTTACCGCCCAGCCAGGTCCGGGCGGTCAGCGCGGCCGGATCGCCCCGGTGCGGCAGGCTGAGCAGGCGCTCGGCGTTGAATATCGCCAGCGCCCGGTTGGGGACCACCTCGGTCACGCGGGCCGCGTGCAGGCCGTTCAGGTGCGCCGCCAGCTCGTCCAGCGGTGGGTGCCGGTGACCGGTCCGGGCGAACCAGGCATAGGTCTCCGTCGGGTAGGTCTCGATCGGTTGCTCGCGCTGCAGCTCATAGAGCACGTCGCCGTCACGGAACTGCGCCCAGGCGAAGGCGGCCAGCGCGGGGGCGAGCTGTGCCTCCCGGCTGCCCGCCGCGGCCTCGCGGATCGCGATGGACACGGTGAGCGCCAGCTCGCCCAGGGGCTTGATGTCCTCATTGGGCCGCAGCCGGTCGGAGGCGACGTCGGCCGGCAGCGCGAAGTGATCCCGGGCCGCGTCCAGCCAGCCCAGCGCGCGCACCGCGACCTGATGGGCGGTGGCAATCCAGGAGGGCCTAACGTCACTCACCGGCCCCGCCCCCCAATCCGTATCGGGCTATCGTGATCTCCAACCGCAGCCGGGGGTCTGCTCCGGCGACGAGTTCCAGCTGGCGCAGCACCGGCTCGACCGCAAACGGCGGATCCATCGGGACCTCACCGCCGACGGCAAGCCAGCGGGCCAACCGGGCCGCGGTGAGGTGGTCGCGGCGCAGCATGGCCCGGGTCACCCCGCGAGCCACATCCAGCCGGTAGCGCCGCACGTCGGCATGGAGGGGGCCGTCCAGCCCGGGTGCCGCCAGCGGGGACAGCTGCGCCAGCATTACCCCCCACACCACCCAGCCCCGGTCGCGGCCGACACCCGCGCCCGCCCGTGCCGGGTAGGGGTGGGCGGAGCCAGCCGCCCCGAGCCGGGTCAGTACCTCGCCGGTGGCCCAGTCCCGCAGCGCCCGCGCCAGCACCGTGTCGTCGTCCTCCGCGGCCAGGTCCGGTTCCGGAGCCGGGAACGTCCGGATGCTGGCCTCGACCACCTCGGCGTCGCCGGGACCGAACCGGTGCCCGGCCAGCACGAAGGGCGCGAGTGCATCCGGGCCGAGCACCCGCACCGCGGCCAACCCCGCCCTGCACTCGGTGGGATTGCCCTCGGCGGGGAGCTGGTCAGCCAGGTGGAACGCGTCGTCCGCGCCGGTCAAGGCGCGGACGACGCTGTCCGCCAGCGTCTCTACCGCCGTCGCGTAGACCGCCCGCGGCGGCCCAGAGATCACTGGCATGTCACTAGTCCTCGTCGTCAGCTGGCTCGGTCGGCGAAGCCAACAGTGCCCCCAGCAGCAGCAGCGTTGCTCCAGCCCTCGGGATGAACAGCGGCGGCCGCCCCACCATGCTCTCCGACGGGGCCATCAGCTCCGCCACGGCAGCCTGCTCGGGCGCAGTGGCCACCAAACCACTGAATGTACGCGTTGCCTGCATTACGTGGTCTCCTTCCCAACTCACCCGCCACCTGACAGCGCCAGAGGTGTATCTGACAGCGCCAGGGTGTATCTTTCGGGCCCCGGCCCCGGCAGAAGGTGGCAGCGTCTACACCGCCACCAAACCTCGCAGACCGCCACCTCGGTAAGTAGATCTCCCCCGCACAAATACGTAGCCGCAGGCGGCTTTCTCCGTAGATTCGGCAGCCAGGCACCCAAGGCTCGATAGGGCCGAAAGATCCGCATCACCGAAGCCCGCCAAATCGCTGATTTCGGTCACCTGAAGCTGGCGATCAAGGCGCACAATGGGAGAATTGTCGGGTATTTTCAGGGTCCTGCCTGAAAGATCACCCTTTATGTGTACGTAGTCGCCGCGAGATCTACGTAGTTTCAGGCCCGAGGTTTTCAGGCCCCGAGTCCGGATCAGGCCGTTCTGTCCGTTATCGATGCCGGTTCAGCGCTGGCGGGAGGCGTCAAGATAGGCGCGGGCGTTGCGGGCGGTCTCGGGCAGTGCGTCACCGCCGAACTTCTCCAGCGCGGCGTCGGCGAGCACGAGTGCGACCATCGCCTCGGCGACCACGCCCGCGGCGGGGACGGCGCACACGTCGGAGCGCTGGTTGATCGCAACGGCCGCCGCACCGGTGGCGACGTCCACCGTGGCCAGCGCTTTCGGCACCGTGGAGATCGGCTTCATCGCCACCCGGACCCGCAGCACCGCTCCGTTGGTCATGCCGCCTTCCAGGCCGCCGGCCCGGTTGGTGGCGCGCACCACACCGTCGGGACCGGGCGCCATCTCGTCGTGTGCCGCGCTGCCCCGGCGGCGCGCGGTGGCGAACCCGTCGCCGACCTCGACGCCCTTCATGGCCTGGATCCCCATCAGCGCGCCGGCCAGCCGGGCGTCCAGCCGCCGGTCGGCGTGCACGAAGGAACCCAGACCCACCGGCAGCCCATGCACCACGACCTCGACCACGCCGCCGAGGGTGTCGCCGGCCCGCTTCGCCGCGTCCACCTCGGCGATCATCGCGGCCGACGCTTCCGCGGCGAACGCCCGGACTGGGCTGGCGTCGATCCGCTCCAGATCACCGGGTGCGGGCAGCACGCCCGCGGGGGCGTCCACCTGCCCCAGCGACACCACATGGGACAGCACCTCGACGCCCAGCGCCTGGCGCAGGAACGCCTTGGCAACCGTGCCCAGGGCGACCCGGGAGGCGGTCTCGCGGGCGCTGGCCCGCTCCAGCACCGGCCGGGCGTCGTCGAAGCCGTACTTGGTCATCCCGGCCAGGTCGGCGTGGCCGGGCCGGGGCCGGGTCAGCGGGGCATTGCGGGACTGCGCGGCGAGCACGTCCGGGTCCACCGGGTCGGCCGCCATCACGGTCTCCCACTTGGGCCATTCGGTGTTGCCGATCCGGATCGCCACCGGGCCGCCCAGGGTCCGGCCATGCCGGATACCGCCCAGCAGGTCCACGTCGTCGGCCTCGAACGCCATCCGGGCCCCACGCCCGTGCCCGAGCCGACGGCGGGCCAGCTCGGCTTGGACGTCCTTGGAGGTGACCTCGACCCCGGCGACCATGCCCTCCAGCACAGCGACCAGGGCCGGGCCGTGGGATTCCCCAGCAGTGATCCAGCGCAGCACGGAGCTATCCTCCCACGCGCCCCCGGCGCCCGGCCGCCGAGCGTGGCTGGCCTCCTCGTGGGAACCCTGGGCCTGCTCATGCGTCTAACGGCTACAGACACCTCACGGATACCGACGGAGCGTGTCGTAGTACGTCGTCCGAGCCCGCAGCCGTGCGGGACTGAGCGAAGGGAACACATATGCGTCACGGATCGAAAGCTCGGGTCACCCTGGTGGCGATGGGTGTCATGGCGATGAGCACGCTCGGGGCAGGGGCCGCGAGCGCGAGCCCGAGTGCGAACGAGCCCGGCCAGAGCGTCCAGGTAGCTATGAACAACGGTTGTCCCTGGGCGCATGATGATCGGCGGTGGCGGGAAAACAATTGCCCGTGGCGAAACGATGATCCGCGGTGGAGAAACCATGGCGGCCCCAACGTTCCGGGTCCGGGTCCTGGTGGTGGTCCGGGTCCTGGTGGTGGTCCGGGTCCTGGTGGTGGTCCGGGTCCTGGTGGTCCGGGTCCGGGGGGGCATCGGTAAGGAGTTAACTGAGCGAACGTCGTACCGCGCGTCGTTGTCGATGGCGACGCGGCGATCCGGGTGGCCCTCGAGCGCACGCTGCTTCTCGAGGGCTTCGCCGGTTCGGCGGCAGGCGGGTGCGGACACCGTCGCCAGGACGGTCGCGGAGTTGCACGACGTCGTCTCCCGCCGACTCCCGGTCAATCAGATCTTCGCCGGCAAGCAGCTCGATGCGATCATCCAGGCGTCCGGGGGGCACCTGCGCGACCAGTTCACGCTGCTCCGCCAGGTGATCAACCTCATGCTCCGCCGGTCGCTGACGCCACCGCTGCGCGACGAGCACGTCGAGGAGGCGATCGGCCTGATAGCGCACGACTTCATGAAGATGACGGCGGAGCAGAAGGCGTTCCTGCGCCACGTGGCCTCCGGGGACGGCACAGTCCCCCCAGGAGTCCGAGGTGCAGCTGATGGCCCGGCTGCTGCAGAGCAACATGCTGCTCGGTCACCTCAACGGCCATGACTGGTACGAGGTGCACCCACTGGCCAGGAGGGCGCTCGGCCTGCCGTGAGTGGCGCGGGACCTGCTCGCAGGGCCGAGCCATGAACACCGGCCGACAGGCGCCCGGAGCCTGCACCGGGATGTCGAGGCCGGGTGGGAGCGGCTCCGGGCCGAGTTCGTGCTGCACGACGGGTTCTGGCTGCCGTTCACCCGGCCGCGCTGCTGCTGGCGTGCCCGGCCGGTTCGCTGCCGCTGGTCCGCGACACCGCCCCGGACCTGTGGTCGCTCCGCAGCCTCACGGCGACACTCGCCACCGCGGCCGCCCCCGCCACGCCCGACCCTGCGTCCCCGGGTCGCAGCGAGTTCACGCCGGTGCCGGGTGACCGTTCCTCGGAACGCGTCAAAACGTCCCGACGAGCCCGGCATTGCTGCCGGACGTTGGCTCCAAGCAGGGAGTCTTCCCCTGGCAGTACCACTGCCAGGTCAGACCTGGTTTTACACGGTTTCCATCGGACCGTTTACCGTCAGGGAGCAACTCCCCCAAGACGTTCGTGCAGGTCATTCCTTGCGCAGGCGCTGCTGGCCTCATCCGAGGCTCGGTCGTCCCGATCATGCTGGTCCTACGATGTACCTGGCCGGGCTTGGTTCTCGCGTCGGCCGCCCTACCAGTATCGCACACTTGTTCGAGTAAGGCAACGGGCCGAACTGTCGCGAAACGACACGTTTCTCCTCGTTCGGAGAGACGGTCGAGAGCCCCCCCCCCATCCCTCCGCGACCTCTCATTCTCCCTGGACAACGTCGCCCGTATCCAGCAACAACGCGGCCAGCTCGACGACGGAGGAGTTCCTGGGTCTCGTGGAAGCTGAGGGTGCTGTCACTACGATGCCTGGCGCGGGCCGACCGGGCCGGGGAATCGCGAGGATGCTCATGTCTACGCCCCCCGTCCCAGCCGACGCGTTTGCCGGGGTAGTCGTGGTGATCACCGGCGGTGCGTCGGGTATCGGCCGGGCGACGGCGAAGCCTTCGTGGCTGCGGGCGCCCACGTGGTGCTGCTCGACCGTGACGCCCCACGGCTCACGGCCACAGCGGCCGCATTGGGCGCCGCGACGGCGGTACACGGCGATGTGTCGTGTGGGGAGGACTGTCAAGCGGCTGCCCGCGCCGCCCAGGCGACTGGCCGCCCGGTGCGGGCGCTGGTGAATTGCGCCGCTACGTTCCTACCCAAGGCCGAGGACGCCACACCCGGCGACTGGGACCTCAGCCTGGGCGTCAACGTCAAGGGCACCGCCCTGATGGCCGCAGTTATCGCGCCACTGCTGCGGGCCGCTGGCGGCGGCGCGATCATCAACCTCGCGTCGATCTCCGGCTATATCGCTCAGCCGAACCGCTGGACCTACAACGCGACCAAAGGCGCGGTGCTGGCCCTGACCCGCTGCCAAGCACTCGATTTCGCGCGCGACGGCATCCGGGTCAACAGCGTCTCGCCGGGCACGATCTGGACGCCAGAACTTGACCGCATGACTGGCGGCGACCGCGCCGCCTGGGAGCCGATCTTCGCCCCGCAGCACATGCTGGGCCGCGTCGGCGAGCCGAGCGAGGTCGCCAGCGTGATCCTGTTCTTGTGCGGCCCGGGCGCGAGCTTCATCACCGGCACCGATCTGCTCGTCGATGGGGGCTACATCGGGATGGGCCACGACCGGCCGGACGCGCCAATCCAGTACGCCAAGGAATGATCCTCCGCCGCGTGACAGTCAGCGCCTCAAGCTCAAGCGGTCGTCGCTGTGTCAGGGCCACTGCTTCTGTATCCTGCCACCGGCGTAGACCAGGCAGAAGCGCGCTTCGTGCCGGGTGACAGCCCTGTTGATACGTGCCCGCGCCTCATCGAACATGCGAGTCTGCTGCTCGATGGTGAGGTTTCCGCTGCTGAGGCAGAACACCTTCCCGCGCTCCGCGAGGCACAGCAGCTCCCCAGCCCGATACCTGATCCTCTGATCTTGGTCAACAACGCCCAGTCCCGACGTAAACCGTACTCGATCCACGTCTCATCCTTCACGAACTGGGCGTCATGATCGAAGTGGTCGTTGACCAGGTGCACGGTCCAGCCCGCCTGCTGCAACTGAGCAGTAGTTGAACGCCCAAGAGAGCGGTCGACGAAGAACTCAGGCCGCGATGCGGCAGATGGCTTCCGTGGCATCACGGTCAGTCCATACTCCTCGGCCACGGCCTCCAGCGACTCACCGGCGCGCCACAAGGCCACCACGTTATCGACCTGCACGCTGTTCGTCGCAATCACCGGAGCCCCCATCCGAGCCTCGGATCGATTACTACAGGGGCCACCGCCGCATATTGCGGGAGCATCAAACGAACAGGCGAGCCGCCTCCCTCATCCCAGGTGATATACCGCAGGTATCTGTCGATGATCTCGCGGATCGGACGCTGGGCGTCATGCGCCCGCTCAAGCCTCCCGGCTGCATAGTCGATGAAGATGTCGATCCCATCGGTGGCGATGCGCCGAGTAGCCAGGCCGTACGGTGAGCCGAACTCGCGGCGAATCGCCGCGGAAGCATCACGGACCTTGCGCTTGGAGATCTTTAGATCGCGCAGTGAGCGCAGCACGTATGCTTCGATGACCGCGACAAACGGGACCGAGGGCCAACCGCGTCTCAGCGGCGGAACCCGGTGCACGAGCGGCTCGCCAGCGGCCTCCTCCCGCAGCCAAGACTCAAGGGTCGAGCGGGGCACCTGCAGATGACGGGCCGTCTCCCGTGGCGTCAGCAACGGGTCACGATACTTGTCCACCATCCCGTCGTCGGGGTGTCTGTCGATCACGGACACACGATCGCACGCTGCCCTGACAGCGCGACGGCTGCCGCCCCGGAACATCACCCATCTGGAGCAACTCGCGTCCGGCTACAGCTGGTTCGCAGCCGCTATGAGGCGGAGCACTGTTGTGATCCGCGCCGCGCGTCTCGGCGCCGCACCTCGGCCACGTGCGGCAGCTGGGGCAAGGCCAAACAGGGTGCGGGGTTCGGGCACACCAAGATCGAGTACCACGGCAAGCTCGCCGTGGTACCGCCCGCCATACTGACTTTCGCGCCCGAACACCACCACCTCGCGCAGCATGGCCCGAGCCCCACGCTGGACTGCGACGGTCATGCTGCTGCATAGCCTGCTGCGTGCGCGCCACCGCGACCCCACCGTGTTCATTGCCATCGGCAGTGGGCACCGCTGGCGCAGACGGTCCGGGAGTGGAAGATCACTGCCGCCATCCACGCGGATCCCGAGCTGGTCCAGGGGCTCTCCGGTCCCCTCAACAATGACTTCGGCCCAGTTCCCGACCTGACCAGAGACTGATTATGGCTCCGAACGCGGCGACCGGGTGGCCCCCAGGGCCATCGTCAAAGTCGCGTCGTGGTGATCACCTCTTTTCTTGATCGTTTGGTCAGGCGCCGAGGAGTGTGAGGACTTGGTCTAGTCGGCGGCTCATTTTCTCGGTGGCTTGTTTGATGTTGGTCCAGCCGGCGAGGCGGAGGAGGCTGATCGCGATGTTTCTCATGGTGGCCATGATTTGTGGGGAGGAGCCGGTCCGGACTTGGGATCGGTCTTCGTCGAAGGTGGTGTCCACACACCACCGCCACCCTGACAACCAACACGCCACCCCAACGACCAGGCCCCGTCAGCACCCCGCCGACGGGGCCTGCCCACACCCCACACCCCGCACATCGGCACCGTCAACGACGCCACCATCTGCACCCCGATCGGCGGCCAACACCAGGCCAGATTCGATCCCGGCACGCCGGGCTGCTTGCCCTTGGACCGCGTGGGCCCGCCACCGCGATGCTTCTTATCCAGCGGTGGTGCCTTACCCGGATCCCCATCACGCGAGGGAGGGCTCGAGGAGTTCTTACTGTTGCGCGACAGCAGATGCTCCAGCCTAGCCAGCTTCGCCGCCAGGACCTCGTTCGCCTCACTCAACTCCGCCATCTGCCCCGCCATCGCGGTGATCTGCCCAGCCTGACGACCCACCAAAGCGATCAGCTCATCGCGGGACATCTCCTCCGGCGCAGGCACCCCACGATCCCACCGCACCCACGACGATCACACCGAGACCGACACACCCTCACCCACCGTTACCTACCTCACACACACAAAAGCTCAGCTCAACACACGGGGTGAATGTTTGCTACCGTTGCTATGTCGTCCATGCAGCTGACGGGGGACCCATGGCCAGAGACAGCCGAAGCAAGTTCATTCACATCATGTATCTACTCGGCTTCGGTGGCGTCGGGTACCTCGTCCAGCGTGCGCTCTTCCCCAGCCCCTGGTTCACTGCCGCTGTCGTGGTGGGCTGGCTCTTCGCCTTAGCAATATGGGTCCTGCTGATCATGCCGACCTGGTGTCATTACGATGTCGGTGACCACGGCTGCACTCGCCATGTTAACGGCAAACTCGGAGGTTGCTATCAACATTCTCAACTGAAACGGGATGCCATGTGGGCTGCCAGGAAGCGACGGAACCCAGGACTTGCGTTCCGCGTGACCTGGGGAGATAGTCGGTCCCATCATGGTCGCCAGCTCGGAACCAACGCTGCGATGTCGGGCAGGATCGCTCAGCAGGGGGCGTATAACGCGTCGATGTGGTGGTTCGCTGCGATTAGTGCGGTTGGCACCGTCGTTGCCTTAGTCATCGGAATCACGTCGGGCCATTGATCCTACGTCTCGACTCGCCGAGCCTCGGCGTAGCTTATCAAGCTTTTTCCCGCTCGTGGGCTTTGCCGTGCCGTGAACTCGACACTATCGATATTTCGCAGCGGCGGAAGGTCGGTGGCGTCGAGTTCATGACACGCACCGACACTGCGGAGCGCGCAGGACCTGTCCCTCTCGCGTCAACTCCCGATGAACTTCCGGCGGCGACCACTTAGGTGGGCACGCTGCCGGTGGCAGCCAAGACGTCTGCTTCGGCTTGAAGCAGCATGAGATTGGCGGTACGTAGGTGCTGTGCAGCGGTTGCGGCGGCCGCCGGTTCCGCAGCGTGGGCTGCTTCCAGGTCTCGCAGGGCCCTCCGCAGGTTGTCTACGAGTCGCCGCTGCGCCTCCTCGATCTCCTTCTCGAGGCGGATCACTGCTTCCTGAGGCAGTGGACGGGACGGGTCGTAGACGAACGCGCGCTCTCTTTCTTGGCGCCAAGCGACGAGACGATCGGCCAGCACTGGCCCGAATTGCGGAACCTGCTGGACTCGCTGGATCTCGATATCCCAGGCCGTGTCGATGCCATAAGCGGACAGCATTGCCACACGCCCGGCGCCAATTGCCTTAATACGGGCCGACTTGATCAACTGCGCCTGCAGAAATTGCCACAGTTGCTCCTGACGCTTGTTCTTCTCCAGCTGTTGGTACCTCTCAGCCCGCCGGGATGGCAGACCATCCCATTGACGTGACGCTCGGGCAACCGCTGCCAGAGCTGCGGCGTGCGCAGGGAAGCGGTTCGCCTGCTCGAGCTCCGCGGCAGCGTCCGCTTCTTCGCTCTTGGCAGCGCGGTAGGCGTTGATCCACGGCTTGCGCCGCTGTCTGCGTGCGCCGGCGCCAAACATCAAGGCAACGACACCAAGAAGGATGAATAGCAGCCCGCCGCGAGGTAGTAGGACCAGCCCTCCCACCATAAGCAGGAGGCCCAGTAAATAGCTGCCCCAGGCCAAGCCGGGCGTCTTGGCGGCCTGCTGAGCGGTAGGGTTGGCTACGACACCGGAAGTCGCCGCTACCAGGATCGGCGGCGCTGGCCGAGGTATCGCTGCAATGAGGTCAATCAATTGCTGGTATTCGCTTTCGTACCGTTGCGTGAAAGCGGTTACCGGGACACCGAAGAGAAGCACGCTGGTACTCTGCTCGAAATCGCACCACGGGCACAGCGATGTTGACCGGGGATAGTAGTGTTTGGGATTGCGTTGGCAATGTGCGAGCTCGGCGGCCAATTGGTCCAGGGCCTGCACCCACTCGCTGGCAGATGGCCGCAGACGTCGCTGAGCGGGAGGCGCGAATGCAGACTCAAAGAGCGCGGCCACGCGAGATGGCAGTATTTCCATGCCCACCGTGTTTGGCGGTCGCCGCATTTGACGGTCGGCGGCGCGGGCGCCAAAGGCGAACCGATGCTCTGTGATGGCGCGTTCAATCGGCATCTCGCCCGTGCCCAGGAAGCGCCCGGCGTAGGGATGACGCCCCAACATCAGCAGCTGAAATATCGTGATAGCCAGCCCGAACGCGTCGTGGTCCGGGGTCCGCACCACCGAGTTCAGCGGCGCCTGATTCAGCTCCGGTGGCAAGAAAAGGGGCACCGCCATGGTGCACAGCAGCGGGCGCCCACCGGGCACGGGTACCTGAAAGCTGTCGACGTCGATGAGTCTGACGGTACCGTCGCCTAGCACCAAGATTGAGCCCGGATTCACGTCACCAATGACCAGTCCCAGAGCGTGGACGGCGCCGAATGCGCGAGCGACGTTGCGGCTAACGTGCACGAGGAAGCGCCAGTCAACAGTGGGGAAGTGCTTGCGGCGGCTGCCCGGTGTGTAAAGGTGGTGAATGTCCTTGCCGCGTTCCACAACAGGGAGCAACAGACCGCGTGCTCGCCCCTTCTCGTCGAGGACCAGCCCGGAGGGCCATGCGGTGAATCGGTCGATGTCCGGCTGACTGAATTGGGTCAATATCTTGATCTTCTGCGCTCTCTCCGCGGTCAGAGGAGAGGCGTAGACCTTGATCGCCTGAGAACTATCTCCAGCGAGCCGATAAACAGCTCCCTCGCCACCCTCGCCAAGCATGGGACCAAGCCGCAGTGGGCGACCCTGCTCATCAACAAGGCGCGACAACACCGGGACCGTCCGCGAGGCGGCTCGCCATCACGAGCGTCAGGTCATCATCGGCACGCGAAGTCACGGTGGTCGAGTTCAGGTACTTCGCCAGTTCACCGCTGAGCTCCCGATCCTCGCCATCGGCTGCGGATCGGCGGATCGGACGCAGCATCCGTTCGAAAAATGGGCTGTGCACTGTCTGCTGCTCGTAGTGCAGAAGGAGGTGCTGCAGGCCGTCGGTGAACATAGCGACTTCATGCTGAGCATGGGGAAGCGTGTCGACTTGGAGCATCTGCATGGCTGTCGGGTCAGTGAGGAATGAGGTTGTATTGGCGTACTCGCCGCGCTGGGGCCAGAAAAGCCATGCCCACGAGTCGGTTCCGGCCTCGGGAGTGACGATGGCACCGTCACCGACCTGCGCAAATGCCGACCACTGCTCGGCCAGCACCGCGCAAAGCAGCGTCGCGGCTAGCTCTCTCGGCGGTAATCCCAAGCGGTCGGCCTCGGCGAGGAGACCCTCGCGGACACTGGCAACGCTGTCCTCCAGCCAATCGGCAGTCGGGGGTGGGGACGCAAGGTGCGGCAACTTCCCGCAGACCTGCTCCGAGAGCTCGTTGCAGACATAGGCGGCGCCTCGGGCACCTTCGGAGGCGCTGCCGGCGCCATCGGACACCACAGCGATGAGAACTTGTCCCTGCGGGGTAGCGGCAACCTCGCAGCGATAGGCGTCCTGGCAGGGCAGGCCCTCACGCACGTGGCTCGTGCCAGCTGTTGTCGCCGCCGCGAATCGCCAGGTCGTCGGGTCGGGCACCGGCTCAGATGGAAAAGTCATTACCGAGAATGAATACCGCGTTGAGCACCGCACTCGGTCACACGACCGCCCAGCCTTGCGGAGTTGCGGGGTTAGAGAGCGGTATCTCCTCGCCGGGTTGGGATCGGGACACCGAACTCATGGAGTTCGACAGCCAGGTGAATAGGCTACTGAACTCCAGTCCCCGAAGCCGCAACGGTTGACGCGTGGAGATTTGCGCGAGCACATCCATATTGGCATCCTCAATGCCGACAGCGAAGAAACTGAATGCCCTGGTCTCCTCGCCCGAGCTGACACGCGCACCAGCGTCCCTCCAATCATCAGTCGGCTGACCGTCTGTGATAAGAAAGACCCAAGGCCGATAGTACGAGATGCCCTGCTGGCGGTACAGCTGTTTACGCTGCTCAATGAGGTCGAGACCAGTAGTGATGGCCTCGCCCATCGGTGTGGCACCGTTGGCTCGCAGGACGGGGGCTGTGAAGTTCTCGGCTGCGGTGAAGTCGGTCTGTATGCGTACAGGACCGAAGGAGAGGACTGCCACCTCCACGCGCTTGGCTGCTAGTCCATCGCTCGTGAGCTGCGAGGCGAACGTGCCCAGGCCGGCGTTGAGCTCGTCTATCGGCCGGCCAGTCATGGAGGTCGAGGTATCCAGCAGCAGCAGACACGGGCAACGCGGTTCGGGATTGTCCACGAACTCGCTCGCGTCAAACGGGACCTGGTCGAAGCTCGTCATGTCGTCATTCTCTCACCGTCGGTCCAGCCAGTTTACCCAGGTATCAGCCAGTTAGCCTAGATCATTCACGCTGATCCACAGCCCGTGATCGTTTTTGGTTGTGGATCATTATGTGGTGGGAGGGCGGCCGTGGGCATGGCGGGGTGCCCGAGGGTGCTCGGGTGGGCGCCGGTTCCAGGGCCGGCCGGGTGGGGCGGGATGGCCGGGACGGGTGGCGGTTGGGTCAAGCCGGGTGCAGGGCTTGCAGGCGGTCCCAGGCGGTGGTCAGGTCGGGTGACCATGGCCAGCCGGGTGGGATCTTCAGGATTCGTCGCCGGGCGTGGCTGACCATCCGGGCTGGGGCGGACAGGATGCGGAAGCGCAGGGTCTTGGTGGAGGCTTGGCCAGCTCGCCGTGCAGGGCGAGGTGGCGCAGCCAGGCGGTCAGCGTGGTGGCCAGGGCGGCCAGCTGCAGCCAGGCGGCGTTGCGGTCGTAGTCGATGGAGGGCAGGTTACGGGCGCCGCAGGCCTTGAACTGCTTGATCCGGTCTTCGACGTGGGCTTGGGTGCGGTGGCGGGCATCGAGGGACTGCAGCTGGCCGTGGGCGGTGTTGGTGGCAAACGCGCCGTATTCCCAGTCGGGGTGCTCACCGAGCTTGGCCGGCTTGCTCGCCGGGCGCGGGGTGCGGCGGGCGATGATGCGCATGTCAGCCGGCCAGCCCGCGAGCCGGTCGCCGCGCGGGCCGTGGCGCAGGATCCCGGTCAGCCCGGCCACCTGCGCGGCGGGGTCAACCTCACCGTCGGTGTCCAGTGCGGTGCCCCCAATCACTGGGGCGCAGTTGCCCGATCCCGGCCATGGTGCGTTCGTCGAGGGGCCAGCCGATGGTGTACTCCACCCGCCGGCCCCGATTGCCGTGCGCGGGCGCGGTATTGACCGAGGTGAGGTAGTCGATGACGTCGTGGGAGGCGCCCGCACCGCCGATACTGACCAGCACGTCGCGCCGCCAGGCGGCGGGGATCTGGGCGAACGAGGCAGTCAGGACCGCGAGAGGATCGGCGGCGGTGAACGAGCCGGCGTTGCCCGGGCGGCACATCACCGCCAACGCATCCCCGATGCTGGTACACCAGCTGGTCAACGGGTGAAACCCGAACCCGCCCTTGTAGGTGCCCGCCGCCTGGGCCTTGGGGCTGGCGGCCTCGATCAAGGTGGCATCCAGGCGGATGACCAGCACCGGGCGCGGCCTTCCACCGGGCTCGGTGGCCGCCCGAGTCAGGTCCTTGCCGGCGACCTTGACCGCGGGTAGCTGCCCGTGCCGGGCCACGATCGCCTCCCACGCCCTGGCCCGCGCGTCCGCGGTGGCCCGGGCCAGCCGCCGCCCGGGCAGCCCATCGGCGCCTGACCACTGAGCCAGCTCGCCGAGCACCCGCAGCATGGTGGAGCCCGGCGCGCCACCCCCGGGACCGAAGATCTCCTCCTGGGAGGTCATCGCCTCGATGTCCGGCAGGCACGTCGCCCCAGCCGCCAACGCGCACGTCGCGTCCACCAGCGCCCGGCCCCGATGCCGACCCGGGACGAACCCCGCCCGCGGCAGCACCACCCCGGCTTGGGCCACCGTCCCGGTCCCACCGACCTCCACCTTCAGCCTCTGCGACCATTCCAGCGCGGGATCGCCGACCAGTCGCCGGCTGCTTGTAGCCTTCACCTGAAAGGTGTCCCTTCCTCGGGTTCATGCAGATCTTCGACAATCCGCATTGTCCTAGGTCAGGGACACCTTTCCTCGTTCCGACACCCTGAAAAACCATGATCACAGTCCCAACGTGAATACCCGAGGTCAACGACGGCGATCAGGCTGCTTGCCATGGATCGATCACGTCGATCCCGGTGTCCTGGAAGTCCTTGAGGTTGCGGGTGGCCAGCGCCGTCGTGGGTGTGGCAGATGGACGCGATCTGGGCGTCGAATCCATCAATGGGTAGCCCGGCACGGTCACGACGGGTCACGATCATGGGGTAGTGCGCCGCCGCCGCGGCATCGAAGGGCAAGACCTGATCCTCGAACGCGGCGAAGACGTCGTCGGCGATCGCCTTCAGGAGGTCTCGGCGACGGCCGACGGGGAGCCGCTCGATGCCGTAGCGGATCTCAGCGAGCGTGATCGACGTCGTGTACAGCTCGTCGCCGCGGCGCGCGCGGACCCAGTCCCGAACGACCGGGTCGGGGGATGGCTTCATGAGCTCGGATGCCACGTTGGTGTCGATGACGATCATAAGGAGAGGTCGGCCGCCCGCACCGGGGTCGTCCGCGGCGGTAGTTCGAACTCGACTCCGCCGATCTCGCCGAAGCGATCCAGCATCGTCTGGAACAGGCCGTGCGTGTCATTCGGCCGGTACTGTCCCCCTCGCCGCCGTCCTACGGTGTTGTTGTGCGTATCTGGATTATCGACGCCTTCACCGACCGGCCGTTCGCCGGCAACCCCGCAGCCGTCTGCCTGCTGGATGCCGATGCCTGGCCCGATGAGGGCTGGATGCGGCAGGTCGCCGCCGAGATGAGCCTGCCCGAGACCGCCTTCGCTCACCCGCTGCCCGAGACCACCGACGCCGACTGGGCGCTGCGCTGGTTCACCCCCACCGTCGAGGTCAATCTGTGCGGGCACGCCACCCTGGCCACCGCCCACGCTCTGCACAGCGACCGAGGAGATCCCGGCACCGTCCGGTTCAGCAGCCGCAGCGGCGTCCTGATCACCCACACCCACGGCGACGGCACCATCACGCTGGACTTCCCTTCCGCGCCCGCCACCGAGGTACCCATCCCCGACGGCCTCGCCGAAGCCCTCAACGCCAAGCCCGACGCCACCTACGGCACCGGTGCCCTCGGCGACCTGCTCGCCGTGTTCCCCGATGAGGCAGGTATCCGCGCCCTGGCGCCGGACTTCACCGCGCTGGCCCACCTGACCCGCCGCGACGGCGTCCGCGGGATCATCGCCACTGCCCCGGCGGCCGACCCGCGCAGCAGCTACGACTTCGTCTCCCGCTTCTTCGCCCCCGCTTTCGGCATCCCCGAGGACCCGGTCACCGGCAGCGCCCACACCGCACTGGCCCCCTACTGGTCGGCGCGCCTGCGCCGGGACAGCCTCACCGGACTGCAGGCATCCGCCCGCACCGGCCTGGTCCGCACCACCGTCCACAGCGACCGCGTCCACCTGACCGGGCACGCCATCACCGTCCTCGACGGCACCCTGCACCACACTCCCGGATAGTCGTAGGCTTCGACCGCTGGCTCACGCCTGCGCCGCAGCCTTGTCTAGCAGCGCGGACACCGCTGTTGGGCGGTCGCCGAGGGCGAGCAGCAGGCGGCCTGGGCCGTCGAGGGCCGAGCACGCCCAGCGTAGTCCCGGCTCCTCGCCGGCGTCCTGCGGTGGACCGTCGATCCCCTCCCCCACGACAGCCAGCATCCCGACAACGCGCGCCCCGCCGGTGCCTGCTGGGCCAGCGAGCACCGGATCGGCGCCATCGAGCAGCAGGGTGTGCGCCAGCAGCGGGGCACCGTCGCACTCGACGGTGAGCTCGCCGTGGCAGCGCCCGCCGCGCTGACCGGCACGGCCGAGCACCACCACCTCGCGCAGCACTGCGCGCGCCCCGCCCCGCAATGCCACGGTCATGCTGCTACGTAGCTCCGCGCCGTCGCAGATGACAGTGGGTTCCGGGCGCCAGTCCAGCACTGCCCCATCAGCGAGGTCGGCAGCCACGGTCCACCGCGCTGGCGCGGCAGGGCTGCTCGGCTGCACCACGGTGGCGGCTGCGGAGCGCACGTGCAGGCAGGTGCCAGCCCCGAGGTGGACGTCCAGTCCCAGCTCGTCGCCGCCCAGCGGACCACCTGTGGCCTGTACTAGGTGCATCCGGTTCAGACCGGTCTGGCGCAACACGACCGGCGGGGCCGAGCGCCAGCGGAGCCGGGCGGAATGCGGGCCGCGTTCGACCGTGAGCTCCGCCCGGACCTTCAATGCCAGCCCCTCAACGACAGCCTCTTACCGACGGGCCGCTGACCGGAGCAAGCTGCGCACCCAGCCCACGACCGGTCGGGCGTCCGGCTGTTCGCGCAGCGAGATCAGCATGGTGGGCCGATCGCCGCGGACCGCCGCAGCGTCCCGGCGCATCACGTCTAAGTCCGCGCCGACCAGCGGGGCGAGATCGATCTTGTTGATCACCAGCAGGTCGGAGCGGGTGACCCCGGGGCCGCCCTTGCGGGGCACTTTGTCGCCACCGGCGACATCAAGGACGAACACCTGCGCGTCGATCAGGCCGTAGCTGAACGTGGCGGTGAGGTTGTCCCCGCCGCTTTCCACCAGCACCAGGTCGGGGTCGTAGCGGGCGGTGAGCTCCTCCACCGCGTCGAGGTTGGCGGTGATGTCGTCGCGGATCGCGGTATGCGGGCAGCAGCCGGTGCGCACCGCCCGGATCCGCTCGTCAGGCAGCACCCCGTTGGTACGCAGGAAGTCGGCGTCTTCGGTGGTGTAGATGTCGTTGGTCACCACCACCACAGACAGCTCGTCACGCAGCGTCCGGCACAGCGCGGCGACCAGCGCGGTCTTGCCGCCGCCGACCGGCCCGCCGATGCCGATCCGCAGCGCCCGGTCCGCGCGTCCGGCCGCCGGGATCGGCATCCGGTCGATCCCGTCCTCACGATGCAAAGAGGGTCACCTCCGTGCGGGCGTGCAGTTCGGCGAGCACCTCCGGCAGCGGGGTACCGGTGCTGGGTAGCAGGCGGGTGTCCTGCTGGGCGACGGCCTCCCGCGCCACCCGGGTCGCCGCCAGCGCCACCTCCTGGGCCGGCCCGCTGGCGCGCGCCTGGACTGCGGCGACGGCGATCGGGTCCATCCCGAGCAGCCGCACCGCGGCCGAGCACGCCCCGCCGAGCAGGTGGTGTACGGCGAGCAACGCCGCGACGTCGGCATCATCCCCGGCGGCGGCGACCACGACGCCGAGCACCAGTGGATGGTGCGGGCGGCCCGTCTGACACAGCGCCTCCAGCGGCGAGGACGGCCAGACCCGGCGCGCCGTCCGCAGCAACGCCGCGCCCTGCGCGCGGGACGCCTCCCGCAGCGCGGCCGAGGGGATGCGGGCGCTCACCGCGGCATCCCAACGGCCCCAGTCCGCCGGCGCGGGGTCGGCTGCGAACAGGCAGCCGGCCGCAGCGACGGCGGCGACCACCGGGCCGCTGCCGCGCAGCCGGCCCGCCAGGAACAGCGCGAGGTCGGCCTCGTCACACAGCAGGCCGCGCTCGACGGCCGCCTCCACCCCACCGGAGTGCGCGTGGCCCCCGGTAGGCAACCGCGAATCGGCCACAAGCAGCGATCCCAGCGTGACCATCAGAACAGAAAGTAGCGCTGAGCCATCGGAAGTTCCTCCGCGGGATGCGGTTCGACCACCTCACCGTCGATCCGGACGGTGAATGTCTCAGGGTCCACCTCAATGCGCGGCAGCGCATCATTCAGGGGCATATCAGCCTTGCGCAGCGCCCGGGTGCCGCGCACTGCCACCAGCCGGCGCCGCACCGCCAGCCGACCGGCCAGGCCGCCCTGCACGGCTGCGGGGGCCACGAAGTGCACCGAGGTGGCGGCGGCAGTCACCGCGGCAGCCCCGAACATCGGCCGGGGCAGGACCGGCTGCGGGGTCGGGATGGAGGCGTTGGAGTCGCCCATCGCCGCCCAGGCGATCATGCCGCCCTTGAGCACGACGCTGGGCCGGACCCCGAAGAACGCAGGCTGCCACAGCACCAGGTCGGCGAGCTTGCCCACCTCCACCGAGCCGACCTCACCGTCGAGCCCGTGCGCGACGGCCGGGCAGATCGTGTACTTGGCCACATACCGCCGGGCCCGCAGGTTGTCCGACGTCGGCGGGTCCCCGGGCAGCGCCCCCACCCGGCGCTTCATGACGTGCGCGGTCTGCCAGGTCCGCACGATCACCTCGCCCACCCGGCCCATCGCCTGCGAGTCCGACCCGATCATCGAGATGGCGCCGAGGTCGTGCAGCAGGTCCTCGGCGGCGATGGTGGACGGCCGGATCCGGCTCTCCGCAAACGCAAGGTCCTCCGGCACGGCAGGGTTGAGGTGGTGGCAGACCATGAGCATGTCGAGGTGCTCGTCGAGGGTGTTCACGGTGTGCGGGCGGGTCGGGTTAGTCGAGCTGGGCAGCACGTACGGCTGCGCCGCGACGGTGATGATGTCCGGCGCGTGGCCGCCGCCGGCCCCCTCGGTGTGATACGTGTGGATGGTTCGCCCGGCGATCGCCGCCAGCGTGTCGGCGACGTAGCCCGCCTCGTTGAGCGTGTCGGTGTGGATCGCCACCTGGACGCCGGTGTCGTCGGCGACCCGCAGGCAGGCATCGATCGCCGCCGGGGTGGATCCCCAGTCCTCGTGCAGCTTGAAACCACTGGCCCCGGCCGCTACCTGCTCGTACAGCGCTGGCTCGCCCACGGTGTTGCCCTTACCTAACAGCGCGACGTTCACCGGTAGCTCGTCCAGGGACTCCAGCATCCGGGCCAGATACCACCCACCCGGGGTCACAGTGGTCGCCTTAGTGCCCTCCGCGGGGCCGGTGCCGCCACCGATCAGGGTGGTCACACCCGACCCCAGCGCCTCGGGCACCTGCTGCGGGCTGATCAGGTGCACGTGGCTGTCCACCGCGCCGGCCGTCAGGATCATCCCGTTGCCGGCGATCACCTCGGTGCCCGGGCCAATGACCAGCGCGGGGTGCACCCCGTCCATGATGTCCGGGTTGCCGGCCTTGCCCAGGCCGACAATCCGGCCGTCCCGCACCCCGATGTCGGCCTTGACGACTCCCCAGTGATCCAGCACGACGGCGCCGGTGATCACCAGGTCCGGTGCGCCGTCGGCCCGGGAGGCCCGGGCCTGGCCCATCGACTCCCGGATCACCTTGCCCCCGCCGAAAACCACCTCATCGCCGCCGTGCGGGCCGCGGCAGCGGTCCTCAGTGACCTCCAGGAGCAGATCGGTGTCGGCCAGCCGCACCCGGTCACCTTCGGTGGGGCCGTAGAGCTGGGCGTAGCGGCCGCGCTCGACCGTCCACCGACCCCCGCTGACTGCTCGTTCTGCGAGCCCGCTCGGATCTGGGACATCAAGGCGCAGCCCGGGCACGGTGCAGGTGCCACCCAGCGGCACCACCCGCACCACCCGTTCGATGCCGGGCTCGAAGCGCACCGAGGTGCCGGCCGGAACCGCGAGCCGCATCCCGGTGGCGGCGTCGCGGTCCATCTCCAGCGCGGGGTTCGCCGCGGCGAGGTGGTAGTGCGACCCGACCTGGATCGGCCGGTCGCCGGTGTTGCGCACGATCAGCTCCTGGCCAGTGTGCAGACCCAACACGACAGGTTCGCCGGCGAGCAGCAGCTCACCTGGAATGGGCCGCGGGCCGGTCACTGCACCGGCCGGTGCACGGTGACCAGCTTCGTGCCATCCGGAAAAGTCGCCTCGACCTGCACCGAAGTGATCATCTCCGGCACCCCGTCCAGGACGTCGTCCCGGCCCAGCACCCGCTGACCCCCCGCCATCAGATCAGCGACGCTGCGCCCGTCGCGGGCCGCCTCCAGCACCCAGGAGGTGATCAACGCGACGGCCTCCGGGTAGTTCAGCCGCAATCCCCTCGCCCGGCGGTCCCTGGCCAGCTGG
The DNA here is from genome assembly GCA_050699815.1 of Pseudonocardiaceae bacterium. Lineage (GTDB taxonomy): Bacteria > Actinomycetota > Actinomycetes > Mycobacteriales > Pseudonocardiaceae. The sequence goes on along the minus strand of JBOHFT010000006.1, from coordinate 19,192 downwards.
GCGGCCACGTGTACGAGAAGCTTCTCCTGCTCATGCGGCGACAGCAACATGTCGGTCCTTTCCTTGCCCAGCCCCGACTCCGCTCCCAGCAATGGCACAGTAGAAGCCACCAGGTCCCGGCCGCTAGTCCGACCGGCTCCGGAGGGGACCCGGACCAAGATCCTCAACCAGCCGCACCGCAGTTGTGATCAGAACACCGAGACCGGATGCTCGCAGTGTCGCGTTCTGGATGCAGAACGCGCTTATCTGGAGCCGAATAGCAGCGTTCTGCATCCAGAACGTCCTGCTAGGCGCCCGGCTCTTGAAGGCTATTTCACAACGCTCAGCGGTGTGACGAAGCTCGGGGCGACCCCACATCGATCCCGACGACCGCAAGGCCCGAGGCCAGCGTTTGCCGGCCGGAATCAAGCGACAGGTAAGCCGAGCGCATCGCCCGGCTTAGTGTCATGCCATGGAAGTACTCCTGGTAGGTCCGGGACATCAAATGTCCCGCTGCGTCGTCGTCAATCGCCCAGGCCACGCCAACGACCGACGTCGCACCGGCCGCGAGGCAACTCACCGAGGCGGCCACGGAGTGCCGCGCCTGCCCTGTTGCCCGCCGCTGACGGTGCCGATGTAAGCGCCGTTCAGGATGACGACGAGACTCGGGCATTCCGGATGGTCGTGGTCGGTGTGGTGGCGCGCTGGTCGGCAACGCGCCGCCGGATACCCCCGGGGGGGCGGCCGGCATCGTCACGGTGGCGCCGGAATGCGGACGCGTGAGGACCTGGCCGGGGTGTTGTTGTCAGCCCGAACGGGCGGGGGAGACGATCCGGCCGCGGGTAATCTGCCCGATGATCGTCCAGGCCGGCACGTGCGGGACGACCCGGTCCCGGATGGTGACCGCAGCGGCGGCCAGCGCGGTCAACGCCTCACCCAGCCGGGTGGCCTCGGGTGTCAGCGCGGCCATGACTTCGCGGTCGACCCGGGCGATCCACTCGACCGCCTGGGCACGCAGCCACTCGATGTGCTCGGAGTCGCGACCGGCGCGGACCCAGCGCCGCACGGTGGACACCGGCCGCTCCAGCAGCGCGGCGATTCGCCGGTATCCGGCCCCACCGGCGCTGGCCCGCAATGCCGCACCGATCACGGCGGTGGTGTCGGCCCGCCGCGGTGCGACCGCACCAGGCAGCAGCACGTGGGTCACCCGGCAGGCCGGGCAGCGGGCTCGCCGCGGACGCAGCCTCAGCGTGGCCGATCCGTGATCACGCACGGTGCGGGCCCGGGCGTGGCCCCAGCGGTGCAGCGGCCCGGCGCATCCCGGGCAGGTCAGCTCGCCCGCGGCGAGGTCGGCCTCGGCCTGTCCGGGGTCGGCGATACCGATCATCGGCGGTGAGTGGCGGCACGGCGCACGAGCATGGTCTATCACGGCGGCCGCGGGCAGGGGCCAACTGGTGTGGGACCGCCCGCACCTGACCGGGCGGTGCCGACATCGATCCGCCGGCCGGGCCAGCGCGGCAGCGTGACGACCGCCGGCGTACGCCCGGACCGCCGGGCGCAACGAAGGGCTGAACATCGGCAAGGTAGCGGCGCCGACGAACGCGTCGAGTACGAGTCGAAGGTCTTCACCATCAACGACGGAAATCGGCCGGCAGCTCGTCATCCTCGGAGGCGGTCAACAGCCACCCACCGCGCTCCTCGCGGTGGGTCGCCGGCGCGGTGCGCAGCTCCCCCCTCGACACGCAGCGTGCGAACGAGCTCGTCGGCGGCTCGATCCCCAGCACCGCCAGCCCGGTCGGCTGCTTCTCACCAAGGGTCACCGCATCGCCCAGGAAGCGGTGGGCCTGGCCTACCTGACGGCGACATCGGACTGGTGGAACGTCTGACTGGAAAAGCCGCTGCTCACTGCGGACGTCAGACTCAGCAAAGCCCCCGGCCTGTCCTGCCGTGTGATGCTGATCCACTGACTGTGCGCTCCGAGGACGCCGTCTGCTGCGCCACCTGTGGCGAACGGACCCCCACGGTTATCCAGCCGGCGGCGGCGTCGGCGGAGAACCCGGCCGCGACCCATTGTGTGGCCAGCACCACAGGGTGCACCCCAGCCTCGGCGGCATCGTTGCGCACTACGTCCGCCAGTTTGATCAACTCAGCGTCCCCGCACACGTAGCCAAGGCCGTGCCGACTGCGGGTACCGGGGCCAACGGACGAATCGTGGAACAGCTGCAGCCCGCGTTCGGCGAGTAGCTCGCGGGCCAGCGCTTCTGGCTCCGGTTGAGAAATCGGCACGCCTGAGCTGATCCAACCAATGATCTTCCCGGGCGCCAGGCCATGGCCGAGTTCGTGAAATTCCAACGTCCACGAGGTCCCCACCGAGCGGCACCACACCACGGCCAGCACGCGCGTCGCAGCAGCCACATCGTCCGACGTTAGTCGCCCGGCATACTTGATTACCGCCGAGGCCGGCTCCGGTTCGGTTGTATTCATTCCGCGCCGCCTGTCAGCGTGCCGGCCGCCTCAATCCGCAGCATCTCTGCGACGCGGTCGATAACTCTGCCTGCCTCATGCACAGCTTCCTGCGCCGCGTAAGTACGGTACGCACGAAATGGCATGTTCCCCGTGGCGGAATTCGCGCGCAACAACCTGATATGGTACTCCGCAACCGCCAGGGCGGCTTGCGCCCTCGCCCACGGGATCGCCTCTGCCCTGTCGGTCCCGCTGGCCGGCGGCCCGGGCGTGCGCGGGGCGCTCAACTTCTACGCAGGACAGCCGGCGGTGTTCACCACCGACCGGCAAGAGCGAGCCGAAGGCCTCGCCGAGGAAACATCTCGGGCGCTTCGCCTGGCAGTACGACTGACCGACCAGGTCCAGCTCACCCGTCAGCTCGAAACCGCCCTCGCCTCGCGCACCGTCATCGACCAGGCCATCGGCATCATCATGGGCCAGAACCGGTGCACCGCCGCCGCTGCCTTCGAGATCCTCCGCCGCGCCTCGCACCACCGCAACATCAAGCTCCGCGCCATCGCCTATGAGATCGTCACCCGCGTCGGCGGTGAACCACCCGACCCCGGCGCGACCTTCGCCGCTGAACCAGCCGGCCCCTCCTGACCCGTCCAGGTGGGTGCTTCACCGAACTGGCCGACCGCGTTCGCCGGCCCGGTGCCGGGACACTGAACACCGAAAGTGCGCTAGTTTCCGGTGTCGGCGAGCAGCGGCTCGGCGAGGGCGCCGACATCCCCGGCGCCCACCAACACCACGACGTCACCCTCGGCGGCCGTGTCGCGCAGCAGCCGCACCATCCCGTCGCGGTCCTCAGCTGGCTGTACCACCGACGGATCGGGAACGCGGTCGGTGATCGACCGGTTGGTCACCCCATCCCAGTCGGCCGGATTCTCCCGTGCCGGATACACCGGAAGCACCCACGCCCGATCCGCGGTCGCCAGCGCCTCGGCGAACTGGTCTGCGAACTGCTGGGTGCGGCTGAACAGGTGCGGCTGGAATACCACCAGCACCCGGCCAGCCGTGATGGTCCGCCCGGCGGCGATCACTGCCGCGACCTCCGCCGGGTGGTGGGCATAGTCGTCGTACACCGCCACGTTGCCCGGCAGAGCGCCCTTGAGCTCGAACCGGCGGGCCAGCCCGGGGAACGAGGCCAACCCCGCCTGGATCGCGCTGTCCTCACAGCCGAGGTGCTGAGCGAGGGACACGACGAGGGCGGCGTTGCGGGCGTTGTGCCACCCCGGATGGCAGGCCGCGAACTGCACCCCGTTCAGCTCGAACTCCGGCGGGCCCGCTGACGTGTGCCCGGGTTCGACCACGGTCACCCGGTTACCCAGATACGGCGCCAGCGCGGTCGCGGCTTGCGCGGAGCCGAACACCCGCTTCGCGCGCCCGGCGAACTCCGCCAGGACCTTCGCGACCTCGTCGGTGTTGCGGTACCCGGCGTCACCGACGCCGGTGTGGTCCAGGTCCACGTTGGTGACCAGCACGATCTCGGCGTCGTAAGCGAGCAGGGACCGGTCGCTCTCATCGGCCTCGATCACCAGCCAGCCGCTGCCGCCGACCCGCGCATGCGCGGCCGGCGGCGCCAGCAGGCCCCCGACGACGTAGGAGGGGTCGATCCCACAGGCGGTCAGCACGTGGGCGAGCAGCGCGGTGGTGGTGGTCTTGCCGTGGGCCCCGCACACCGCGATCGTGCGGTGCGTCCGGGTCAGTTCCGCCAGCAACTGCGACCGGTGCAGCTGCGCCAGGCCCCGCTCGGCCGCCGCGGCCCGTTCCACGTTGCTGGTGCGCACCGCCGAGGAGTAGACGACCTCGCCGTGCTCGGGAAGGTTCGCCACATCGTGGCCGATCGTGATCGTGTTCACGCCAGCGCGGCGCAGCGACACCAGGAAGATGCCGTCCCTGGCGTCCGATCCGGTCACGGTCGCACCAAGCTGGTGGGCGACCAGCGCCAATCCGGACATGCCGCAGCCGCCAGCACCGATGAAGTGCAGCCGTCGGCCCGACCACGGGCTCGTGTTCGTCACGATCAGTTCCATTCCCTTCGTCATGCTGGCCTATCCCGGCAGTGAGGTTTGCCCGCAGCGGGACACCAGGATCACACCAGGGGGTGTAGTACGACCAGCCAGGCTGCCGCGAGCATGGCGGGGCCATGGGGTACGTCACGGTAACCGAGCATCCGTGCGGGTCCGGCAACCACCGCGGTCAGCACGGTGGCCGCCAGCACGGCTAGCAGCAACCCCGGCCACGAGGCGGCAGCAGCCAGCGCGCCCAGGCTGCCGGCGAGTTTCACGTCGCCGCCGCCCAGGGCGCTCGGCGCGATCAGCCGCACGGCTGCGTACCCACCGGCCCATAGCAGCGCACCCCCCACGGCCCGAACCAGCAGGTCAGTGCCCCCGACACCGGCAGCGGCGATGACCAGCAGCACCGCGACCACCGGATACGCAGGCAGGGTCAGGGCATCAGGTAGCCGCCGGGCGACGACGTCGGCGGCACCCAGCAGCACGCCGGCCCAGGCCAGCACCAGCGGCACCGGCCACCACCACACCGGCAGGCCGTCGGCTCGCTCGCCGGCCACGGCCCACAGCACCGCCACCAGCACGGCGCACACTGGCACCGGCACCCGGACACCCCGCGGGATCCGGCGCAGCAGCACCGCCCCACCAGCACCTGCAGCGGCACCGGTCACGGCCGCCAGCACACTGCCCACGCCCGCAAGCCTGCCCGGCACACGCGACGGACGGGCGGGTCGGGACCGGTGGCTGTGGATAGCGAAGTAGGTGGGGACAGATTCTCAGCTGAACACGCAGCGTCAGAACACGCAGCGTCAGAACACACCCCGGGCGACCGCGTCACGGACCGCCGCGCCATGCTCATCGATCGTCACCGAGAAGCAGGACGTGCCATCTTGCTGGCATTTCACGAAGTACCGCCAGGGTCCCGGCTCCGGGTTCAGCGCGGCCAACAAAGCCGCCGCGCCCGGCGACCCGATCGGCGACGCCGGCAGCCCGCCGTTGAGGTAGGTGTTGTACGGGCCCGGCCGGGCCCGGTCGGCGTCCGACGTGCGCACCTCCGGCCGGTCCAGCAGGTAGTTGATGGTGGAATCCATCTGGAGTGGCATCCCGGCAGTAAGCCGGTTGTAGATCACCCGCGAGACCCGGCCGAAGTCTGCGGTGATGGCCTCCCGCTCGATCACCGAGGCGATCACCAGCACCTCGTAGGGGCTGTAACCAGTGGCTGCCGCCGAGGCGGGGAACCCCGCTGCCAGGAGCCGGGCCATCGAGGTGGCGGTGACCTGCCGCAGCAGCTCCGCCGCCGAACTGCCGGGGCGCACATCATAGGTGCCCGGGACCAGCAGACCCTCCAGGCGCCGACCAGACTCGACCCGTGCCACCGGATCGGTGGCCCAGCCCGGTATGTCGAGCTGGGCCGGATCGGTCTGGCCCATCGCGGTGCGGAGGTCGTCGGCGCTCACGCAGGTGCTCACCGCCCCGTTCACCGCGCAGCTGGCCCGGGAGATCTCGGTGAGCAGTCCCGGAGCAGTCTTGCCATCGGGCAGGCCGACATCATCGAGCTGCATACCACCGCGGATCTGCAGGTGACCGACCCGAGCCGCCGGTTCCTGCAGTCTCGCCACCGCGGCGGAGCCCGACATCCGCTCACGCAACTGGTAGTAGCCGGGTTGCACCGCTTTGATCCGGGGATCGGCCGCAGCGGCCGCCGTGAAGGCCCGGACGCTGGCCACCACGTTGCGCCGGGTCAGGGTGGCCCCGATCGCACTGAGGCTCTGGCCCTCCTCGACCTGCACGATCGCCGCCGCACCACCGGCTCCGGGGAAGTCGGGCACCTCGCGTAACTCTTGTAGCTTCTGCACGCCGAGGAAGACCCCAGCGCCGGCCAGCACCAGCACGGCCAGTACAGTGCTGAGTACGACAAAGCGGCGGCGCCGCTCCCTGGCCTGGCGCCGCTCTCGCCGCCCGTCAGCCCGCTCCGCGGCGTCAGTGGTATCCCCGAACAGCCCGAGGTCGTCGGTCATAACGCCGCCTCCGCGGGACCAAGTACGTCGGCGGTCATAACGCCGCCTCCGCGGGACCAAGTACGTCGGCGGTCATAACGCCGCCTCCGCGGGACCAAGTACGTCGGCGGTCATAACGCCGCCCGCCGTGCCTCCAGCCAACCCTGCAGAATCTCCACCGCCGCGGCCTGGTCGACCACCGCGCGCTGCTTGCGGCCGCGGACACCCCGGCCGGCCAGCACCCTGGTGGCCGAGACGGTGGTGAGGCGCTCGTCGGCCAGCCGGACCGGAACATCGGCACCGATCCGATCCGCCAGGGCGCGGGCGTAATCCTGCGCCGCGCACGCCGCTGGACCGTGCCGCCCGGCCAGCGTGCGCGGGAGCCCGACCACCACCTCCACCACCTCGTGCTCGATGACCAATGCAGCCAATGCCGCAAGGTCCGCACCCCCCGGGCGGTCGCGGCTCAGGGTAACCAGGGGCGTTGCGAGCACCCCGGACGGATCAGACAACGCCACTCCGACCCGCACCTCCCCGACATCCACCCCCAGCCGCCGACCTATCACGTCACGCGCCGTTCCGGGCGGCTAGCTCGGTGCGCAGCGCCGCGAGCGCGGCGGGGATGCCGGTGGGGTCGGTGCCGCCGCCTTGGGCGAGGTCTGGTTTGCCGCCGCCGCGACCCGCGACCGCGGGGCCGAATACCGGCACCAGAGCGCCCGCCGCCAGGCCCCGCTGCCGCGGTGGTGGCCACCACGAAGGAGACCTTGCTCGCCGAGGGGTCGACGCTGAACAGCGCCACCACCCCGGACCGCTCGCCGAGCCGCCCCCGGACATCGGTCGCCAGCGCCCGCAGGTCTGGGCCGCTGACCCCCGCGGGGGTAACGGCTGCCACCAGCGCGGTCGCGCCGAACTGTTCCGCACCCTCGGCCAGGGTGCCTGCCGAGGAGAGCACCGCAGTGGCGCGCAGCCGCTCCAGCTCGCGCTCGGCGGCGCGCAGCCGCTCGGTGATCGCACCGATGCGATCGGGCAGCTCTTCGGGCCGGGCCTTGAGCTGCTCGGCGAGCTGCGCGACCAGCACGTGCTCGCGGGCCAGGAAACGGAACGCGTCGAGGCCGACCAGCGCCTCCACCCGGCGCACTCCGGCACCGATGGACGCCTCGGACAGCAGCTTGATCAGGCCGATGTCGGCCGAGTTAGGCACATGGGTTCCGCCGCAGAGTTCCTTGGAGTAGTCCCCGATCGTGACGACCCGCACCGCGTCGCCGTACTTCTCGCCGAACATGGCGATCGCGCCGTCGCGGCGGGCGGTCTGCATCGACATCACGTCGGCGGTGACCGGCAGCGACCGCAGTAGCACCTCGTTGACCTCGTCCTCGACGTCGGCCAGCACGCTGGGCGGCACCGCGCCGCCCGGTGAGGTGAAGTCGAAGCGCAGCCGCCCCGGGGCGTTGAGCGAGCCGGCCTGTACGGCACTGGTGCCCAGCGCCCTTCGGATACCGGCGTGCACCAGGTGCGTCGCGGAATGCGCCCGCGCCACCGCCTGCCGGCGGGTGGCGTCCACCTCCGCGGCGACCGGGGCGTCGAGGCGGACCTCACCGGAGACGACCGTCCCGCGGTGCACCGACAGGCCGCCCACCGGGGACTGCACGTCGGCCACCTCGACGGCGAACCCGTCACCGACCAGGCGGCCGGTGTCGGACTGCTGGCCACCGCCCTCGGCGTAGAACGGGGTCCGGTCGAGCACCACCTCCACCGCGCTGCCCTGGCCCGCTGCCGGTACCCCGGCGCCGTCGACGAGCAGACCGATCACCCGGGCCTGCGCGGCGAGATCGTGGTAGCCCAGGAAGTCGGTACGGCCGTGCGCGTCGAGCACGGTGCGGTACTCGCTGAGGTCCCCGTGCCCGGAACGGCGGGCCGCCGCGTCGGCCTTGGCCCGCTGCCGCTGCTGCGCCATCAGCATGCGGAAGCCGGTCTCGTCGACCGACAGCCCGGCCTCGGCAGCCATCTCCAGGGTCAGGTCGATAGGGAACCCGTAGGTGTCGTGCAGCTGGAAGACCTGGTCTCCGGCGAGCCGCGAGCCACCGGCCTGGCGGGTCCGGGCCACCGCCAGATCGAAGATTCGCGACCCGGCGGACAGGGTCGCCAGGAACGCCTCCTCCTCGGCGCGGGCGACCGCCTCGATCCGCTGGTAGTCGGTGCCGATCTCGGGGTAGGACGGGCCCATCGTGTCGCGCACCACCGCGGTGATGTCACTGAGCACCGGTTCGGTCACGCCGAGCAGGCGCGCGGATCGCACGGTGCGGCGCAGCAGCCTGCGCAGCACGTAGCCCCGCCCCTCGTTGCCCGGGGTCACCCCGTCGCCGATGAGCATCACGCCGGTGCGGGCATGATCGGCGATCACCCGGAAACGCACGTCGTCGGCCGGATCCTGCCCGTAGCGCCGGCCGGAGAGCTGCTCGGCGCGGGTGATCACCGGCCGCAGCAGGTCGGTCTCGTACACGTTGGGCACGTCCTGCAGCAGCAGCGCCACCCGCTCGATGCCCATCCCGGTGTCGATGTTCTTGGCGGGCAGCGGCCTGAGAATCGGGAAGTCACCCTTGCCCGGTCCGGTGGACTCGCCCCGCTCGTCCTGCATGAAGACCAGGTTCCAGATCTCCAGGTAGCGATCCTCATCGACGACCGGGCCGCCGGGTCGGCCGAATTCCGGGCCGCGGTCGACATAGATCTCCGAGCTGGGTCCGCACGGTCCGGGCACACCCATGGACCAGAAGTTGTCTTCCATCCCGCGACGCTGGATGCGCTCGGCGGGCATCCCAGCGATCGTGCGCCACAGCTGCTCGGCTTCGTCGTCATCGGTGAACACGGTGACCCAGATGCGGTCCGGGTCCAAGCCGTAGCCGCCGGCGTCGGGGTGGCCGGTCACCAGCTGCCAGGCGTGCTCGATGGCCCCTTGCGTGAAGTAGTCCCCGAAGGAGAAGTTGCCGGCCATCTGGAAGAAGGTGTTGTGCCTCGTGGTCTTTCCGACCTCATCGATGTCCGGGGTGCGCACACACTTCTGGACGGAGGTCGCGCGACGGTAAGGTGGTGTGGCCTGGCCGAGGAAGTAGGGCTTGAAGGGCACCATGCCGGCGTTGACGAACAGCAGGTTCGGGTCATCGAGCAGCAGCGAAGCGCTGGGCACCACGGTGTGCCCAGCGCGCTCGAAATGGTCGGTGAACCGCTGGCGGATCTCGTGGGTCTGCACAGGTCTTCCTCGAAACTCCGATGGGTGGGCCAAACGCCATCGAGACTAGGCCCCGGTGGAGGCAGCACTGCGCCGACTCTGCTGCGGGAGCCGACGCTGCTGTGGGGCGGTGTCGATGCCGGTCTGCTGGGCGACGGTGGCGTGCAGTTGCGCTTCCCGCTCGACCATCCCGGCGCGCACGTCGGCGCCGAAGGATCCCACCGCCACAGCCAGTTCCCGAACCGCCTCGCCGATGTTCTCAGCCGCGCCTGCGGGAGTCATCCGGCGGGCGGCGGCGCTGGCCTTACGGCTCGCTGCGACCCCGGCGGCAATGCCCAGGCCGAACCAGAGAATCCGCTTCACCGCCCACCCCCATTCCGCCGGCCGCGTGGGCGCCCGCGTTCGCCGCCCTTGCGGCTCTTGCTGCGGCGCCGCATCGCCTTGCTCACGCCGTAGGACAGCGCCGCCACCCGCACCAGCGGCCCGCCCAGGGTCGCGGTGAACAGGGAGGTCAGCGCGGAGACGTTGCCGGTGACCGCCTGCGCGTTCGCGGTGATCCCGTCCAGCCTCTCCAGCTGGGCGTTCACCTGGGTGACGGTGGTGTTCGCACCGGTGAACAGCGGATCGGAGCTGTCGCTCGCCTTGCGGATCGCCACCGTGGCCTCATCCAGGGTGCGCCCTAGCTTGATCAGCGGCACGGCGAGCATGCCGACCAGCACGACGAACGCACCAGCGGCAATCAGTGCAGCGATCTCACCTGCCGACACGTACCCTCCTCAATGATACCGGTCAACCGGTCGCGGCGGGCCGGTGAACGGCGGTTAGGCTACCGCGCCACGCCGGCACCCGGCCCGTCGGGATGCGCGGCGACTACCGGCCGTGGCGGGGGCCATGAGAAACGGCGCAGCGGCCGCAGTGTTAGGCTCACCTAAATGTGAACACCATGTATCTAACGTGTTTGCATCCAGCAACTGTGAAGGGGTGGCTGCATGACCGTCGCCGACACCGCCATAGAGTGCCTGCACGACTCCGTGCTGGCGTGCGTGGGTAACACGCCGATGGTGACACTGAACCGGCTTTTCCCGCAGCCCGGCATCGAGGTGATCGCAAAACTCGAATTCATGAACCCGGGGGGGAGCATGAAGGACCGCCCGGCACGTTATATCATCGAGAAAGGCATTGCGGACGGGTCAATTCCCCGGGGAGCCCATCTCGTGGAGAGCAGCTCCGGGAACTTCGGGATCGCGCTGGCCATTGCTGCCCGGCTGCACGGGCTGACGTTTACCTGCGTGGTCGACCCCAAGGCGACCCCCGCGAACATCGCGATCCTGCGTCGGCTCGGTGTTGATGTCGACGTCGTCGGTGAGCCGGACGACGCGGGCGGGTATCTGCAGACCCGGATCTGTCGCGTGCAGGAGCTGCTGGCGAAGATGCCCACTGCCGTATGGATCAACCAGTACGCAAATAACCGCAACTGGGAGGCCTATTACCACGGCACCGGAGCGGAGATGTCCGAACAGCTCGTACGGCCCCCGGACTACCTGTTCGCCGCGGTCAGCACCACGGGCAGCATCCTCGGCTGCTCCCGGCGGCTCCGTGAGCGCTTCCCTGATCTGCGGGTGGTAGCGGTCGACGCCACCGGTTCGATCATCTTCGGCGGCCCGCCGGGACGCCGCGACATCCCCGGTATCGGCGCCAGCCGCGTTCCGGAGCTGCTCCAGCGGGCGGAAATCGACCAGGTCGTCCACGTGAGCGACCTGGAGGCGGCGAAAGCCTGCCGCGCTCTCCTGGAGACCGAGGGTGTCTTCGCGGGCGGCTCCACCGGGTCCGTGGTAGCCGCGATCTGCCAAGCATTGCCCGAACTGCGCCAGCCCTGCCGCATTGTCACGATCTTCCCGGACCGCGGGGACCGCTACCTCGACCTCATGTACGACGACGACTGGCTGGCCGAGCAGCAGCGCCGCTACGCGCCACCGGCCCCAGCATGAGGACAGCCGGGTCCGGGTTTACCCCAGCAGGTTCACCACGGATCCTGTACCTGAGCCGTCGCGACGTCGCCGACGTGGGCGGTGACCACTCCGACCTGTACCTGCACACCCTGCACCACGCGCTGGTCGCGCATGCGGACGGCAAGGTGGTGCAGCCACTGAAGCCCTACCTGCGCGTCCCCGGCGAGGAAGGGCACATCGCCGACCGGATCGTCGCCATGCCGGCCTACCTGGCTGACCCCGGTGTGTCCGGCATCAAATGGATCGGCAGCAAGCACGACAACCCCAGCCGGGTCGGCCTGGCCAGGGCCAGCGGCGTGATCGTACTCAACGACCCCCGGACGAACTACCCGATCGGGATCCTGGAGGGCAGCCTGATCAGCGCCTGGCGCACGGCCGCGGTGACCTGCCTGGCCGCCGCCCAGCTGGCCCGCAAGGGCTTCACCGACGTCGCGCTCGTCGGCTGCGGCGTGATCGGGCGAACCCAGATCCTGGCGCTGCTCCAGCAGTTCGACCACATCGGCACCGTCCACGTGTACGACCACAACCGCACCGCCGCACAGGGCCTCGCCCGCGACATCACCGCCGCGTACCCCTCGATCATCATTCAGGTGGCTGACCGCGCCGAGGACGTGGTGCGGGCCGGCGATCTCGTCGTGCCGTGCACGGTGACCGAGGCGCCCTACATCCCGTTCAGCTGGCTCACCCGCGGCGCCTTCGTGAGCAACGTCTCGATTATGGACCTGCACCAGGACGTCTTCCTCAACGCGGACAAGGTCGTCGTGGACGACTGGGAGCAGAGCAACCGCGAGAAGAAGATCCTCAACCAGCTGGTGCTGGAGGGGAGGTTCTCCCGCGAGCAGCTTCACGCCGAGCTCGGTGAGGTCCTGGCCGGGCGGCGCCCCGGCCGGGAGCGCGACGACGAGATCATCGTGCTGAACCCGATGGGCATGGCGGTGGCGGACATCGCCTGCGCCGCGGAGGTCTACACCCGGGCCCGCGCCCAGCAGATCGGTACGTGGCTGGACCTGTACTGACGCCGAACCCATGAGCCGTATCGACCGGGACACCCAGCCGTCCGACCTCGTGATGCGTGACCTGGTGGACACGCTGATCCTGGAAAACCTCGGCGCGTTCGCCGACCACGCGCAGCTCGAGCGCCCGATCGCGCTGGCCGGCGAGACCGTGCTGCCCGGCGAGCGGTGGTGCCGCATCGACCTGGGTCGTGGCTGGGTGTGCTTCCGGGCCCGCCCGGCCGCAGCGCTGCAGCCCTACCGGCTGTCCCGCCCGCCGGTATGGCACGGCGCAAGCAGCGACGATCAGCCGCGCCGGCTGGAACCCGACGAGCTGCTGGAACTGCTGGCAGCCAGCTGGCCGGACCCCGCCGCCGAGGCACCCCACGCCCGGCAGGTCGGCGCCGACCTGCGCACGGCGGTGCAGCACGCCGCGGTCATCCGCACCGGACGTGCCCGGTTGACCGGCGCGCGACCACGTCCCGGCGAGCTAATCACCGCGGAACGGCTCGCCGCCACCCGCAACCGCGCGTTTCACCCGACCGCCCGGGCCGCCACCGGGTGGACGGCACAGGAGCTGGCCCGCTACGGGCCGATGCGCCAGCAGCCACTCGGCCTGGGCTGGGTGGCGGTGCGCCGGGATCGGCTAGTTCACGGGAGCGGCGCCGCCTCGGACCGGTTGCACGAACTGCTGCTCGACGAGGCGGACCGGCGATACCTCACCGACGCGGTAGACCGCGCCGGCCTGCACCTTGATGACGTCGCGCCGCTGCCGGTGCACCCGTGGCACCTCACGCACGTGCTGCCCACCGCGTACGCGGCTGAGCTGGCCGCGCGCGACGTGGTGCCGCTGGCCCGGGGGCTGGGACAGTTCCACCCCACCGCCTCGTTGCGCACGCTGGCCACTCCCGACACCGAGCTGCACGTCAAGCTCCCGCTCAAGGTCACCACCCTGGGCGCCACCCGGCTGCTGCCGCCCCGATACCTGGCCAACGGGCAGCGCGCGCAGCGCACCATGCAGGAGCTGATCGACCGGTGCCCGGTGCTGCGGGCCCGCGTGCAACTCTGTGACGAGCGGACCTGGTGCGGCTGGCGCCACCCCTCAGACACCGACGAGTTCGACAACCGTCCCGGGCAGCTCGCGGCGCAGCTGCGGGTCTACCCGGCCGGCCTGTTCGACGATCCGGCCCGGCTGGTGCTGCCGATGGCGACGCTCGCCGCGCACGAGTGGGACGTGCTGGGCCCGGCCATCGGCCCCGCCGGATTCGGCGCCGCTGACGCCGTCGAGTTCTTCCGCCGGTTGGCCGGGGCCTTCTGCGAGGTGGGACTGGGGTTTCTGCGCTACGGGGTGCTGCCCGAGCTGCACGGGCAGAACGTCGTGGTGGCGCTGCAGGACGGTGTGCCGCACCGGTTCGTGCTGCGCGACCACGACACCCTGCGCCTGCACTCGGGCTGGATGGCCGCGGCGGGCGTGGCCGACCCGGGGTACCGGATCGCGCCGGGCGCCCGGCAGTCACTGCGGCTGTCCGGTGCGGAGGAGCTCCTCGGCTACCTGCAGACGCTGGGATTCCAAGTCAATCTCTACGGCATCGCGGACGCGCTGGGGCGGCACTTCGGCATTGCCGAGCGCGTGCTGTGGGCCACGCTGCGGGCGGCGGTCGTCGATGCGCTCGCCCGGGTCACGCTGCCCAGCGAGGTCGCTGACGTGGTCGAACGCGAGCTGCTGCACGCCCCGACCTGGCCGAACCGGCTGGTGCTGGGGCCGTTGCTGCGCCGCGGGTCCTCCGGCGGGGTGAGCATGCCGACCGGCACCGGGCGGGTGCCCAACCCGCTGGCGCCAGCTCGGGTGATCGCGGAGCGGGCCGCTCGGCAGCGACTGCTCAACGCCTTCCTGCGGGAAACCGGCGGGCCCGCCGCCTGTGACGGCACGCTGCTGCAGGTGCGGCTGCCCGGATCAGGCTGCGTCGTGCTGGCGGGGGTCGAGCACTGGTCAATGCTGGGTCACCACACCTACCGCGACGAGTTCCGGCTCCAGCCCGACGGCGGCGAGGCGGTTGCGGCTGGGCACAGCGAGTTGGTAGCGGTGCTACTCACCGAGCTCGCGGCGGTTGCCGCACCGGCGGCCGACGATCCGCAGGCGCGAGCGCGGCGCCAGGCGGAACTGGCCGCCCGGATCGACGACAGCGTGCTCCGCACCACCCGCTACCTGCAACGCGGCCGCCCACCGCAACCAGCGGATCCGCGGCTGCTCACCCGCCACGCCGAGCAGTCGTTGCGCTTCGGCCACCCCTTCCATCCCACTCCGAAGAGCGCTGAGGGGTTCACCGCGGAGGACCTCGCGGCGTACGCGCCCGAGCTGGGCGTCTCCTTCGCCCTGCATTATTTCGCGATCGCCCCCGAGCTCCTCGTCGAGGACCGGTGCTCCGCTGCGCTCTGGGTCCCCCCTGAGGTCGAGGAGCAGGCCCAGCGGTTGCTCGGAGCGGACCAGGGTGGTTACGCGCTGCTGCCGGTGCACCCGTGGCAGGCCGGCTACCTGCGGCAGCGCAACGCTGTCGGGGCCAGCGGCGGTCTGGTCGACCTGGGCCCGCTGGGCGGCCCGGTGTACCCGACCTCGTCGGTGCGCACGGTGTGCGACCCCACCTTCGCCATCTCGTGGAAGCTGCCGCTGCACGTCCGGATCACCAACTTCGTCCGCACCAATCCCGGTGAGCACGCCCGGCGGGCCCTCGACGCGAGCCGGCTGATCCAGGCACTGCGGCCCGGATGGGCGTACGAGGGCTTCGACGTGCTGGTGGAGACCGGGTACCGCACGATCGACCACACCGCGCTGGCTGACGACATCACCGTGCTCTACCGGGAGAACCCGTTCGCCACCCGGCCGCAGGCGCCTCAGGTGGTGGCGGGCCTGCTGGAGGAGGGCCCGGACGGGGAGCAACCCGAGCTGATCCGCTACGTACAGCAGGCAACCGGCGACGTCGCCGAGTGGTTGCGCCGCTACCTGGGGATCTCCCTGCTGCCGCTGCTCGCGGTATTCTCCGCGCACGGCATCAGCCTGGAGGCCCACGTGCAGAACTCGTTGCTGCACCTCGAGGGCGGCTGGCCGGCCCGGTTCTGGGTGCGCGACATGGAGGGCACCAGCGTGAGCCGAACGCGGGGCTCGCGCGACGCGATCCCCGCCGACAGCCCGGTTCTCTACGACGACGCCGAGGCCTGGCTGCGCCTGAAGTACTACGCCGTCACCAACCACCTCGGCCACCTCGTGCACGTCCTCGGACGGCACACCGACGCCGCTGAATCGCGGCTGTGGCGGGTGGTGCGGGAGGTGTTACGCACGGCCCAGTCCAACCGGTATGCGAACGACCTGCTCGAATCCCCGGTGCTGCCCGCCAAGGCCAACCTGATCAGCTGCTTCACCGGCCGCGGTGAATGGCCCCTGTACGTGGACATCCCCAATCCGATACCCGAGCCGATCCGGTGAGCACAGCAGAGCTCATCGAGCGCGCCCTGTGTGCCCCGCAGTTCGTGCAGGTGCGGCGGCGGCTGCTGCGGCAACTGCTGGAGTCACTGCTGTACGAGGGCGTACTGGCGGCGCGGACCACCGGCGACGGGCGTTGCGCCATCGACGGCACCGACGAGCACGGCAGCATGGTCTGCTACCTGTTCACCGCGACCCGGCGGTACGGGTTCGACCGGGTCCGGCTGGGACCGCAACCGGTGCTGCGCTGCGCGCCCGGCGGCACCGTCGAGGCCGAGTCGACGACCCGGTTGCTCAGCGAGGTGCGCGACGGCCTCCACGCGGACGAGGCGTGTCTGGCGAGGTTCGCCAGGGAGCTGGAGGAGACCCTGGTCAAAGACGCGCTCGCGCAGTACGTGCGGGCGCAACGGGGAGACGTGTTACGCGGCGCGGACTACGACACGCTGGAGTCGGCGATCACCGACGCGCACCTATACCACCCCGCCTACAAGTCGCGGATCGGCTTCGACCTGGAGGACAACCTGGCCTGGGGGCCGGAGTTCGCCGGTGCCATTCACCCGCTGTGGCTGGCCGCCCACCGGGGTGTGGCGACGGTGGCGGTGTCCGCCGGGCTGTGCGAGACCGCGTTCCTGCGTGAGCAACTCGGCCCGGCCACCGTCGAGCAGTTCCACCAGCGGATCCGGCGGGCCGGAGCCGATCCGGTGCACTACACGCTGGTGCCGGTGCACCCGTGGCAATGGCGGGAACGGGTCAGCCATGTCTTCGCCGCCTTGTTGCGCAACCGGGAGCTCATCGTGCTCGGCAACGACCCGCACACCCATCTGGCCCAGCAGTCCATCCGCACCCTGGCCTGCCGCGACGTCCCCGGACGGGCCTACCTGAAGTTGTCCCTGTCGATCGTCAACACCTCAGACATCAGGGTGCTGTCCCCGCACTCAGTCGGCAACGCGCCGCGGATCTGCGACTGGCGGCGGGGGGTGCTCGCCAGCGATGCGTACCTGCGCGACGAACTGCGGCTGATCCTGCTCGGTGAGGTGATGGGCGTCGTGGTCGACCAGGTGCCGGTCTGCGACCTGGGGCGCGAGGACACCTACGGCGCGGTGGCCTGCATCTGGCGGGAGAGCCTGCACCTGTACCTGGCGCCCGGGGAGCAAGCGGTGTCGTTCACCGGGCTCACCGCGCGCGAGCTCGACGGCACCCCGCTGGTGGACCCGTGGGTGCGCGCTGTCGGCGTGCGGCGCTGGGTCGAGGAGCTGATCGCGGTGGCCGTCCTGCCGCTGGTGCACCTGCTGCAGCGGCACGGCATCGCGCTGGAGGCGCACGCGCAGAACATGATTCTCGTGCACTCCGCAGGCCGTCCGAGACGGCTGGCGATGAAGGACTTCCACAACGGGGGGCGGTTCTCCCGGTCGGCGCTGGCCGACCCAGGGCGCTGCCCCGAGCTCGCCGGGAAACCGGCGCACCACACCAACTCCTTGGTCGAGACCGACGACCTGGACCTCGTCACCGACTTCCTGCTCGACACGCTGTGCTTCATCAACCTCGGCGAGCTGGCGATGCTGCTGGCCGACACATACGCGTTCAGCGAGCAAGCGTTCTGGGCGGTGGTGCGCGGTGCGATCCAGAGCTACCACTGGCGCTTCCCCGAGCTCGCCAACCGGTTCGCGCTATTCGACGTGTTCAAGCCGACCATCGCGGTGGAGAAGCTGACCACGCGGCGGCTGCTGCCCGACACTGAGCTGCGGCTGCACGCGGTGCCCAATCCACTGGCTGCGGGCAACGCATGAACCTGGTGACGCTGATCTCCGACCGTTCTGCGGCCGCCCGGCCGGTCTGCCTGTACGCCTACGACCTGGACGCGGTGACCGAGCACGTCAGCCGGGTGGTCCGCGCGCTGCCTGCGCGGTGCCGGATGTTCTACGCCATGAAGGCCAACAGCGCCGAGCCGCTGCTGCGTGCGCTGGCTCCGCTGGTCGCCGGTTTCGAGGTCGCCTCCGGTGGCGAGCTGGCCAAGGCCCGGGCCGTGGATCAGCGCATCCCGATCATCTTCGGGGGACCGGCCAAGACCGAGGAGGAGATCGCGCAGGCACTGGCGCAGCGGGTCACCCGGTTCCACGCGGAGAGCGTGCTCGAGCTGCACCGGATCTCTGCGGTGGCCGGCCGGGCCGGGCAGGTCGCCGAGGTGCTGCTGCGGGTCAACCTCACCGGCCCGTTCCCCACCGCCACGCTCTGCATGACCACCCAGTTCGGCATCGACGAGGCTGCCCTGTCCGAGGCGGTCCGGGTCGCCCGGGCACTGCCCCACCTGCGGCTGGCCGGGTTCCACCTGCACTCGTTGTCCAACAACCTCAGCGCTGCCGCCCACCTCGACCTGCTCGACCTGTATCGCCGCACGGTGATCGGCTGGGAACGCGAGTTCGGGCTGGCCTGCGAGGTGGTGAACGTCGGCGGGGGCATCGGCGTGAACTACGCCGACCTCACCAAGCAGTTCGACTGGCAGTACTTCACTCAGGGACTCGGCCAGCTGATCAAGCGTTTCCCGGCGCACTGGCGGGAGATCGACTTCGAGTGCGGCCGCTTCCTCGTCGCGGCGTGCGGCTACTACGCGGTCGAAGTCCTGGACATCAAGCGCAACCACGGGGTGAACTACCTGGTCGTCCGCGGTGGCACGCATCACTTCCGGCTGCCCGCGTCCTGGCAGCACAGTCACCCCTTCACCGTCGTCGCCCTCGACCGGTGGCCGCTGCGCTGCCCCCGCCCGGAGGTCCGCGACCAACCCGTGACCGTCGTCGGCGAGCTGTGCACCCCGAAGGACGTGCTGGCCCGCGACGTCGTGGTACCGCTGGTGCGCGCCGGAGACGTGCTGGTCTTCCAGCACGCCGGCGCCTACGGCTGGGAGATCTCCCACCACGACTTCCTCACCCACCCCCACCCCGACCACGTCTTCCTCCCCACGCCCCACTGATCGCGTTCTGGATGCAGACTGCCGTAATTCGGGGG
>JBOHFT010000005.1:0-63274 GCA_050699815.1 Pseudonocardiaceae bacterium | reverse complement strand
ACACCGACACGCTCGTCACCACCGCGCCATCCGGTCAACCGAAGCGGTGTCCACGGCGACGGTCGTGGACACCGCTTCACCATGCCCACTTGACAAACCGCCCTCCATATCAGGCGGTGTCTGGGTGAGCAGCTCCTTGAACTGATCTACCACGACCAGCAGACGGCGCGCCCGCGCGGCCAGCAGCAGCTCATCGGCCAGTCGGGTGAGGCCGTTGTCGTCGTTGAGCTGGTGGCGTACCTGCTGCACTGTCCACTTCAGGCCGAGCTGCTGTGCCGCGGCGGCCAATTGCCTGACCAACGCGGCCACGGGGTCGGTGCTGGGCAGGATCGGTGGCAGCGTCCGCCAGTCCTCCTCCCCGGCCATCACAGGCAGCAATCCTGCCCGGACCAGTGATGACTTGCCGCATCCTGAGGGGCCGACTACCAGCAGCACCGTTCGTTCGGCGCGCTCGGCGGGTGACCGCAACAGGTCGGCGAGCTGTTGCACCTCGCCAGTGCGGCCGAAGAACACCTGATGATCCTCGACGTCAAATGGGCGCAGTCCCGGAAACGGCGACCGGCCATCCGGCCACCCCAGCCCCCGGCGGCGTCAACCTGACGCAACGCCTCCAGCAGCACCTCGCGCGCCGTGGTGGGGTCCTTGGTGAGGTCGGCGTGATGCACAGACCTCAGCAGCGGGTGATCCACCCCCGGCTCGGCCCATACCGGCAACAGCCGGCTGCCCTGTGCCCGGGCGCAAGCCACTTCCTGGGTACACCACGGTGATGCCAGGAAAGCCGAGGTGACCACGCAGACCACCGCGTCGGCCGCGCGCAGCCGCTGCTCCCACTCCTCGCCCAGCTTGATGTCATCGCGCGGATCCTGATCCAGGAACACCTCGTGGCGCTCAGCAACCAGCCACCGCCGCACCTCAGCGGTAGGGTTTTGATCTTTGTTGGAATGGCTGATGAATACCTTGGCCACCACACCTCCCGCCCATGGCGTCATCCATGCCGAGCAGGTCATCAACGGCTACCAGCGGTAGCGTCCTGACTGGGGCGGCGCCCTACCGGCCTGGGCGCCACCGGCGGTGACCGGCTGTCGCGACCGTCTGACGCTGGGTGCGCACCCAGCACGCTGAGGATCACGGGTTGCTCGCGACTTATCCTGACGCCAGCTCCCGCGAGCGCAAGGAGGACCGGTGAACGAGGTCTGGCTGGGCGATATCCGGCTGCGCAACCGGCTGGTCACTTCGTCGAGCCTGCTCGGTTACGGCGCCCCCGACGCCGGGCTGGTGCCCTACGGGATGAGCCCGATCTCCCGGTTCGTGCCGCTCGGGCGATTCGGCGCGGTTACCACCCGCACCCTGACAGTTCAGCCCCGCGACGGGCATTTCACCAACCGCACCGGCTGGCCACTGCGGGCCCTGCCCGGCCTGCTGCGCCGCTACGCCACGGTGCTGCGCCGCGCCGACGCCGGCTGGATCAACGCCTTCGGCTGGTGCAACGTCGGGATCGACGCCTACCTGCGTGACTACTATCCGCGCACCCGCGATCAGAACACCATCATCTCAGTGGGCGGATTCGCCGCCGAGGAGTTCGTCACCCTGGTCGACACGGTGAACGCGGCGGTGCCCCCGGGCGAGATCGCGGCCGTGGAGTTCAACGTCTCCTGCCCGAATGTCGATCACGATTTCGGGCCGATCCTGGACGGGGTGCTCGCCGAGGCGGTGCCCCGCAGCCGCCACCCGGTGATCCTCAAGCTGTCGCCGGACCGCGACTACGTCGGGCATGCCCGGCGGGCGGCCGCCGCCGGGGTCTCGGCGCTCACCGCGATCAACACCGTGCGCGCGCTGCGGCTGGACCCGCGGACCGGGGCGCCGTGGCTGGCCAACCGCTACGGCGGGCTGTCCGGCCGGGCGGTGAAGCCGATCGGTCTGCGGGTGGTCGCCGAGCTGCGCGACGCGGGGGTCACCCTGCCGGTGATCGCGACCGGCGGGATCCGCACCTTCGACGACTGCCGGGAGTACTTCTGGGCCGGCGCGGACGCCGTCAGCCTGGGCAGCGCGAGCTGGCTGGCGTCCTATCCGGGCTACCTGCTGTCCCCATGGAGGGGCTGGCGGATCCGGGCGATGCTGAGGAGGGTTGAGGGCTATGCCCTCAACCCTCTCGTGAGTGGCAAACAGTGTTATAGCTCGCAACGCCACTCACGGGTGGCGCAGCCGCATGTCTGATCCGTGCACCTACCGCCCGGCACCGGGGACGATCCCGGACCAGCCCGGGGTGTACCGCTTCCGCGACGAGCACCGCCGGGTGATCTACGTCGGCAAGGCGAAGAGCCTGCGCAGCCGGCTGAACTCCTACTTCGCAGACCTGTCCGGGCTGCACCCGCGGACCCGGCAGATGGTCACCACGGCGGCCTCGGTGGAGTGGACGGTGGTCAGCACCGAGGTCGAGGCGCTGCAGCTGGAATACAACTGGATCAAGGAGTTCGACCCGCGGTTCAACGTCCGGTACCGCGACGACAAGACCTACCCGGTGCTGGCCGTGACGCTGAACGAGGACTACCCGCGGCTGCACGTCTACCGGGGGCCCCGCCGCAAGGGGGTCCGGTACTTCGGGCCCTACGCGCACGCCTGGGCGATCCGGGAGACGCTTGACCTGCTCACCAGGGTGTTCCCGGCCCGGGTGTGCTCGGCCGGGGTGTTCAAGCGGCACGGCCAGATCGGCCGGCCCTGCCTGCTGGGCTACATCGACAAGTGTTCCGCGCCCTGCGTGGGCACCGTCACCGCCGAGGAGCACCGCGCCATCGTCGAGGACTTCTGTGACTTCCTGTCCGGCCGGACCGACAAGATGGTCCGGCGGCTGGAGCGCGAGATGGCGGCCGCCGCCGCCGAACTGGAGTTCGAGCGCGCCGCGCGGTTAAGAGACCACCTCGGGGCGCTGCGCCGGGCGATGGAGAAGCAGGCGGTGGTGCTCGGGGACGGCACCGACGCGGACGTGATCGCGTTCGCCTGCGATGAGCTCGAGGCGGCGGTGCAGGTGTTCCACGTCCGCGGCGGGCGGGTCCGCGGCCAGCGCGGCTGGGTGATCGAGCGAGTCGAGCAGGCCGATCTGGTCGGCCAGTTCCTGACCCAGTTCTACGGCGAGCAGGCCGCGCTGGCTGGGTCCGCCGACGACGCCATCCAGCCGGTGCCCCGGGAGGTGCTGGTCCCCGAGCTGCCCGAGGACGCGGACACGCTGACCGAATGGCTGTCCGGGCTGCGCGGCGCGCGAGTGCAGCTGCGGGTGCCGCAGCGCGGGGACAAGCGGGCCCTGGCCGGCACCGTGGCGCGCAACGCCGCGGAGGCCTTCGCGCAGCACAAGCTGCGCCGGGCCGGGGACCTGACCGCCCGCGCCGCGGCGCTGCAGCAGATCCACGAGTACCTGGGGCTGGGCACCGCCCCGCTGCGCATCGAGTGCATCGACGTCAGCCACGTGCAGGGCAGCGACGTGGTGGCCTCGCTGGTGGTCTTCGAGGACGGGCTGGCGCGCAAGTCGGACTACCGGCGTTTCGCGATCCGCGACGCCGCCGGCGAAGGGCGCTCCGACGACGTGGCGAGCATCGCCGAGGTGGTCCGCCGGCGCTTCGCCCGCTACCTGCAAGAGAACGACAAGCCCGGGGTGGACCCCGACACCGGCCGTCCCCGTAAGTTCGCCTACCCGCCGAACCTGCTCGTGGTCGACGGCGGCCCGGCGCAGGTGGCCGCGGCGGCGCAGGCGCTGCTCGAGCTCGGCGTGACCGACGTGGCGATCGCCGGGCTGGCCAAGCGGCTGGAGGAGGTCTGGCTGCCCGGCGAGGCCGACCCGGTGATCCTGCCGCGCACCAGCGAGGGGCTCTACCTGCTGCAGCGGGTGCGGGACGAGGCGCACCGGTTCGCGATCAGCTACCACCGGCAGAAGCGGTCGGCGCGGATGACCAGCTCCGCGCTGGACGACGTCGCCGGGCTGGGGCAGACCCGGCGCACCGCGCTGCTCAAGCACTTCGGCTCGGTCCGGCGCATCCGCCAGGCCAGCGTGGCCGAGCTCACCGAGGTACCCGGGGTCGGCCCGAGCACCGCCCGGGCGGTGCTCGCCGCGCTGCAAGCCGACCAAGCCGACAACCAAGCAGACAACGGAGCGGCGCCGTGACCGGTATCGAGGTCGCCGTGGTCTCAGGGCTGTCCGGGGCCGGTCGCAGTACCGCGGCCAAGGTGCTTGAGGACCTGGGCTGGTTCGTGGTGGACAACCTGCCACCCGAGCTGATCGCCACCATGGTCGAGCTCGGCGCGCGCTCGCAGGGCGCGGTGACCCGGGTGGCGGTGGTCATGGACGTGCGCAGCCGGGCGTTCACCGACGACCTCGCCGCGGTGATCAAGGATCTGGACGCCCGCGGCTACCGGCCCAAGGTGCTGTACCTGGAAGCCACCGACGCGGTGCTGATCCGCCGCTTCGAGCAGGTCCGGCGCAGCCACCCGCTGCAGGGCGATGGGCGGCTGGCCGACGGGATCGCCGCCGAGCGTGGGCTGCTCGCCCCGCTGCGCGAGCAGGCCGATCTGGTGCTGGACACCACCGGGGTGTCCGTGCACCAGCTGCGCGCCAAGATCGAGCACGCGTTCGGTGGGGAAGCGAGCACCCGCACCCGGATCACCGTGGTGTCCTTCGGCTACAAGTACGGGCTGCCGATGGACTCCGACCTCGTGATCGACATGCGGTTTCTGCCCAACCCGTTCTGGATCCCGGAGCTGCGGGACTTCACCGGTCTGGACGCCGACGTCCGCAACTACGTGCTGTCCCAAAAGGGTGCCGAGGAGTTCCTGGACCGGTACCTGGAGCTGCTCCGGCTGATCAGTGGCGGGTACCGGCGCGAAGGCAAACGCTACCTCACCCTCGCGGTGGGGTGCACCGGTGGCAAGCACCGCAGCGTGGTTGTGTCCGAGGCGCTGGCCGCCCGGCTGGGCCAGGAGGACGGGATCACCGTCACGGTGCTGCACCGGGACGTGGGCCGGGAGTGAGCCATCCAGGTCTCAAGGCCGTCGCGCTGGGCGGCGGCCACGGGCTGTACGCCACGCTGCTGGCGTTGCGGGCCATCACCGACGACATCACCGCGGTGGTCACGGTGGCCGATGACGGCGGCTCGTCGGGGCGGCTGCGCCGGGAGCTGGGTCTGCTCCCGCCGGGTGACCTGCGGATGGCGCTGACCGCACTGGCGGCCCACGATGGCGGCGGGGCGCGCTGGCGGCAGGTGTTCCAGCATCGCTTCGGTGGCACCGGGGCGCTGGCCGGGCACGCCGTGGGCAACCTGGTGCTGGCCGGGTTGCTGGAGGTGCTCGGTGATCCGGTGGCGGTGCTGGATGAGGCGTGCCAGCTGCTCGGGGTGACCGGCCGGGTCCTGCCGATGGCCGCCGAGCCATTGGACATCGAAGCCGACGTGGCCGGCCTCGACGGTGCGCCCGGCGCCCTGCGGCGGATCCGCGGCCAGGTGGCGGTGGCCACCACGCCGGGTCGGGTGCACCGGGTGTGGCTGCGTCCGGCGCGGCCGCGGGCCTGCGCCGAGGCGGTCCGCGCGGTCGGCGTGGCCGATGTCGTCGTGCTCGGGCCGGGCTCGTGGTTCACCAGTGTGCTGCCGCACCTGCTGGTCCCCGAGCTGGCCGAGGCGCTGACCGGCACCGCGGCCCGCCGGATCCTGGTGCTCAACCTGGCCCCGCAACCCGGCGAGACCGCCGGGTTCTCCCCCGAGCAGCACCTGACCGTGCTGTCGGGTCACGCACCGCCCGGGTTCACCGTGCACGCCGTCCTCGCCGACATCGACGCCGTCGCGGTGCCCGCCCGGTTGCACCGCTGCGCCGAGGAGCTCGGCGGGCACGCGTACCTTGACCGGGTCGCCGACGACGGATCCACCGACCGTCACGATCCGGTGGCACTGGCGGCAGCACTGCGCCGGATACTGAGAGACGAGCCTGGGAACCGAGACCGGGGAGCGGACCTGCAACGGGAGGAGAAGCACCAGTGGCCATGACCTCCGCCGTCAAGGACGAGCTGAGTCGGCTACGGGTGGCCAAGACATGCTGCCGGCGGGCCGAGGTCGCCTCGCTGCTGCGCTTCGCCGGGGGATTGCACATCATCGCCGGGCGGGTGGTGGTGGAGGCTGAGCTGGACGCCGGCTCCATCGCCCGCCGGTTGCGCCGGGAGGTGCACGAGCTCTACGGGCACAATTCCGACGTGCACCTGGTCGCGGCTGGTGGCCTGCGCAAGAACACCAGCTACGTGGTGCGCGTGATCCGCGACGGGGAAGGGCTGGCCCGCCAGACCGGGCTGCTGGACCTGCGTGGCCGCCCGGTGCGCGGGCTGCCCCCGCAGGTCGTCTCCGGTGGTCTCTGCGATGCTGAGGCGTCGTGGCGCGGTGCGTTCCTCGCACACGGGTCGCTCACCGAGCCGGGCCGCTCGGCCGCGCTGGAAGTCACCTGCCCGGGGCCGGAGGCCGCGCTGGCCCTGGTCGGGGCGGCCCGCCGGCTGGGTATCTCGGCCAAGGCACGTGAGGTCCGGGGCGCCGATCGGGTGGTGGTCCGGGACGGGGACGCGATCGGGGCGCTGCTGACCCGGCTCGGTGCGCACGACTCGGTGCTGGCCTGGGAGGAACGCCGGGTCCGCCGCGAGGTCCGGGCCACCGCCAACCGGCTGGCCAACTTCGATGACGCCAACCTGCGCCGGTCCGCGCGCGCGGCGGTGGCGTCGGCGGCGCGGGTCCGCCGGGCCATGGAGCTGCTCGGCGAGGACATCCCCGGGCACCTGCTCACGGCCGGTCGGCTGCGGCTGGAGCACCGGCAGGCCTCGCTGGAGGAGCTGGGCCAGCTCGCCGACCCGCCGATGACCAAGGACGCGGTGGCGGGCCGGATCCGCCGGCTGCTCGCGATGGCCGACCGGCGGGCCGAGGATCTCGGGGTGCCGGACACCGAGTCCGCTGTCACCCCCGACATGCTGGATGCGTGACGTCGTGAACACCCCGCGCGGCTCCCCCTCCCGGGGGTCCTGCGCGGTGTCAACCGGCCGCTAGGGTGGCGCCGAGCAGTGTCGGCCGTCGTCGCCGGTCTGTGTGGAGAGGGAACTTGCGTAAGAGGAAGAGGGCAACGTGACCGTTCGGGTAGGGATCAACGGATTCGGCCGCATCGGGCGAAACTTCTGGCGGGCTGTGCAGGCCGGCGGCCATGACATCGAGGTGGTGGCGTTCAACGACCTCGGCGACATCGCGACCATGGCGCACCTGCTGAAGTACGACAGCGTGCTGGGCAGGCTGAAAGAGGACGTGCACGTCACCGACGACGGCATCGCGGTGGCCGGCCAGACCATCAAGGCGCTCGCCGAGCGGGACCCGGGCGCGCTGCCCTGGGGTGCGCTGGGCGTCGATGTGGTGCTGGAGTCCACCGGCTTCTTCACCACCGCGGCCGACGCCCGCAAGCACGTCGACGCCGGCGGTGCCAAGAAGGTGATCATCTCCGCGCCGGCCAAGGGTGAGGATCTCACCGTGGTGCTCGGGGTCAACGACGCCGCGCTGGACGGTTCCCAGACGGTGATCTCCAACGCGTCCTGCACCACCAACTGCCTGGGCCCGATGGCCAAGGTGCTCAACGACGCCCTGGGCATCCAGCAGGGCCTGATGACCACCATCCACGCCTACACCCAGGACCAGAACCTGCAGGACGCCCCGCACAAGGACCTGCGCCGGGCCCGGGCCGCCGCGATCAACGTCGTGCCGACGTCCACCGGCGCCGCCAAGGCCATCGGGCTGGTGCTGCCCGAGCTCAACGGCAGGCTGGACGGTTACGCGCTGCGGGTACCTGTCCCGACTGGATCGATCACCGATCTGTCCGCCTCGGTCTCCCGCGGGACCAGCGTCGGGGAGGTCAACGAGGCCTTCCGGACCGCCGCCGACGGCCCGCTCAAGGGCATCCTGCGCTACAGCAGCGAGCCGATCGTGTCCTCGGACATCATCACGGACCCGGCGTCGTGCATCTTCGACTCGCTGCTGACCAAGGTGATCGGCAACCAGGTCAAGATCGTCGGCTGGTACGACAACGAGTGGGGTTACTCCAACCGGCTGGCTGACCTGATCGTCATGGTCGGCTCGCAGCTGTGAGGACGCTCGACGACCTGCTCGCCGGGGGTGTGTCGGGCCGGACCGTGCTGGTCCGCACCGACCTCAACGTGCCTCTCGATGATGCGCGGATCACCGATGACGGCCGGATCCGGGCCTCGCTGCCCACCTTGCGGGCGCTGACTGGTGCGGGGGCCCGGGTGGTGGTGACAGCCCATCTGGGGCGGCCGAAGGGCGCACCGGACCCGGCGTACTCGCTGGCCCCGGTCGCCACCCGGCTCGCCGAGCTGCTGGGTGCCCCGGTGGCGGCGGCGGCCGACGTCGTCGGCGGCTCGGCTCGTGCGGCGGTGGCCGGCCTGGCTGACGGGGAGGTCGCGCTGCTGGAGAACGTCCGCTTCGACCCGCGGGAGACCGCCAAGGACGCCGCGCAGCGGGGCATGCTGGCCGGCGAGCTCGCTGCGCTGGTGGGCCCCGGCGGCGCGTTCGTCTCCGACGGGTTCGGGGTGGTGCACCGGGTGCAGGCCTCGGTCGTCGACGTCGCCGGGCGGCTGCCCGCCTACGCCGGCACCCTGGTGCTCGCCGAGCTGACCACCCTGCGGCAGCTCACCGAAGCCCCGGACCGCCCCTACGCCGTGGTGCTGGGCGGGTCGAAGGTGTCCGACAAACTCGCCGTGATCGAGGCGCTGCTGCCGAAGGTGGACACGCTGCTCGTCGGCGGCGGGATGTGCTTCACCTTCCTGGCAGCCCAAGGCCACCCGGTCGGCACGTCGCTGCTGGAGCCGGACATGGTGGAGGTGTGCGCCCGGCTGCTGCACGCCTCCGGCGACACCATCCGGCTGCCCCGCGACGTGGTCGTCGCCGACAGGTTCGCGGCGGACGCGAAGACCCGCACCGTGCCCGCCGGGGAGATCCCGGACGGGTGGATGGGCCTGGACATCGGCCCGGAGACGGTGCAGGACTTCGCCGCGGCGCTGGCCGGAGCTGCCACGGTGTTCTGGAACGGCCCGATGGGGGTGTTCGAGCTCACCCCGTTCACGGCGGGCACCCGCGGGGTCGCCGAGACCATCGCGGGGTCGGCTGCCTTCAGCGTCGTCGGCGGCGGTGACTCAGCGGCCGCCGTGCGGCTGCTGGGCCTGCCCGAGAACGGGTTCTCGCACATCTCCACCGGCGGCGGCGCGTCCCTGGAGTTCCTCGAGGGCAAGACCCTGCCCGGCGTCGCAGTACTGGAGGAGTGAGAGTGCCCAGGCAACCGCTGATCGTCGGCAACTGGAAGATGAACCTCAGCCACCTTGAGGCCATCGCCCTGGTGCAGAAGCTCGCCTTCGCCCTGCCGGAGAAGTACTTCGCTAAAGTCGAGGTGGCGGTGCTGGCGCCGTTCACTGCGCTGCGCAGCGTGCAGACCGTCATCGCGGGGGAGAAGCTGCTGGTGCGCTACGGCGCCCAGGACCTGTCCCCGAAGGACTCCGGGGCCTACACCGGCGACGTGTCCGGGCCGATGCTGGCCAAGCTGGACTGCCACTACGTCGTCGTCGGGCACTCCGAGCGGCGCCAGTACCACGCTGAGGACGACGGGGTCGTGGGCAGCAAGGTGCGGGCCGCGCTGCGCAACGGGCTGATCCCGATCCTGTGCGTGGGCGAGGGCCTGGAGATCCGGGAGGCCGGCGGGCACCTGGCGCACAGCACCGGTCAGCTGCGCGCCGCGCTCAAGGGCCTGTCCGCCGACCAGGTCCGCACCGTCGTCGTGGCCTATGAGCCCATCTGGGCGATTGGCACCGGCCTGGTCGCCACTCCAGGCGACGCGCAGGAGGTGTGCGGCGCGCTGCGGGAGGCGTTGGCGGACAAGTACGACACTGCCGTGGCCGACGACGTCCGGGTGCTCTACGGCGGATCGGTCAAGTCGGGCAACGTCGCCGATCTCGTCGCCAAACCCGACATCGACGGCGCCCTGGTGGGTGGCGCCAGCCTGGACGCCGACGAGTTCGCGAAGCTCTGTGCGCTGGCGGCAGGCGGGCCCCTGCCATGACGTGGAGGCCGGGGCGCGATCGGCTGCGGGACGGGGTAGCCTTGCGAATCAGTCGTTGTCCGACGAGGGTGTGATGAAGCTCTTCCTGCAGATCGTGCTCCTGGCCACCAGCATCACGCTGATTCTGCTGATCTTGCTGCACCGGAGTCGCGGTGGAGGGCTTTCTAGTCTGTTCGGTGGCGGTGTCCAATCGAGCCTGTCCGGATCCAGTGTCGTGGAGAAGAATCTGGACCGGCTGACGCTGTTCGTCAGCGCGGTGTGGGTGATCTCCATCGTGGGGATCGGACTTCAAATCAAGATCGGCTGAGCTCGCCCGGGCGCCGCCCGGGCGGTTCCGCGAGGTGAGGCGATCGATGGCAAGCGGCAACGCGATCCGCGGTACGCGGGTCGGAGCAGGTCCGATGGGGGAGTCCGAGCGGGGAGAGACTGCCCCCCGACGTCGGGTTGCCTACTGGTGCGCGAACGGGCACGAGTCTCGCCCTTCCTTCGCGGTCGAGGCCGAGGTGCCCGAGGTGTGGGACTGCCCCCGGTGTGGTTTCCCAGCCGGGCGCAACGAGCAGCGGCCACCGGACGCCCCGCGCAACGAGCCCTACAAGACTCACCTGGCCTACGTGAAGGAGCGCCGCTCCGACGCCGACGGCGAGGCCATCCTCAACGAGGCGCTGGCCAGACTGAAGGAAGCGCGCGGCACCTGACCGTTGGTCGCCCTTCAAGTACCGCCAACCCGGGTGCCGAGCGCCTTTAACGACAGCCAACGTTGGTCAGCGGCCGAGGAGTTCGGTCGGTAGCTTCGCGGCGGCGGCCCGGTCCAGCAACCACAGCGTGCGGCGGCGGCCGGTCGCGCCTGCGGCCGGCACCTGCACCTCGCCGGCCCCGAGCAAGGCCATCGTCACCGCAGCGGCCTTAGCCGAATCCGAGACGATCAACCACACCTCGGCCGCACACCGGATGGCCGGCAGGGTCAGGGTGATCCGGGTAGGCGGCGGTTTGGGACTGCCCCGCACGCCGATCACCGCACGTTCGGTCTCGTAGACCGCGGGAGAACCGGGGAACACCGAGGCGACGTGGCCGTCCTCGCCGACGCCGAGACAGCAGATGTCGAACGATGGCGCCGGGCCGCGATCCTCCGGCGCAAGCCGGTGCACCAGCAGGTCTTCATAAGCCGCAGCGGCGGCGTCCGGGTCGTCCCCCCATGGTCCGTCGGAAGCACCCATCGGGTGGACCCGGGCGGGATCCACCCCGACGTGGTCGAGCAGCGCCTCGCGGGCCTGGGTTTCGTTGCGGTCGGGGTGACCACGGGGCAGGAAGCGCTCGTCACCCCAGTAGACGTCCAGCCGGCACCAGTCCACCGCAGCGGCAGCGTGGGTGCTCGCCAGCTGACGGAGCACCGCGATACCGGTGCGTCCCCCGGTCAGCACCACCGATGCCGACCCCGAAGCGGTCTGGATGTCCACGATCCGGGTGACCAGCCGGGCCGCCACCGCCGCCGCGAGTACCTCCGCGGTGGCGTGCAGCACCACGTCGGGGCGGCTCACCGGTCGCCTCGAGTCTCGCCCGATCCCTTCCCCTGGGTGGTGCGACGGTGGGTGTTCCCGGCCCGGCCGTCCACCTCGGTCAGCGCCTGCAGCGCGGCACCGTAGATCTCGTCGGTGTCCAGTCGGCGCAGCTCCTCGGCGAGGCACTCGCGCACCGGGCGGCGCTTGAGCGGCATCCGGCGATCCGGCTGGCCCGGCTGGCGCAAGGTGCCCACCTTCCCGTCGGGCCGGATCAACTCCACCGGGCCGCACTGACGCTCCAGCACCGCCGAGCTGATCCCGCCGCCGGGGCCGCTGGCGCGGCGGCGGACCGGGACCTGCAGGCGGGACCACAGCCAGCCGGCCAGCAGGTCGGCGGACGGGTTGTCCGCGGCGCCCGTGACGGTGACCGCCTCGACCTCCTCGTAGGGCGGCAGATCGAGCGCCGCGGCGAGCAGCGCGCGCCACGGGGTGAGCCGGGTCCACGCCAGGTCGGTGTCCCCTTCGGCATGGGAGGTGCGGCGGATCTCCAGCGCCTTGATCGGCTGGCGGGCCGCGGCGGCGTCGGTGATCCGGCGCTGCGCCAGCTTCCCGATGGGGTCCTGCGAGGGGACCGCCGGGGCCACCCCCGGCCACCAGGCGACCACGGGGCAGTCCGGTAGCAGCAGCGGTACCACCACGCTGTGCCCGTGGTCGGCCAGCGGGCCATACAGGCGCAGCACGAGCACCTCGGAAGCACCGGCGTCACCACCGACGCGGATCTGCGCGTCCAGCCGGGTCGCGCCCCGCTTGAGGCCCCTGGCCACCACGAGCACCCGGCAGGGATGCTCCCGGCTGGCCTCGTTGGCGGCCTCGATCGACTTCTCCACCTGCTCGGAGTCGTCGGTGACGATCACCAGGGTCAGCACCCGGCCCAACGCCACCGCACCGCCGCGCTCCCGCATGTCGATCATTGCGTGGTTCACCGCAGCCGTCGTCGTCGAAGGCAGGTCAACGATCATGGCCGTCTCCAGGTCCGGCCGGTCCTGGCGATCATCCGGTCCGCCGACGGCGGCCCCCAGGTACCCGCGGGGTAGGGCTCGGGCCCGTCCTGCTTGGCCCAGTGCTCCAGTGCCGGGTCCAGGATCGCCCAGGACAGCTCCACCTCGGTGCTGACCGGGAACAACGACGGCTCGCCGAGCAGCCCGTCCAGCAGCAGCCGCTCGTAGGCCTCGGGCGAGGACTCGGTGAACGCGGTGCCGTAACGGAAGTCCATCGTGACGTCCCGGACCTCCATTGCGGTTCCGGGCACCTTGGAGCCGAACCGGATCGTCACACCCTCGTCCGGCTGAACCCGGATGACCAGGGCGTTCTGCCCCACCTCCGTGGTCATGGTCTCCTCGAAGGGCAGGTGCGGAGCCCGCTTGAAGATCACCGCGATCTCGGTGACCCGCCGGCCCAGCCGCTTGCCGGTGCGCAGGAAGAACGGCACCCCGGCCCACCGCCGGTTGTCCACCTGCAGCGTGATCGCGGCGAAGGTCTCGGTGGTGGAGTCCTGGTGGAAGCCCTGTTCTTCGAGTACCCCGACGACCTTGGTGCCGCCCTGCCACCCGGCGGTGTACTGACCCCGCGCGATGGTCTCGTCCAGCGGCTCCACGAGCTTGGTCGCCGAGAGCACTTTGATCTTCTCGCCGCGCAGCGAATCGGGGGAGAAGGACAGCGGCTCCTCCATCGCGGTGAGCGCGAGCAGCTGCAGCAGGTGGTTCTGGATCACGTCCCGGGCGGCCCCGATGCCGTCGTAGTAGCCGGCCCGGCCGGCCAGCCCGATGTCCTCGGCCATCGTGATCTGCACGTGGTCTACGTAGTGGCTGTTCCAGATCGGCTCGTAGAGCTGGTTGGCGAAGCGCAGCGCGAGAATGTTCTGGACGGTCTCCTTGCCGAGGTAGTGGTCAATGCGGAACACCGCCTCCTCGGGGAAGACGTCGTTGACGATCTCGTTGAGCTCGCGGGCGCTGCGCAGGTCGTGCCCGAATGGCTTCTCGATGACTACCCGGCGCCACTGGTGGCCGTTCTGCGCCGCGAGCCCGGTGCGCGCGAGCTGCTTGAGTACCACCGGGAACATCGCCGGCGGGATGGACAGGTAGAAGGCGTGGTTGCCGCCGGTGCCCCGCTCCTGATCGAGATCGGCGACCACAGCGGCGAGCTGGTCGAAAGCGTCGTCGTCGTCGAAGCTGCCGGACACGAACCGGATGCCCTCGGCCAGCCGGGTCCAGACCTCCTCCTGGAACGGGGTGCGGGCATGCTCGGCGACCGCGTCGCGGGCCAGCTCGGCGAAGTTCTCGTCGGCCCACTCCCGGCGGGCGAAGCCGACCAAGGCGAAACCCGGTGGCAGCAACCCGCGGTTGGCCAGGTCGTAGATCGCCGGCATCAGCTTCTTGCGGGACAGGTCCCCGGTCACACCGAAGATCACGACACCGCACGGGCCGGCGATCCGGGGCAGCCGCTTGTCCCGGCTGTCCAGGAGCGGGTTGACCCAGCTGCTGGTGGTCATGGCCGGAGCTCGTGCACGGCGCGCACCACCTGGACCAGCCCAGCCACCCGGTCGGCCAGGTGCAGCCGCAGCACCGGGCGGCCGCGCGCGGCGAGCACCTCAGCGTCGCCCCATGCCTGAGCCCGCTGCAGGTCGCCGAGGGTGAAGCCGGTGCCCGGTACCGGGATGTCCTCGACGACGGCACCGGTCAGCTGCAGGAATGCCCCGTTCTGATAACCGCCCTTGTGGTACTGGCCCGTTGAGTGCAGGAAGCGGGGGCCCCAGCCGAAGGTGGCCTGCAGGTGGGTGCGGCGGGCGAATTCGGCGCGCAGCACCGCGGCGGAGGCGTCGGCGATGCGGTCCAGGTATGCCTGCACCGCGAGGTAACCCCGCTCGGGGGTGGCGGCGACCAGCGCCCGCAGCGCGTCGCTCAGCGTGGTCATACCTGTTGGCAGCCAGCCGCCCACGGGATGCACCGCGACGTCACCGTCGACGAACGCGGGCTCGGCAGCTGACCCGATCGTGCCGTCGAGCTGCGCCCGGGCGGCGATCTTTGCGGCCTCCACGTCGGGCTGGTCGAACGGGTTGATCCCCAGCAGCCGGCCGGCCACCGCGGTGGCGTGCTCCCAGAGCAGCAACTGCCCGCCCAGGGTGCCGGTGACGGCGGTATCAGCCGTGTCGACACCAGGACCGATCGCGACCGTGGTGGCGTCCGGCCCGGCGTCGGCGAAGCCAGGTGCGGCGGGGCCCTCCACCACGACCGGCAGCAGCCCGGTGCCGTCCTTGCCGGTGGACTCGGCGATGAGCTGCTCGGCCCAGTCACCGAAGCCG
The DNA here is from genome assembly GCA_050699815.1 of Pseudonocardiaceae bacterium. GTDB lineage: Bacteria > Actinomycetota > Actinomycetes > Mycobacteriales > Pseudonocardiaceae. The sequence goes on along the minus strand of JBOHFT010000005.1, from coordinate 48,307 downwards.
ACGATCCCCGAGCCGGTGTCCGCAAGCACCACCTTGTCGGCGCCGCCGGCCTGCCCGGCAGCCAGCGCGGCGGCCAGCCGCAGCGCCGGGTTCGCCGGATCGTCGACGGCCAGCAGCGGGGCTGCCTCCGCCGCGTCGTCCAGCAGGGCGGCGATATCCACCCCGGCCAGGCCGGCCGGGACCAGGCCGAAGGCGGTCAGCGCCGAGTAGCGCCCGCCCACGTCCGGGTCGGCGGTGATCACCGCGCGGCAGCCCCCGGCGATCTGCTGCAGCGGCGATCCCGGGTCGGTCACCACCACCAGGTGCGCCGCCGGGTCCAGCCCGGCCGCGGCGAACGCGGCGGCGAACACCCGCCGGTGGCTGTCGGTCTCCACCGTGGAGCCCGACTTCGACGACACCACGAGCACGGCGCGCGCCAGGTCCCCGGCCAGCGCGTCGGCGACCTGGCCGGGGTCGGTGGTGTCCAGCACGGTCAGCGCCACCTTGTCCGTGGCGCAGATCACCTCCGGGGCCAGTGACGAGCCACCCATCCCGGCCAGCACGACCCGGTCGATGCCATCGGAGTGCAGGCCGGCCCGCAGCGCCTCGATGGTGGCCAGCAGCGGCCGGGAGGTCTCCGGCAGCGCCACCCAGGCCAGCCGCCGGGCGGCTTCGGGCTGCGCCTGCGGACCCCACAGCGTCGGATCCTGGCGGGCCAGCGCGGACGCCACCCGCTCGGCGACGAGCTTGCCGACCAGCGATCCCGCCTCGCGTGCCAGGCCGGGGGAGTGGATGTCGACGGTCAGCTGCGGCATCAGCCCTCCGAACCCGGCGCGGCCTTGGCCAGCTGCGCGGCCACCGTCTCGCCCAGCTCGGCCCAGGATGCGGCGAACTTCTGCACACCCTCGCGTTCGAGCACGACGAACACGTCGTCGAGATCGATTCCGGCCCCGGACAGCCCGTCGAAGGTGCGCTGGGCTTGCTCGGCCGTGCCCGACACCTGGTCGCCGGGCACCTGGCCATGGTCAGCCAGTGCGAGCAGGGTTTTCTCCGGCATCGTGTTCACCACCCCCGGTGCGATCAGTTCGGTGACGTATTTGGTGTCCGGGTAGGCCGGGTTCTTCACCCCGGTGGACGCCCACAGCGGCCGCTGCGGCCGCGCCCCGAGCTCCGCGAGGCGGGCCCAGCGCTCGGTCGCGAACTCCTGCTGGCAGGCCGCGTACGCGAGCCGGGCGTTGGCGACTGCGGCCTGCCCGCGCAGCGCCAGGGCAGGCCCGGTGCCGATCGACTCCAGCCGGTTGTCCACCTCGGTGTCCACCCGGGAGACGAAGAACGAGGCGACCGACGCGAGCGCCGCCAGGTCGTGCCCGTTGGCCCTGGCCTGCTCCAGGCCGGCGAAGAAGGCCGCTATCACCTCGCGGTAGCGCTGCACCGAGAACACCAGCGTGACGTTGACGCTGATCCCGTCTCCCAGTGCACCGGTGATCGCGGGCAGGCCCTCCGCCGTCGCCGGAATCTTGATCATAAGGTTGGGCCGGTCGACCACCTTCCAGAGCTCGGCGGCCTGAGCGAGGGTGGCCTTGGTGTCGTGCGCCAGCCGGGGGTCGACCTCCAGGGACACCCGGCCGTCCACCCCGCTGGTGTTCTCCCAGGTCCCGCGGAACACGTCGCAGGCCAGCTGCACGTCGGCCACGGTGATCTCCCGCACGGCCTCGTCGACCGAGGCGCCGCGGGCCGCCAGCTCGCGCACCTGCTCGGCGTAGTCCTCGGCGTGGGCCAGGGCAAGGGCGAAAATTGTCGGATTGCTGGTCACCCCGACCACGTGCCGGTCGGTGATCAGATCGGCCAGGTTGCCCGAGTTGATCCGCTGCCGGGACAGGTCGTCCAGCCAGATCGACACACCCGCCTCGGACAGGGCCTGCAGCGGAGTGGTGCTGTCCATCAGGGATCTCCCGTTTGCCAGGGGTGGTTAGTCCGTTATACGACCCAGCGTACGACGGGCCGCGTTGGTCACCACCTCGGCGGTGAAGCCGAATTCGCGATACAGGGTCTGCCAGTCGGCGGAGGCACCGAAATGCTCCAGCGAGACCACCTCGCCGTGCTCGCCGACGAAGCGCTGCCACGGCATCGCGATGCCGGCCTCGACGGCTACCCGCGCCTTCACCAGTGGCGGCAGCACCCGGTCGCGATACGCCTGGTCCTGTTCGTCGAACCACTCCACGCACGGCATCGACACCACCCGGGCTGCGATGTCCTCGGCCGCCAGCGTCTGCTGGGCGGCGACGGCGAACTGCACTTCGGAGCCGGTGGCGATCAGCAGCACGTCGGGCAGCCCGTCACCGGCCTCGGCCGCGGTGTCGGCGAGCACGTAACCGCCGCGGGCCACACCCTCGGGGTCGGTGCCCTCCAGGACGGGCACGTTCTGCCGGGTCAGGGCCAGCCCGGTGGGCTGCTGGCCCTTCTTCAGCAGCGCCTTCCACGCCGCCGCGGTCTCGTTGGCATCCGCGGGCCGGACCACGTCCAGCCCCGGGATGGCCCGCAGCGCGGCCAGGTGCTCGACCGGCTGGTGAGTGGGGCCGTCCTCGCCGAGGCCGATCGAGTCGTGCGTCCAGACGTAGATGACCGGCAGCTCCATCAGCGCGGCCAGCCGCACCGCCGGGCGCATGTAGTCACTGAAGATCAGGAAGGTGCCACCGTAGGGCCGGGTCGGCCCGTGCAGCACGATCCCGTTGAGGATCGAGGCCATGGCGTGCTCGCGTACCCCGAAGTGCAGTGTGCGCCCGTAGGGCTGGGCGCTCCACATCTTCGTGGACGTCTTCTCGGGGCCGAACGAGTCGGCGCCCTTGATCGTGGTGAGGTTGCTCTCGCCGAGATCCGCTGAGCCGCCCCACAGCTCAGGGAGCACCTCGCCGATCGCGGACAGCACCTCCCCAGACGCCTTGCGGGTGGCCACACCTTTGGCATCCGGCTCCCAGGTGGGCAGCTTCTCGGCCCAGCCGGCGGGCAGTTCCCGGCGGACGAGGCGGTCGAACAACGCGGCACCGGGCGGGTTGGCCTGGCGCCAGGAGTCGAAGGACTGCTGCCACTGCGCGTGCGCGGCCTGGCCGCGGGCCACCACCTGCCGGGCGTGGTCGAGCACCGCAGGCTCCACGACGAAGGATTTCTGCGGGTCGAAGCCGAGGATCTCCTTCACCGCGGCCACCTCGTCGGCACCCAGCGCGGAGCCGTGCGCCGCCCCGGTGTTCATCTTGTTCGGCGCCGGATAGGCGATCACGGTGCGCAGCACGATCAGCGAGGGCCGGCCGGTCTCGGCCTTGGCGGCGTCGAGCGCGGCCAGGATGCCGACGACGTCCTCGCCGCCGTCGACGGTCTGCACGTGCCACCCGTAGGATTTGTAGCGCGCGGCGGTGTCCTCCGACAGCGCAATCGCGGTGTCGTCCTCAATGGAGATCTCGTTCGAGTCGTAGATCACCACGAGGTTGCCGAGTTCCTGGGTACCGGCCAGCGAGCAGGCCTCCGAGGTGACGCCCTCCTCGATGTCGCCGTCGGAGGCGATGACGTAGATGTGGTGGTCGAAGGGGCTCTCGCCCGGCGCGGTATCGGGATCGAACAGGCCGCGTTCCCGGCGGGCCGCCATGGCCATCCCGACCGCGGAGGCCAGGCCCTGGCCGAGCGGCCCGGTGGTGATCTCCACGCCGATGGTGTGCCCGTACTCGGGGTGGCCGGGGGTCTTGGATCCCCAGGTGCGCAGCTGCTCGATGTCCTGGAGCTCCAGCCCGTAGCCGGACAGGAACAGCTGCAGGTACAAGGTCAGGCTGGAGTGCCCGCAGGACAGCACGAACCGGTCCCGGCCGGTCCAGTCCGGGTCGGTGGGATCGTGCCGCAACACCCGCTGGAACAGTGCGTACGCCAGCGGGGCGAGGCTCATCGCGGTGCCCGGGTGGCCGCTGCCGCAGCGCTGCACAGCATCGGCGGCGAGAACCCGGATCGTGTCCACCGCGCGGGTGTCCACATCGGCCCAGTCGTCGGGCACCCGGGGGGTGGTGAGCTGGGTCAGATCGTCGATGACGGACACGCTCGTGCTCCTGACTGTGCTCGGTTCGGCGGCCGTGGCGAGGGTGGCCTGCACCGGCCAGCCCCTGGTCTCCCACCCTAGCGAGAAGGTGCCAGCCCGCGGCCTGAACTGCCCCCACCTCGGGTGACGCGCGCCACGCGATTACCATCGGCGTTCAATTACTCCCCCTGATCAGCGACGACGAGGAGCCGCGGTGAGCAGTGCCGTCCAGGCTCCGGTAGCACCGCGTCCCCGGCACTACGGCGGTGTGCTGCGCGGCTACCTCGCCCTGACCAAGCCGCGAGTGATCGAGCTGCTGCTGGTCACCACCATCCCGGCGATGGTGCTGGCCGCGCGTGGGGTGCCGTCGGTGTGGCTGGTCCTGGCCACCCTGCTGGGTGGCGTCCTGGCCGCGGGCAGCGCGAACGCGCTGAACTGCGTCGCCGACGCCGACATCGACGCCCAGATGACCCGGACCCGGGCCCGGCCGCTGGTCACCCACGAGGTGCCCATCCGCCATGCGCTGATCTTCGGGATCGCGCTGGGGGTGGCCTCGTTCGGCTGGCTGTGGGCCACCACCAACCTGCTGTCGGCGCTGCTGGCGGTCGCGACGATCCTGTTCTACGTCTTCGTCTACACGCTGTTGCTCAAGCGCCGCACCGCGCAGAACATCATCTGGGGTGGCGCCGCTGGCTGCATGCCAGTGGTGATCGGCTGGTCGGCGGTCACCGGCACGGTGGGCTGGCCCGCGCTGGTGATGTTCGGAGTGATCTTCTTCTGGACCCCGCCGCACACCTGGGCGCTGGCGATGAAGTTCCGCGAGGACTACCAGCGGGTGGGTGTGCCGATGCTGCCCGCGGTGGCCTCCCCGCTATCTGTGGCACGCCGGATCGTGGCGTTCAGCTGGCTGATGGCGGTCTGGAGCCTGCTGCTGGTCCCGGTCACCAGCTGGGTCTACGCCGTGGTAGCGGTGCTGGCCGGCGGTTGGTTCGTGGTGCTGGCCCACCGGCTGCACGCCGCGGTGCGCCGCGGTCTGGCGGTCAACCCCATGCGTTTGTTCCACGCGTCCAACACCTACCTGGCACTGTTGTTCGTGGCGATCGCCGTCGACTCAGTGCTGCTGTAGCTCGGAACCGCTATTCGGCTCCGAATAGCTGGGCTGTCGTCGGGGTCAGCGCACGCCGGAGGAGGCACTTGTGTGCGACGGCGCACCCCTAGCAGGGCGGGAGCAGATTCCGCGCATCGACACCACGATTCCGCAGCCGGCTCGCTTCTGGGACTACTTGCTGGGCGGCAAGGACAACTACCCGGTCGACCACCAGGTCGGCGAGCAAGTTCTGGCAATCTTTCCCGACCTGCGTGACGCGGCTCGTGCCGACCGGGGGTTTCTGTTCCGGGCCGTCAGGCAGCTCTACAACTCCAGCGGCGCGGCCCCGATCAGAACCCGCACCCGCCAGGAGCTCACCCGCTTCTTCGACGGGCTGGAGCTGCTGGAGCCGGGCGTGGTCTCGTGCTCGCTGTGGCGCCCACACCCCACCGATGTCGGAACCCAGTACTGCGGCGTCGCGCGCAAGCCGCCCTCCGAAGTGCGACAAGCATCCATGTCGCGGTACAAGGTGGCCTCCCGACAGCGTCAAGCATCCATGTCGCTGTCGGGTCAGGCCGTCTGGCAGATGTCCGTGGGTAGCTTGGCTGCAGCGCACCCGACGCGGCGCCTGGGCCGAGGAGCTCGCGGTCGTCGTCGCCGAACATCACCGTCTGGCCCCCTGCCGAGGGCGCTACGCGGAGCTGGCCGAGGCCTTCAGGCGGGCGGACCTCAACGATCTGAGCCAGGGAGGGGGTCCGAGGAAGACCGCGCAGGCGAGCGCTGACTGTCCGCAGCGAGGCATCCCCGCCTGAGAGTCGTTCACGGAGGTGCTCTGCAGAGGTCTGGCGGGAGCCGTCACGTAGGTGGGTTGACGTCCTGGGATCGGACGCCACGTCTGCCATCTAGCAGATGTTCTGACCAGGCCCGTCGCGGAGCATGGCGGCATGGAGAAAACTTGGGATTACCTGGCATTATCGTCGACTGTGAATGATGACGTCTCCGGGGTGTCCCCGGTAGGCACCCGTTCCCTCCCGACTGGGGTGGTCACCTTCCTCTTGAGCGACATTGAGGGATCGACTCCTCTCTGGGAGGGTGACGAGGAGGTGATGGGGGCGGCTATCGCCCGCCACGATGAACTGCTCGACGCGGCGATCGCGCTCCATGGTGGGGTGCGATCGGTGGGACAGGGCGAGGGCGACAGCGTGGTGGGTGTGTTTGCCCGGCCGTCGGATGCGCTGGCCGCGGCCCTCGACGCGCAGCGTGCTCTCGCTGCGGAACCGTGGGCGGAGGGCCGGGCGTTGCGGGTCCGGCTGGCGTTGCACACGGGGGAGGCGCAGCTCCGTGGCGATGACTGTTACGTTGGACGGGCGGTATTCGCTGCGCCCAGCTGCGCGCCGTCGCACCCAACCAAAGAGATCAGGTGAGGCGGCTGAGGAAGCGGCCGACTCTGGCGGCAGTGCTGGGGTTCTCGGTCAGTGCGTAGTCGTAGAGCGCGATCGGGATCGCGAATGAGTAGGTCGGGTAGGCGTGGATCGAGCCGATGATCGCGTCGACGGTGAGGTCGTTGTTCATCGCCAGGGTCAGCTCGTTGATCAGTTCGCCTGCGCAGTGCCCGGCGATGTGGGCGCCGATGAGCCGGCGTTTGCCGTCGATGAGGAACTTCATCAGGCCGACGGGTTCGGCGTCGGTCACTGCGCGCTCGTTGTGGCTGTAGGGGAACCGCACGATCTCACAGGTGTCGCCGGCGGCGCGCACTTCCGCCTCGGTGCGGCCGACGTGGGCGATCTCCGGGTCGGTGAAGGTGACCCACGGCAGGTGCCCGGGGGAGAACTTCGCCTTGATCGGAACGAAGATGTTGCGGACCGCATGCGCTGCCTGGTGGCCGGCGTAGTGGGTGAACGCCGGCCCGCCGGTCACGTCGCCGACGGCGTAGATGTGCGACTGGTTAGTCTGGAGCAGCTCGTTGACGGCGATTCCCCGCTGATTACGGGCGACCCCGGCGGCGTCGAGGCCGAGCGATTCCACAGTGGGCACCCGCCCGACCGCGCACAGGATCTGGTCCACCCGCAGCTCGCCGTCGCGCAGCGTCAGCACGATGTCCCCGCCATCCCGGCGCACCCCGCTGAGCCGGGTATCCAGCCGCACGTCGATCCCCTCGGCGGCGAACTGGCGTTCCAGTATCTCGATCAGCTCGGCGTCGTCGCGGGGGATCAGATGCGGCCCGCGCTGCAGCACGGTCACCGTGGAGCCGAGCCGGTGCAACGCCTGCGCGAGCTCCACGCCGATCGGACCGCCACCGATCACCGCCAGCCGGGCCGGGAGATCGGTCAGGTCGAAGACGTCCTCGTTGGTGAGGTAGCCGACCTCGGCCAGCCCCTCGATGTCCGGCACCGCCGGCCGGCTACCCGAGGCGATCAGGACGAACTTGGCGGTGATGTCCCGGCCGCCGCTGTGTCCGTCTCCCACGTGCAGCGTGTGCGGGTCGCGGAAGGTGGCGCCGCCGAGCAGGACATCGACCCCGATCTCGGACAGCGCCTCGACGTCGTCGAGCTTGCCGATATCGGCGATAGCCCGCTGCACCCTGGCATTGACCGCGGCGAGACCTGCCTGCACGGGCTGCACGGACAGCCCCCACCGCGCAGCGGTGGCAGCCTCATGAGCCACCCGGGACGCCTTGATCAACGCCTTGCTTGGCACGCATCCGTAGTGCAAGCAGTCCCCACCCAGCCGGTCCTTGTCGATCAACGCGACCCGCTTGGCGAAAAACCGGCCTAGCCGCGCAGCAGTCAACCCACCCGACCCCGCCCCAATGATCGCCAAATCGTACTCAAACGACGGCATGTCGCGTTTGTCTCCCATCAGCCAGGGCGTTCTGGATGCAGACTGCCCTAATCGGGCCCTGGATTACGGCAGTCTGCATCCAGAACGCGAGCGGTTAGCAGGCGCGCGGGGTGGGCACGGTCGTTGGGGGTGCGGGGGAGCCAGCGGTGTACCACGACGCCGTTGCGGAGTAGGGCGTCGCCGCCTAGCTGGCGGGTGTCTTCCACCGGGCGCGGCAGGTGGTGGCCGCGCGCTGCGGCGATCGCGTAGCGGGCCAGGGTTCCCGGCGAGTACACCTGCCACAGCCTGGCACGGCGCATGCCGAGCAACCCGTACAGCCGGCGGTCCTCGTCGGCGAGGAACAGACCCGGCCAGCCGACGTGGTCCGCGAGCGCGGCGAGCGCGTCCGGTGGGCTGAATCCGCAGGCGACCAACCCGATCGGGCAGCCAGCGGCGAGGTCGCGCACCTGTACCAGGTGCTGCTGGCAGGGCAGTCAATACCGGTGCCGGATCGCGGTGAGCAGGTAGCGACCGGGCAGCGCGCCGAGATCCACAGGCTGGCCAGTGCGCGCGTCGGGCAGCACGAGCCCGTCGAGCGGGACGGGACGATCGGTCTCACGAGGCACGGACGTCGACGATCGGCAGCAACCGGCGCAGCTCGACGTTCTCGACCGGGTCGAGCACCGAGTGCTGCACGCAGGCGGGCACGAGCTCCCCGGTCTCGGGGTGGGCCATCGCGTAATGACAGGACGCGAGCCGTTCCTGGGTGGCGAGAATCCGCGGATCGGACGCTTTCTCGCCGCGTCGCATCAGCTCCCAGGCCGGCGCCACCTCCGCGGCGTCCATGAACTGGTGCACCACGAACGACACCGGTCGCACGCCGTGGCGCAGCAGCGCCCGCACGCCGCCGACGCGCCGCACGAGACGGGTGAGCCACCGAACCGCGATCACCGCGAGCACCGGGTGGCGCAGGATCGTCCGTACCAGCTTGCCGGCCAGGTCCGGCACCTGCTCCCCGGCGAAGTTCACCCCGCCGAGGTAGCGGAAGAACGCGTCCCTGGCTTCGAGGTCCGCAGCGTCGCGGCTGGACAGGAACGGGTGCCACCGCGGGCCGACGAAAAACCCGTAGGCGGCCCGGTTGCAGCGCAGGTCGCCGTGCTGGAACACGGTGTGATCCAGTTCGCCGCCCGCGCCGCGTTCGATCTCCCGCCAGACCTCGTCCATGCCGGTCTGCGCGTAGTCCTCGTGCCAGCGCCGGTCGTCCCCGACGAATGCCGCCGGCTGGAAGGAGAACATGCCGAACCCCATCGCGTGGCAGTCCCGCACCACATCGGCGACCTGGCCGAGGTTCGCCGGGGTGACGGTCATGTTGTGCGCCAGGAAGAAACGCACCCCGTGGCGGCGGCGCAGCCGGGTGAACATGTCGACGAAGCGCTGCCGGTAGGGGTTGAGCTCCCGTTCACTGCCCGGTCGCGGGATGCCGCGGCGGCCGAACATGAGCATGTCGAAGTGCCCGGCGAAGGAAAGCCGCGCCAGCCGCCGCCGTCCTTGGCCGTCCAGCGCGAGCCGCTCGAGGTAGCCGTCGTCGAAGTCGCCGTGAGACATGCTCATCGGCTCACGCCCGTACCGGCGCATCGTCAGCAACGTCGCCGCGTGGTCGTCGGGGCTCAGCAGGGTCACCTCCCCGCCGATCAGCTGCGCGTGCGCCCGGGGACCACGCAGCCGGCGCAGCAGCGACATCTGCTTGCCGACCTCGGCGATCGTGTGCGCCCCGTCCACCCGGACCCGGTTGGCGTCCCGGGAGTGGTAGCAGGGTGTGCACGCCAGGTTGCACCGCGGGAACACCCCGTGGGTGCCCTCACAGCCCACCGCGTGCTGGCCGAGGAGCTGACCGGGCGTCTTGACATGCTCGGGAAGCTCCGCCCAGCGGCGGCGCAGCACCGCGGCGAACTCCGGATCGACCGGCCGGGTCCGGCGTTCCCACCGTCGCAACACATCGATCACACTCATGTGCAACACGCCTTCCCGCTTTGGGCCGAACCGTTCGCCGACAGGGTAAGAACAGCACCGCAGAGGCCCGAGGGGAAGGTGTGTTGATGACGAGGTTGGCCCTATGACGAGGCTGGCGCTGTGCGGTGGGACCTACTCCAATCCCTACGCCTTGCGGGCCTTCGTCGCCGACGCCCGGGCTCGCGGTGCCGACCGGCTGTGGTGCCTGGGGGATTTCGGTGCCTACGGGGCGGAGCCGGAGGCGATCTGGCCGTTGCTGACCGGCAACGGCATCGAGTGCATCGCCGGCAACTACGAGCTCGCCATCGGCCGGGGCGACCCTGACTGCGGCTGCGGGTACGCCGACGACGATGACAACGCCTTCGCCGCGATCGCCTACGACTACACCCTGCGGCACACCTCTGCGGAGTTCGCGGCGTGGATGCGGACCCTGGCCACCGAGCACCGGGAGACCGTCGACGGGGTGGCGCTGCACCTGGTGCACGGCTCCCCGCTGGCCGTCAACGACTTCTGGTGGGAATCGCTGCCCGACGACGCGCACCAGATGCGGATCGGGTCGTCCGGCGCGGACGTGATCTGCTGCACGCACTCCGGGCTGCCGTGGACCAAGCGTTTCGGGGAAACGCTGGTGGTCAACGTCGGGGTGCTGGGCCGGCCGGCCAACGACGGTGGCCAGCACGTCTGGTACGCGCTGCTCGACGTCGTCGACGGTCACGCGACCGCGGAGCTGGTGGCGCTGGACTACGACTGGCGGGCGCACGCCGCGTCGATGCGCGACGCCGGGCTACCGGAGGCGTTCACCCAGGCCGTGGAGACCGGATGGTGGACCACCTGCCTGGAGATCGTGCCGCCGGTGGAACGCTCCCGGGGCCGTTTCCAGCTCTACACATCGGCGATGCCGTCCTTCGCCGACGCGGACGTGTCCTGGGCGTCGGCGCCGGAGATCCCGGACAACGGCCTGCCGGTGCAGCCGCTGTTCGGCTCCGCGCTGTTCCCGTCCCGCCTGTGGCTCTACACCAACTTCCACTGCAACCTGGCCTGCAGCTACTGCTCCGTCGCCTCGTCCCCGCAGGCCCGCCGCCGCCAGCTCGGCCTGCCACGGTTCCGGGAGCTGGTCGACGATGCGGCCGCGGAGGGCTTCACCGAGCTGTACGTCACCGGCGGCGAGCCGTTCCTCGAACGCGACCTGGTCGAGATGCTGCTCTACGCCACCGAGCAGCTCGACGTGGTCTGCCTGACCAACGCCATGCTGTATCAGGGCTGGCGGCGCACCCAGCTGGAGCGCCTGGTCGGCCGCCAGCGGCTGATCCTGCAGACGTCACTGGACGGTGCGCAGGCCCGGTTCCACGACGCCTACCGGGGGCCAGGGTCGTGGGCCAAGGCGCTGGCCGGCCTGGACGTGGCGCTGTCGCTGGGACTGCCGGTGCGGGTCGGCATGACCGAGACTGCGCAGAACTCCGACCAGGTCGAGCCGCTGCGGGCGCTGCTGGCCGCCAAGGGGATCCATGGCCGGGACTTCGCGGTGCGGCCGCTGGTCAAGCGCGGGCACTCCGCCGACGGGGTCGCCATCAGTGCGGACAACACCGTGCCCGAGCTGACCGTCACCGCCGACGGGTGGCACTGGCACCCCGCCGGCGCTGATCTTGGCACCTCGCCGGACATGCTGCTCGCCGGACCTGACATCCGCATGGCCGAGGCCAAGCGGCGCGCGGTGGAGCTGTTCCTGCGGCTACGCCAGCGCGACGGCTCGCTACCGCTGGTCTACCACTGCGCCGTCTAAGGGTGTCGGCCGGGAGTAGGCGCGGGCCACCTCGTCGACCTGCTCGTAGCCGACGCGGAGCAGGAAGGTGCTGTTGCGCCCGTAGGACTTCACGCCCAGCACGAAGAAGTTCGGCTCCGGCACCCGCAGCGCGGCCACCCCGTGCGACGCCTGAGCCAGGCAGTCCGCCGGGCCAGTTGCGTTGCTGTCCGCCGCCAGCAGCGCCGCCGACAGGTTCATCGGTGCAGCGGTGGCGTAGCACTCGTGCACCTGGAGCTGCCGGTACAGCGAGGTGTCACCCAGGAAGCCGGTCAAGGCGATGATGCGGTCGGCGGCGATCTCCTCGACGTGGCCGGTGCTGGACCGAAGAGTGACCGCCACACCGTCGTTTGATTCGCGCAATGCGTCGATCACCACGGCGGTGCGCACCTGAACTCCGGGCACCGCGCCGGACCGCAGCCGCTGGGCTGTCTCGACCAGCTCCTGGCGCTGCGCCAGGGGATCGCCGGGAACCTCCCCCCAGTCCGGGTTCGCCGCCCGTATCGCCCACACCACGCTCGTTTCGGGTCGCTGGGCCACCAGCGCAGCGAGATCACGCGCCACGGTTTGGGCTGACTTGCCGGCCCCGACCAGCAGCACCCGGCGGCCCGCCCACTCGTCTCCTTCGCGACCCAGATCGGGGATCCGGCGGGTGATCCGGTCAGCCAGCCGCCGTTCGCCCGGCGCCGGGATCCCGCCGTCGCCGAGGAAGTTGGCCCGGCCGTAGCTGCCCGTGCAGTCCAGCAGCAGGTCGGCGTGCTCGACCCGGTCGACGTCGTCTTCTGGGTTGCTCAGGAGCAACCGGAACGGGTGCGAACCGCGCTGCTGGGTCGCGATCTCCTCGTGCTTGAGCAGGCCCTGGCGGGCAACGGCGAGCACCCGGGTGCGGCGGCGGATGACGGCGGCCAGCTCGGGCAGCTGCGCCAACGGGCGGAGCAGCTGCTCGGCGAACTCACCCCCGGTCGGGCAGTGCCCGGCCGGTCCCGGCGGCTCCACGCCAGCGGCCTGCAGATGCGCGAGCATCCGCGGTGACACGTTCATCGACCAGGGCGTGAACAGCCGGATGTGGCTCCACGCCGTCACGTTCGCCGCCACCGAGGCGGCAGACTCGTACACCGTGCAGGGCCAGCCGTTGTCCAGGCAGGCCAGCGCGGCATCCAGGCCAATCGGGCCAGCGCCCAGGATCGCGACCCGGCCAGGTCCGGGTTCGGTGGTGGCGTTGGCTACGGCGGTCACGTGCGCTCCGTCGGCTCGGTGTCGCTCGATACGCTGGGCTATTCCAGCACGTGTTCGGGCCTGGTGGGGAGATTGGATCGACCACGACCATGGTGCGTGAGCCGGCGATAGTGTCGATCGTGGTGCCCGCCCTCAATGAGGCAGCGCGCATTGAGGGCTGCCTGCGACGGTTGCGCCGCGACTTCCCCCACTGCGAACTGGTGGTGGTCGACGGTGGCAGCACCGATGCGACCTTCGACCTCGCGGCCCGGCATGCCTACACCGTCCGCAGCGCGGTCGGCCGCGCCACCCAGATGAACGTCGGAGCCGCGCTGACCAGTGGCGACATCCTCTGGTTCATCCACGTGGACTGCCAGGTCCCGGCCGAGGCCCTCGACCTGGTCCGGCGCGCGGTCGCCGACCCCGGCGTGGTCGGCGGCGGGCTGCAGCTGAGCTTCGATCAGCGCACCCTGGGCCTGGACTGCCTGGCGGTCAGCTCCAACCAGCGGGCCCGCCGGCTGCACTGGATCTTTGGTGACCAGGCGATGTTCGTGCGCCGTGACGTGTTCGAGTCGGTGGGGGGCTTCCCCGAGCTGCCGCTCATGGAGGACCTGGAGATGTCCCGCATCCTGCGGCGACGGGGCCGGCTCGCGGTGCTGCCGGCCACCGTCACCGCCTCGGCCCGGCGGCTGATCGAGCAGGGGCCGTGGCGCATGACCGTGCTGATGCAGGTGCTCAAGCTGCAGTATTTCCTCGGCGTCGACCCGGAGCGGATTCGCCGACGCTACGAAGCTGGCACCCGCCGCGGGCGCCAGCGGTCAGCGGGCCAGTAGCAGCAGCCGTCCCCACCGGCCACCCGGCGGACCTCACCGGCCACGTCGGCAACCTTGCCGTAGCGGATCACCTCCGCTGCCCGTGCCTCCCGGGCCAGCCGCTCTTTCTCCGGGGTGGACACCGTGCAGGCCAACGCCGTCGAGGCGGGGGAAGCCGCGATCAGCGACGGCGGGTCGGCCACACCATGAGGCGGTGCACAGTGGCCCCCCACCCCGCTGGAATCAGGGTGGGGGGCACTGTCCAGTCAGCGGAACTCGTCGGCACGCACCCTCTTTTCTGGTGTGGTGTGTGATGTTGCCGAGGAGTTCCGCAAACAGGGTCAGGCTCTCGTCGCTACCGAGTGCCTTACCGCGGAGTTCCGCAAAGAGCATAGCCAGAAACGCCACGTCCGTCGGGTCCTCGACGACGTGGCCACCCAGCGGATTCTCCTGCCACCCGACGTCGGGTAGCAGGCCCTCAGGGAAGCTGAGCAGGCTGAACGCTCCCGCCATGCCCCGATGTAGCCCCACGTCGAACGGCAACACCCGGATCTCGACGTGGGGCAGTCTGGCCCAGCCGATCAACTGATTGAACTGTTCCGGGGCAACGCTCGGGTACCGCACGCACCGTTGCAGCGCAGCCTCAGATAGCAGCGCACACAGCTGCAGGGGATCATCACTGCTGCTGGTCAGGCGCTCTTGACGGCGCAGCCGGGCCTTCACGCGCCGGTCCAGGTCATCCGGGGTGAGGGTTCCCCGCAGGACGTATAGCTCCCTCGCGTAAGGCTCGGTTTGGAGTAGGCCGGGGATCAACTCAAGCTCGAAGGACCGCACGGTGCTGGCCTCGGTTTCCAGTCCGACGTACTTGGCGAGCGGCTCAGGCAGCCGTGCAGTGGACCACCAACCGCGCTTGCCGGCTTCGATACGCAGCTCTTCCAGGGCTTCCAGCGTCTCTGCGGCCTCCGCGCCGCACCTCGACGAGACGTCCGCGACAGCAGAAGGCAACCGCCACCTCATCAGAAGAAAAGTGAGAATAAATGTCAATAGGGGGCTTGCTGCGTGAGCCTCCTGCCTGGCAGAGACGTCGCCGACGTCGCCGCTTACCACCGGCTCCTCACCGGATCGGCCCACCCACCGCTGGACAGGACCACACCATGAACATGATCCACCGTCAAGGCATTCAGCGCCGGGGCCGTTACGTCGCCCTGTGCGGCGCTGAGGTGCTACCCGCGGCGATGGAGGAACCCGGGCGCAGCCCCACCATTGTGAGCGTGCCGTCGTCAGGCGGGCTGCTGTCCTAAGGTGCACCTGGGCGATCTCGTCCGGCGCACCGAGATCACCGGCGCCCTGTCCGCCAGTCCGAGACCGACATGATGAGGAGCAACTGCCCGTAATGGACCTGTCCGAGATCCTCTCCCGCCTCGCCGATCGCGGCCGTCCAGTGCGGGTCGTCGCGACGGGCGGCGGCACCGGGGGCCACACCTACCCCGCCGTCACCACGATCCGGACCGCCAGGGGACTGCTTGCCGGGGCAGGTATCGCGCTGGACGTCCTCTACGTGGGCAGCGCCACCGGATTGGAAGCACGGATCGCGGGCCAGGAGGGGCTCGACTTCGTGGCGATTCCGACTGGCAAGCTGCGCCGCGCGGCCAACCCGATCAAGATGATCTCCGCTGCCAACCTGCGGGACATCGGCCGGGTCGCTCACGGCGTCGCCGCTGCGAGAAGCATCGTCCGCCGCTTCGGCCCGGACGCGGTGCTGTCCACCGGCGGGTATGTCGCGGTGCCCGTCGGGCTGGCCGCGCGCTCGGCGAAGGCACCGCTGCTGGTGCACGAGCAGACCACCCGTCTCGGCCTGGCCAACCGGATCCTGGCGCGCCGGGCCGACCTGATTGCGCTGTCCTCCGCGGCCTCGCTGCCGCTGCTGCCAGAATCGCTGCGAACCTGGGCCGTGGTGACCGGCAACCCGGTGCGTCCAGAGCTGCTCGACGGCGACCCCGCGGCCGCGGTGAAGGCGCTGGAGTGGGCCGGGCACGACCCCGGCCTGCCCACTGTGTACGTCACCGGCGGGGCGCAGGGCAGCGTGCAGATCAATCGTCTCGTCGAAGCCGTGCTGCCGCGCCTGCTGCTGCGGGCCAACGTCATCCACCAATGCGGCCAGACGTCCCTCGCGGCGACCCGGCACCTGGCCGCGGGACTCGCCGACGCCCTCGCTGCCCGCTACCGGGTGGTGGACTTCGTCGGCGCAGAATTACCCGACGTGCTCGCCCTGGCCGACATCGTGATCTCCCGCTCGGGCGCGGGCACGCTGGCCGAGCTCACCGCCCTGGGCAAGCCTTCGGTGCTGGTACCGCTGATTCCCACCGGCGGCGATGAACAGGTACACAACGCACGCCACCTCGCCGAGCAGCACGCCGGCTACGCCCTCGTCGGCTCCCAGGCCACGCCCGACGCGCTCTGGGCCCACCTCGACGAGCTGATCAGCGATCCCTCCTACCGAGCGGCGATGGCGGCCGCCGCCCGCCAACTCGGCCATCCCCAGGCCGGCCACGACCTGGCCGCACAGTTACTGAAACTCTGCATCCGCGGATAGGCTGGAATGTCGGCGTTTGAGCTGCCGAGGAATCTCGTGCGGGCTGTGGAGAAGTACGGTGACGCCGGTTGGGCGCGTCGTCGTGCGTGGATGGCTGCACTGCCAGTCATTGTCGACGACCTGGTGCGGCGGTGGTCGCTCGACGTGGGCCGACCCTTTCAGCCTGGCGGGGAAACGGCCTGGGTGGCCCCTGCGCGCAACGCCGCGGGGGAGCATGTCGTGCTGAAGGTCGGCTGGCTCCACGACGATGCTGTGCACGAGGCCGACGGCTTGCGAGCGTAGGGTGGCCGCGGCGCGGTGCGGCTCTTTGACACGCTGGTGGTCGATGAGACCAGCGCCCTGCTGCTGGAGGCATGCGAGCCGGGCACCGTCTTGTCGCAGGTGCTGCCGCCACCGGAGCAGGACGCTGTCGTCGCCGGTCTGCTATGGCGGCTGTGGATCGAGCCGCCGGTGGGCCATCCGTTCCGCGCACTGCAGAGCATGTGTGACTGGTGGGCCGACGAATTCGAGGAGAAGTACGCGGCCGCCCCTGGAGGGCGCACGCTGGACCCCGGTCTTGCCAGGGCGGGCATCGAGCTGTTCCGGAGCCTGCCCGGCACGGCTGAGCGCTCCGTGCTGTTGTGCACCGACTTGCATCCAGCGAACGTGCTGGCCGCCAGACGCGAACCCTGGCTGGTCATCGATCCCAATCCGTATCTGGGCGACCCGACGTACGACCCGCTTCAGCACATGCTCAACTTCCCCGAGCGCCTCGTCGCAGACCCCGCCGGCTTCGCGCAGCGCATGGCCGATCTCCTTGACCTCGACGCCCCACGACTACGGCAGTGGCTCTTCGCCCGCTGCGTGCAGGAGTCCGTCGACCAGCCGTACCTGCGGAGTGTGGCGATCGACCTCGCGCCGTGATACTCGCCGCCGTCCCGCCCTGGCGCTGTGATCGGCTCGCTGGAGGCATCGATCATCCGGCGACGCAGGACGATCACCCGGGGCGACCGCAGCCTCGCAGCTTCGTGCCGCAGCCGTCGCTCAATCTCCACCACGGTGCGCGCGGCCGGGCTGGCTGGCGACGTTTTGGACACCGCGATATGGATGCTCATCGCGCTTGGAGCGGGCATGGGAACAGCGACAAGCATCCATATCGCAAGCGGGGCCCATGGCCCGGCTCAACGGGATCCGTGAATGGACACGGCGCATCGTCGGCTCAGGCCATGCCGCTGGCCTACACCGTGCCTGCGTCGGCCAGCGGTCGCGGGCTGTCCCGGGTGGTGCCCGGTAGGGGTAGGTGGTCGCGGGTCCGGCAGCTCGTCCAGAACGCGGCCATCGCCACGACCACCGACGCGGCACCCAGGACGTGCAGCGAGACCAGCACTTCGGGCACCCCGGTGAGGTACTGCACGACACCCAGCGTGCCCTGGGCGACCACCACGCAGGCCAGCACCGTGTAGTACCGCCAGGTGCGGGCGGGCACACCCACCGCGCGCAGCGCGAAGCCCAGGCCGGCGAGCAATCCGAGGAAGCCGACGAGCAGATCGGCGTGCAGTTGCGCCATCACCGGGACACCCAGCGCGAGCCGGGGGGTGGCGGTGTCGCCGGCGTGCGGGCCTGCGGCGGTCACCAGCGTCCCGGCGATCAGCAGCGCCGCCAGCACCGCACTGGCGGTGCCCAGCAGACCACGCAACGGGCCAGGCAGGTGCCAGCGCGGCGGGGCGCCGCCCTCGGCGAAGGCGGCGACGAGCAGCATCGCCAGCCACACCAGCACCATCGACACCAGGAAGTGCGTGGCGACGGTCCACCAGGCCAGCCCGGTCAGCACGGTGATGCCGCCGAGGACGGCCTGCGCCGCGACACCCAGTGGCATCGTCGCGGCCAGCAGTATCAGCCGCCTGCGCCGGGGCCGGACCGCCAGCGCGACCACCAGGCAGGCCAGCCCGACGAGGCCGACCAGGCCGGTGAGCAGGCGGTTGCCGAACTCGATCCACTGGTTGAGCGTGGCGATGTCCGGATGCGGTTGCGGCACCAGGCTGCCCGGGAGGCACTGTGGCCAGGTCGGGCAACCCAGGCCCGAGCCGGTCACCCGCACCACTGAGCCGGTCACCGCGATGCCCCCCTGGGTGATCACCGCGGCGATCGCCGTAGCCCGCGACAGGGCGGCTAGTGAGCGGTTCGGGGCAGGTGCGGCAGGCACAACGCTGATGGTATCTGGATCTTGGCGAGCTGATGGATGCGCCACTGGGGGGTGTTCCTTACTTCGGCATGTGGCGGTGACGGGCAGTATTAGGTCAGTGCACACTCATCGGCTGGGAGATCGTGGGTTGGGCCTCGCATTCTGGGCTGGGCTGCTGGTGCTGGTAGGCGGGGCGGTGTTGCTGGGTGCGGACAGGGCCGCCACCGGGGCGACGGTGCTCGGCACGGGTCTGGTCATCGCGGGTGCGGTGGTCACGCTGGTGGCGTGGCGGCTGAAGCAACGCGCCGCGGCGACGGAGCCGGCGCGCTCGGATCAGGTGCCGCGGGCCGCGCAGGAGCTTCAGGCGGTGGTGCGGGAGCAGTGGCTGCACGAGACGCAGGCCCGGTCGCTAGGGGATCCGGATCCGATGCCGGTCTGCTGGCGATTGTCCGATCCCGCGATGATGGACCACGACGAGCACATCGCGTCGACCGGGCTGCGGTGTGCCGGGCGCAGTGACCGGATAACAGCGTTGACCGATCAGTTCCGCACGTTTCGCCGACGTCGGCTGGTCATCACCGGTAGTCCTGGCTCGGGGAAGACCACCCTGGCGGTGCAGCTGCTGCTCCAGCTGCTCGAGGGCTGGCAGCCGGGGGAGCCGGTTCCGGTGCTGTTCTCCCTGGCCAGCTGGGACCCGCACACCCAGCCGCGGGTCCAGGACTGGCTCGCCGACCAGCTCGCCCAGGCTTACCCGAAGCTGCGCGCGTTCGGGTCCGATACGGCGCAGAAACTGGCCGATCAGGGGCGGCTGCTGCCGGTCCTGGACGGCCTGGACGAGATCCCCCCGGAGCGCCGGGGAGAGGTGATCGCCAGGCTCAACGCGTCGCTGCACCCGGACAGCGGTCTGATCGTGACCAGCCGCACCGTCGAATACACCGAGACCGTGCACACCGGCGTCGTGCTGACCGCGGCCGCGGTCATCCAACTCGATCCACTGACCACCAGCGAGGCGGCCAGTTATCTGGAGGATCGCCTGCCCCGGCGGCCAGGAGAATCGTGGCTGGCGGTCCTGACGGCGCTGCGGGGCGGCACCGCGGGGGCGCTGGCCGAGGTGGTGGCCAGCCCGCTGGGGCTGTGGCTGCTGCGCGCCGTGTGCATCGAGGGCCGCCGCGACCCCCAATCCCTGATCGACCCCGGTCACTACCCCGACGCGGCCGCGATCCAGCACCATCTCCTGGAGGAACTGATCCCGGCCGCGTTCCGCAGCCGCCCACCCCTGCCCACCCGCCACCACGATCCCGATCAGGTCCGGCGGTGGCTGACCACCCTGGCCAGCCAGCTCCGTGATACCAAGACCCGCGACTGGCAACGGTGGCAGCTTGCCCGCCACGTCCTCACTCCCTGGCAAATCGGGCTGGCGATCGGGCTGATGATCGGGGTAAGGGTCGGGCTGGTGGGTGGGCTGGTGCTAGGGGTCGGGCTACAGGTCGGGTGGGTGGGTGGGCTGGTGGGTGGGCTGGCGTTGGGGCTGGCGTTGGGGCTGGCATCCGGGCTGGCGATGGCTAAAACCCGCTGGTCGGCGTTCATCGTGGCGTGGCTGTGGCTGGCTGTGCGGCGTCGGTTGCCGTTGCGCCTGATGGGGTTCTTGCGCGATGCGCACCGGCTCGGGCTGCTGCGGAGCGTGGGGCCGGTGTATCAGTTCCGGCACGCCGCCCTGCAGGACCACCTCGCCCATGATCACGTCTCCGACCACGACTGCTCAGTGCACCGGTAACGCGCTGTAGTGGCTCAGGACAGCCGCAGGGTGCGGGCGGCCAGCAGGCCGGCGCCCGCGGCCCAGGCCAGCAGCACACCCAGCGCGGCCCACGGGGTGGCGCCCTGGACCAGGGCGGTGTGCAGCCCCTCGGCCAGCGCGCCGGAGGGCAGTGCGGCGGCGAGCACCGACAGCGGGGCAGGCAAGGCGTGCACCGACAGCACGATGCCGCCCGCCACGACGAGCAGCAGCCACACCGTGTTGGCCACCGCGAGCACCACCTCGGCCCGCAGCACGCCCCCGAGCAGCACCCCGAGCGCGCCGAACGCAGCCGTGCCGGCCAGCACCAGCAACACAGCGGGCGCCACACCTGCCAGCTCAGGGCGCCAGCCCAGCGCGCCGGCCACCGCCCCGAGCACCACCAGCTGCACTGCCACCACCCCGAGCACCGCCAGCATCCGGCCGGCGACCAGCGACCAGCGCGGCAGCGCGGTGGCGGCCAGCCGTTTGAGCACGCCGTAACGCCGGTCAAAGCCCAGCGCGATGGCCTGCCCGGTGAACGCGGTGGACATCACCGCCAGCGCCAGGATGCGCGGAGTGACGTTGTCCACCCGCGGGCTGGGCACCGGCAGCACCGTCAGCGCGGTGAGCCCGACCAGCAGCCCCAGCGGGATGAGCAGGGTGAGCAGCACCTGCTCGGCGTTGCGCAGGGTGAGGACGAATTCAGTCCGGGCCTGGGTGAGCAGCATCCGCGGCAGCCGGCCCCGGCCTGGTGCCGGTGCGAAGGTGCCCGGGGGAAATTGCGTCACGAGCGCAGCTCCCGCCCGGTGAGCTCGAGGAACACGTCCTCCAGGCTGCGCCTGGCCAAGTGCAGGTCCTCGGCGAACACGCCCTGCTGGGCACACCACGCCGTCACGGTGGCCATCACCTGCGGGTCGATCCCGCCCTCGACCAGGTACCCGCCGGGGCGCGGTTCACTGGCCTGGCACCCCTCGGGCAGCGCGGTGGACAGCTGACCGAGGTCCATACCGGGCCGGGCCGCGAACCGCAGCTGCCGTTGCGCACCCGCGGTGGTCAGCTCGGCGGGGCTGCCCTGGGCCACCACCCGGCCGTGGTCGATGATCACCACCTGGTCGGCGAGCGCCTCGGCCTCCTCCATCAGGTGCGTGGTGAGCAGCACGCCGACGCCGTCCGCGCGCAGCCGCCCGACGATGTCCCAGACCAGCCGGCGGGCCTGCGGGTCCAGGCCGGCGGTGGGCTCGTCGAGGAACACCACCTCCGGCCGCCCGACCAGGGCGCAGGCCAGCGCGAGGCGCTGCTGCTGGCCGCCGGACAGCCGTTTGTAAGGCACCCGGGCGACGGGCGTGAGGCCGAGTACGTCGAGCAGCCATCCGACGTCCAGCGGCCGGGCGGCGCAGACCGCGACCAACCCGAGCATCTCGCCGGCCCGCACGCCCGGGTAGGCCCCGCCGCCCTGCGGCATCACCCCGATCCGGGGGCGCAGCGCGGCACCGTCGGCGATCGGGTCCAGCCCCAGCACGCGGACCAGGCCGGCATCCGGGCGCAGGAATCCCTCGCACACCTCAACCGTGGTGGTCTTGCCGGCCCCGTTGGGCCCGAGCAGGGCCAGTACCGTGGCGGGCGGCATCCGCAGGTCGAGCCCGTTGACGGCCTGGATGGCGCCGAAGGTCCGGACCAGGCCGCAGACCTCGACGGCAGCTGGTTGGGCAGACGGGCTCACGCTCACAGAGCCTAGGTCGCGCCCCCGGATCCGGGTGTACCGGCTGGGGATAGGTTAGCCGGATCACGTTCCGCACAGCGGGTGCGGGGCGAAGCCGAAGCGCTTGATCGTCGCGGTGTTGGTGCAGACCAGCGAGCCCGGCCCAGCGAACACGGTGCTGACGGGCGGGGTGCCGACCTGGCTGTCGCGAAGGACGTTGTAGGTATCGCGGGACATCACCGAGTCGGGGTTCAGCATGACCGGGCCGATGCTGTCGATCGATCTGAGATTGGCCGAGCCGCGCCTGTCTGGCGACAGGCCGTGGGCCTGGGACAGGTACTGCGGGATCGAGTAGGGCGCGATCTGCCTCGGATCGAACAGCACTCTGCCGTCGTTCTCGTCCAGCGGAGTAACCCCGTCCAGATTCGTGTCCCTGACACATTCGTGGCCCTGCCCTGGGGCGGTGCTGAAGGCTCCTGGGTTGAAGCCCAGCTTCGTCAGGAAGGAGTCCCGAGTGCCTGATCCGGGCCCCGGTAGCAGTGGGAGGATGGAAGGGCCATCGGGTCCGGGGGGATCAGCGGCGGGCCCCTGGCAGTTGTAGACGGTAACCAGCTGCGCGACGGTTAGCGACCTGGGGATCACGGTATCCGGGCGAGTCACGTAGGTGACCTCGCCCGAGTCGGGGTTCGGCATGACCGGGCCGATGCCGTTGATCGATCTGAGATTGGCCGAGCCGCGCCTGTCTGGCGACAGGCCGTGGGCCTGGGACAGGTACTGCGGGATCGAGTAGGGCGCGATGTGCCTCGGATCGGTCAGTACGGTTCCGTCGTTTTCCGCCAGCCTATCCCTGACGCATTCGTGACCGTCCCCTGGGGCAGTGCTGAAGGCCCCTGGGTTGAAGCCCAGCTTCGTCAGGAAGAAGTTCCGAGTGCCCGAGCCGGGCTCCGGTAGCAGTGGGAGGATGGCGGGGCCATTGGGTCCGGGGGGATCAGCGGCGGGCCCCTGGCAGTTGTAGATGGTGACCAGCTGCGCGACGGTCAGCGACTTGGGGATCAAGGTATCCGGGCGAGTCGTGTAGGTGACCGCGTCGACCGCGAACCGGAGGTAACGCAGGCCGGGGCGGCCGTCGTTGACCGTCGAGCGGGCGAACTGGATGCACCCGTTGGTGTCCGCGGCCAGCGCGTTGAGCCCGTTGACGGAACCAGCGGGCCGTCTGATGGTGCAGTTGGCGGGAGGTGTCTGCTTGGTGGTGATCTGGGCCGAGCCGAAGGCGTCGTAGGACCCGATGACCCTGATTCCGTTGATCGTGATGCCGCCAAACCCGGTTTCTGGGCCGGTGCCGTTGGCCAGGCCGTTCATCACGGCATTGGTGGTGTCGGAGCCGACACCGGCGAGGTCGCGGAACACAGGATCACCGATAGGGTCGGCCATGGCCGTGGCGGCTGTGCAGGTGAGAGACGCCAGGCAGGCGCCGGCGACCAGGAGCGAGCTCCTCTTTCGCATGTGCGGCTATCCTTTTCGGCTCAGGGATGCTGGGGGCAGACAGGCGACGTTGCCTCCTGAAGGTGAACAGGAGAAGTTCAGCAGGCGACGAGGAGATTGCGACAAACCCCGCAGGGGATAGCTTTCGGGGACGCGACTGACGTGCGGGTCTGACACTCGAGCAGCCGAGCTGCACCGAATAGCTGTTCGGGTTCGACCCGGCTAGCATCAGCGTGGTGGGTCTGCGTGGCGGTGCTGGGCGCCGGGGCATCGTGATCAGCGCCCTGGCGTTGGTGATCGCAACTCAAGCATGCGCGACGGGCGCATCCTCGGGCTCACCGCGCCCGCCGGCGCTGACTACCGAGTCGCACGAAGGTGACGTGAGCACGTCGGCGGGGCTGGTCGAGCAGCTGGGTGAGCGGTTCCCCGCGCACTACGCGGGCCTCGAGCTGCTCGCCGGCCAGGTCGTGGTCTACCGCAAGGCATCCACCGACTTCGATCAGGCGTTGCAGGGCCTGCGCCTTCCGGTCGAGGTTGTGGTGCGGGATGCGCCGTATTCGGCTGCCGAGTTGCAGGCACTGGTCGAGCGCATCCAGGGCGACTTTGCCTACTGGCAGGGACTCGGCGTACCAATCAGCACGGTTGGTGCTCGGCATGACGGCACGGCGGTAGCGGTGGGTACTGAGCATCCGGACCAGGCGAGCCGGCTGCTTGCCCAGCGCTACGGCGCGGTACCGCCGGTCGTGGTGGCCCGGATCGGGCCGCTGGAGCTGATTCCGAACCGGTGACGATCCGTCCGGCCGGGGGTGCACGCCGCGGTGGGCCTGCACCCCGCACCGGAATCAGTCGGCGGAGGAGGCGACGATGGTCGCGCCGTATGCCGTCAGTGAATCGGTCACGTCGATGTAGAACATGCGCCACGAACACGTCCGCCCGCCGCCGGCCGGCACGCCCGTGCAGGTCGCCGGGGCAAAAGAGTCGATCGCGGTGATGGTGCCCTTCGCGATCACCTTGTTGGGGTCGGCGGACAACGAGAGGACCGGGCCCCCGCTGTCACCATTGCCAGCGGCGTTGGTGCGATCAACCTGCTCGGCCATTACTGTCTGAAAGATGAGGTAACCGATGCTGATGGTCTGGTTGATCGCTTGGACCCGTATATTGCATCGCGAACCGGAGAACGAACCGGAGGTGCACAGAAAATCGCCGACGCGGCTGCGGGACGCGCCGACGACCAGCTTTGCCAACTCGCCGGTGCCGACGCCGCCGTCGTAGATCTGGCCAGCCGACGACGTGTCGATGAGGAGCCGGTCGTGGGCGTTGTCGTCCCCGGAGACGGTGCCCATCACCTCACCGCCGCCGTCGCGGGCGGTATTGCCGTTGGCGCCGCAGTGTCCGGCCGACAGCATCCTGCTGGTGGCGCCGATGGCGATGGCGAACCCGGTAGAGCAGCTGCCACCCGGTGCCGACCAGCGCGCCCCGCCCCAGTACGGCGGCGAGTCGTTGCCCCGCGCGGCCTGGGCTAGCGCAGGCGCGGCGGTGTCAGTCCGCGTGATCGGGACTCTCGATATGATCGTCGCCCGTCGCCCGGGAGCGAAGGAGACCGTCAGTCCGGTGCCGTCGACGTTCGGCGACACTGCGGTCACCCCGTCCCTCCGCGCGACCCGGTTGGCCTCGGCCAGCAACTCGGTTTCCGAGTACCGGGCAGCGAGCACCTCGACCGTGACGTCCCGCCGTGCTTCGTTGATGGCACGAGCTGCCGCCCCGGACAGCTGGCCGCCCTTCCAGTAGACGATGAGCTTGCGCTGCTCGGCCGATACGACGATGCCAGTGAAGGCGTTGTTCCGCTGAGCCTCAATGCGATCGGCCGCCGCGCCGAGCCGTTGCTGCACTGCCATCAGTTGCTCCCACGAGCTGAAACCCGCGGGCGGTGCAGCCGTCCCGGGAGAGTTGTCCGTTGGCGGTGTGCCGGATGGCTGGGCCAGCGCCGAGGTCTGTGCCGCTATTGTCGCGGCGATGGTGAGAATTGCCGCTAAAGCCCAACGAAACCTATACATTCCTGCTCCTGTTACCGCGGACTATGCGAGAGCGGGCCCAGGTCTTCGGTCTTGCCGGAATTGATGCCGCTGGGATTCCGTTTGCACGCGGTAGCGTGACGCTAAGTTCGGGCGCGGCCATCCGGTAGGTGGTCTTGTGAATGTTCAGTCAGTGGCAATCCCCTGTTGCCCGCGTGCGTTGTCACGCCGCCACGGGGGCCCAGCGCACCGGCCGGCCCTCAGGCGCCGGAGATCCCCAGGGTCGCGGACAGCGGCGGGGTGCGCCCCCGGACCAGCAGCAGCGGTATCACCACGGTGATTGCGGCGGCCGCGATCGCGGCGGGCACCACCCAGGCCCGGAACAGGAAGTCCGAACCGGTGGGAGCCACCAGCAACGCGAGCACCGCCGAGGCCACCGCGGCGGTGGTGCGAAACGCCGGCTGGGTCGCCGACGCAGCCAGCGGGATCGCGGCCCACAGCAGATACCACGGATGCACCACGGGCCCCAGCAGCACCACGGCACCGAGCCCGACCCCGAGCCCGGCCAGCGGCTCCATCTGCCCCCGCCAGCAGCGCACTAGCAGCAGCAGGCAGACCGCCGCGGCGGCGATCAGCCCGGCGGCGCGGGCGAGGACGAGCACCGAGCTGGTGTGGTCGCCCAGCCCGAGCCGGCTGCCGATCCACCCGGCCAGCCGGCCGAGATCGGTCGCTGCCGACATCCAGCTGCGCACCGCGTTCGGCGTGCCCAGCGCACCGGCCCAGCCGAAGCCCAGCCCGCTGCCCAGGCCGATCGCCACCGTGGTGGCCGCGGCGACCCCGCCGACCATCGCTGCCGCCGGCACCAGGTCACGCAGCCGGCCACCACGGTGGCGGGCCAGCCAGACGGTGACGAACCCGAGCGCCAGCACCGCGGGCACCTTCACCTGCGCCGCGGCCGCGATCAGCGCCGTGCCGCCGAGCAGGGCTGGGCTGATCGCGGGCCTGCGCAGCGCTAGCTCCACACCGACCAGCATCAGGCCGATCATCAGCGCCTCGTTGTGCACCCCGCTGACCAGGTGGAATAACACCAGCGGGTTGGCGGCGCCGAGCCATAGGGCGAATACCGGCGGCACACCTGCCCGGCGGGCCAGCCGCGGCAGCGCCCAGACGATCATCACCAGACCGGCCACCGCGAGGGTGCGGTGCGCCAGCACGCCGAGCACGACGTCGTCGCCGGCGATCCAGTCGATCGGCCGGCCCAGGGTGAGGGACAACGGGCCGTAGGGGGCCGGTGTGTTGCGCCAGATCGTCGGGATGCCCCGGACCAGCGGGTGGTCCACACCCAGTGCGTCGGCCGGGCCGAGCACATAGGGGTCCAGGCCGCGGTTGGCCATCGCGCTCTGCGCCAGGTAGCTGTAGACATCCCGGCTGAACATCGGCGGGGCGACCAGCAGTGGCACCACCCACATCAGCATCGTGCGGTCCAGCTGAGCCCGCGAGATCAGCCGGGCCCGTCCGGGGGCGGTCAGCGCGCCGAGCCACAACCAGGCAAGCACCAGCATGACAATGCCGGTGTAGGCGACCGCCAGGGATGCGGTGGGCATCCGGTTGAACAGGCCCAGCACCGGGCGGCCGACCACCGGATTGCCCAGCACCGGAGCCGTGCCCGCACCGAGCGAGCCCAGGCCCATGAGCAGTGCGCCGACGGTGCCGAACCGGCGCACCGTGTCGAGCTGGCCGACCTCGGCGGAGTCCAGGCCGTTGCCCGCGGACGGGGTGCTGACCGGTGCTGTCGGCTGAGGCGCCGCTGCCCCGGCGCCACTCACCTTCCCGGCGACCACGCCCGGAAGGGTAGCGCTGGGGCCGCCGACACCCTGGAGGAGCATGTCGGGCTTTGCACCTGCCGCTGAAATACGTAACATGGGTGTTGTGAAAAACGTCGGGGCGGGCCGAGGGCCGGTGTCCCAGCCGGCCGCCGGGCCCGCCTGCGGCGACGGCCGGACCCGCGAGTCGGTGGCGCGGATGTTGCTGGAGCACGGGCCGGTGACGGCGGCGCAGGTCGCCGACGCACTGGGGCTGAGTTCCGCCGCGGTGCGCCGCCACCTGGACGCCCTGCTCGCAGGCGGGCAGGCCAGTTACCGTTCGGCGCCCCTGCGAGGTCCTCGCGGCCGGGGCCGTCCGGCCAAGTTGTTCCTGCTCACCGCCGTCGGCCGGGCGCGGTTCGGGCACACCTACGACGATCTGGCGGTCGCCGCGCTGCATTTCCTGTCCGAGCGCGATGGCGAGCAGGCGGTCCGCTCGTTCGCCGAGCGGCGAGTCACCGACCTGGTCGATCGGCACCGGGCCGACGTGGTCGCCGCGGCCGACCCGGTGACGCGGGCCCAGGCGCTGGCGGTCGCCCTGAGTACGGAGGGTTACGCTGCGTCGATCGAGTACGTCGGGGCCGGCGCGCAGCTGTGCCAGCACCACTGCCCGGTGTCGCACGTCGCCGCGGAGTTCCCGCAACTGTGCGAGGCCGAGACCGCGGCCTTCGCCGACCTGCTCGGCACGCACGTGCAGCGGCTGGCCACCATCGCCCGCGGCGACGCGGTATGCACGACCTACGTTCCCGAGGCCCGCGCGCCGCACGGCGTTGCGGCTAGTGATCCCACCACTGATCCCACCACAAAGAAACCGGATGGAGGCGTCTCGGCATGACGACTGCTCCCGAGCAGGATGTACGAGCACCGCTTACCCAGGAAGAAACGCTCTCCAGCCTGGGCCGCTACGAATACGGCTGGGCCGACTCTGATGTCGCCGGCGCCACGGCCCAGCGCGGCCTGTCCGAAGCCGTGGTGCGCGACATTTCGGCCAGGAAGAACGAGCCGGAGTGGATGCTGGAGACCCGGCTCAAGGCGTTGCGCCTGTTCTGGCGCAAGCCGATGCCGCACTGGGGTGCCGACCTGTCCGGCATCGACTTCGACAACATCAAGTACTTCGTCCGGTCGACCGAGAAGCAGGCCACGTCCTGGGAGGAACTGCCCGAGGACATCAAGGCAACCTACGACCGGCTGGGCATCCCCGAGGCGGAGAAGGCCCGGCTGGTGGGCGGCGTGGCCGCGCAGTACGAGTCCGAGGTCGTCTACCACAAGATCCGCGAGGATCTGGAGGAGCTGGGCGTCCTGTTCCTGGACACCGACACCGCGCTGCGCGAGCAGCCGGAGATCTTCCAGGAGTACTTCTGCAGCGTGATCCCCGCTGGGGACAACAAGTTCTCCGCGTTGAACACCGCGGTGTGGTCCGGCGGCTCGTTCATCTACGTGCCACCGGGTGTGCAGGTCGACATCCCGCTGCAGGCCTACTTCCGGATCAACACCGAGAACATGGGCCAGTTCGAGCGGACGCTGATCATCGTCGATGAGGGCGCCTACGTGCACTACGTGGAGGGCTGCACGGCACCGATCTACAGCTCTGACTCGCTGCACTCCGCGGTGGTCGAGATCATCGTGCGCAAGGGCGGGCGATGCCGCTACACCACGATCCAGAACTGGTCGAACAACGTCTACAACCTGGTCACCAAGCGGGCCACCGCCGCCGAGGGCGCGACCATGGAATGGATCGACGGCAACCTCGGCTCCAAGGTCACCATGAAGTACCCGTCGGTGTGGCTGATCGGTGAGCACGCCAAGGGCGAGGTGCTCTCGGTGGCCTGTGCCGGGGAGGGCCAGCACCAGGACGCCGGCGCGAAGATGGTGCACGCCGCGCCGCACACGTCGAGCACGATCGTGTCCAAGTCGGTGGCCCGCGGCGGTGGCCGGACTTCCTACCGCGGGCTGGTGCAGGTCAACGAGGGCAGTCACCACTCCCGTTCCACGGTGAAGTGCGACGCCCTGCTGGTCGACCAGATCAGCCGGTCCGACACCTACCCCTACGTCGACATCCGCGAGGACGACGTGTCGATGGGCCACGAGGCCACCGTCTCCAAGATCAGTGACGACCAGCTGTTCTACCTGATGAGCCGGGGGCTGGCCGAGGACGAGGCGATGGCCATGATCGTGCGCGGGTTCATCGAGCCGATCGCCCGCGAGCTGCCCATGGAGTACGCCCTGGAGCTCAACCGCCTGATCGAGCTGCAGATGGAAGGAGCCGTCGGCTGAGATGACGGCTACCACTGCGTCCACCTCTGGCCGCCGGGCCGGGCCCGGTCTGGTCGCGCATTCGCATGGCGACGCGCCGATGGTCTCCCGGGGCCAGCGGTTCACCTCCTATGACGTGGACGCCTTCGAGGTGCCCACCGGGCGGGAGGAGGACTGGCGGTTCACCCCGTTGCGGCGGCTGCGCGGGCTGCACCAGGGTGCCGAGGCCACCGGCACCGCGAAGGTCACCGTTCAAGGAGCCCACGGAGTCACCGTCGAGGACGTGGACCGGGCCGACCCGCGCCGCGGTGACGGCGGCATGCCTGCCGACCGGGTGGCCGCGCAGGCCTGGTGCGCGGCGGCGCAGGCCACCGTCGTGACCGTGGCGGCGGAAACCCGGATCGAGGACCCGGTGATGATCACGGTCACCGGGCCCGGTCCAGGTGAGGTCGCCTACGGGCACCTGCAGGTGCGCCTGGAGCCCTTCGCCGAGGTGGTGGTGGTGTTCGACTACCGCGGCAGCGGCACCTACGCGGAGAACGTCGAGCTGATCCTCGCCGACGGTGCCCGGCTGACCGTGGTCAGCGTGCAGGACTGGGCCGGCGACGGGGTGCACGTCGCCGCGCAGCATGCCCGGCTGGGCCGCGACGCGGTGCTGCGAGCCACCACCGTGAGCCTGGGTGGCGACCTGGTCCGGCAATCCCCGACGGTGACGTTCACCGAGCCCGGCGGCGACGCGGAGTTGCTCGGGATGTACTTCGCCGACGCCGGCCAGCACCTGGAACACCGGTTGCTGGTGGACCACGCGGTCCCGCACTGCCGGTCCCGTATCGCCTACAAGGGCGCGCTGCAAGGCAGTCCTGGAAAACCAGACGCGCACACCGTGTGGATCGGGGACGTGCTCATCCAGGCCGCCGCCGAGGGCACCGAGACCTACGAGGTCAACAACAACCTGGTGCTCAGCGACGGCGCCCGGGCCGACTCGGTGCCCAACCTGGAGATCGAGACCGGGGAGATCACCGGTGCCGGGCACGCCAGCACCACCGGGCGCTTCGACGACGAGCAGCTGTTCTACCTGAGCTCCCGGGGCATCCCCGCCGAGCTGGCCCGCCGGCTGGTCGTCCGGGGCTTCTTCGGCGAGATCCTGCAGAAGATCACCGTCGGGCAGGTGCGCGAGCGGCTGGCGGCGGCGATCGAGGCCGAGCTGGCGGCGGTGGGGATGTGACCTCGATCCGTGTCTGCAGCCTGGCCGACCTCAAGGACGACGCGCCCGCCGGGTTCGAGGTCGATGGGCTCCCGGTCGTGCTGGTCCGCCAGGGCGAGCAGGTGTACGCGCTGGCCGATGTCTGCTCGCACGCCGAGATCGCGCTGTCCGAAGGCGAGATGACCAGCAAGGGCCTGGAGTGCTGGCTGCACGGCTCGTGCTTCGACCTGCGCACCGGTGCGCCGTCCTCACCACCGGCGTCTGAACCGGTGGACACCTACGCCGTGACGATCGACGGTGACGACGTCTCTGTCGACCCATCCATTGCGACGAACCGCTAGCAGGAGCTGAGAACACACCGATGGCCACTCTGGAGATCAAGGACCTGCACGTCTCGGTCCGCACCGACGCCGAGCAGACCCCCGACAAGGAGATCCTGCGCGGTGTCGATCTGACCGTCCGGGCGGGGGAGACCCACGCGATGATGGGCCCGAACGGGTCGGGCAAGTCCACCCTGGCCTACTCGGTCGCCGGGCACCCCAAGTACCAGGTCACCTCGGGGCAGGTGCTGCTCGACGGCGCCGATGTGCTCGCGATGTCGGTGGACGAACGGGCCCGTGCTGGGCTGTTCCTGGCCATGCAGTACCCGGTCGAGGTGCCCGGTGTCTCGATGACGAACTTCCTGCGCACCGCCGTCACCGCGATCCGCGGCGAGGCGCCCAAGCTGCGCACCTGGGTCAAGGAGGTCAAGGCGGCGATGTCCGAACTGGACATCGAGCCGTCCTTCGCCGAGCGCAGCGTGAACGAGGGCTTCTCCGGCGGCGAGAAGAAGCGCTTCGAGATCCTGCAGCTGTCCGTGCTCAAGCCCACGATCGCGATACTGGACGAGACCGATTCGGGCCTGGACGTGGACGCCCTGCGGGTGGTATCCGAGGGGGTGAACCGGTACCGGGCCAGTGGGGACGTCGGCGTGCTGCTGATCACCCACTACACCCGGATCCTGCGGCACATCACGCCCGACCACGTGCACGTGTTCGCGGGCGGGCGGATCGTGGAGTCCGGCGGGCCGGAGCTCGCCGAGGAACTGGAGACCGGTGGATACGAGCGCTTCACCGTCAGGACGTAACAGGGGGTGACCATGGTGGCTGAACCGCTGACGGCCAGCGAGCAGGAGAAGATCCGCGCCGACTTCCCGATCCTGTGCCGCACGGTGCGCGACGGCCGTCGGCTGGTGTATCTGGACTCCGGGGCCACCTCGCAGCGGCCCCGGCAGGCCCTTGATGCCGAGCGCGCGTTCCTCGAACAGCACAACGCGGCGGTGCACCGCGGCGCGCACCAGCTCGCCGAGGAGGCCACCGACGCCTACGAGTCGGCGCGGGCCAGGATCGCGGCGTTCGTCGGGGTCACGCCCGGGGAGGTGGTGTTCACCAAGAACGCCACCGAGGGGATCAACCTGGTCGCCTACGCGCTGAGCAACTCGGCGGTCGCCGGGGCGCGGCGTTTTGCGCTGGCACCGGGCGACGAGATCGTGGTCACCGAGATGGAACACCACGCCAATCTGGTGCCCTGGCAGGAGCTGTGCCGGCGCACCGGTGCGACGCTGCGCTGGTACCAGGTGACCGACGCCGGCCGGCTGGACCTGGACTCACTGGAATTATCCGAGCACACCAAGGTGGTGGCCTTCACCCACCAGTCCAACGTGATGGGCACCGTCCCACCGGTGGCGGAGCTGGTCCGCCGGGCCCGCGAGGTCGGTGCGCTGACCGTGCTGGACGCCTGCCAGTCGGTGCCGCACACGCCGATCGACTTCGCCGCGCTGGGCGTCGACTTCGCGGTGTTCTCCGGGCACAAGATGCTGGGACCGTCCGGGGTGGGCGTGCTCTACGGCCGCCGTGAGCTGCTTGAGGAGCTGCCGCCGTTCCTCACCGGCGGGTCGATGATCGAGCTGGTGAAGATGGAGGGCTCCACCTACGCCCCGCCGCCGCAACGCTTCGAGGCCGGCGTCCCGATGACCTCCCAGGCGGTCGGCCTGGGTGCGGCGGTGGACTACCTGACGGCGGTGGGCATGGACCGCGTCGCCGAGCACGAGCGGGTCCTGACCGGGCAAGCCCTGACCGGCCTGTCGGAGATCGGCGGTCTGCGGATCATCGGTCCCACCGACACCGAGCACCGCGGTGGCGCGGTGTCTTTCATCCTCGACGACGTGCACGCGCACGACGCCGGGCAGGTGCTCGACGACCTGGGGATCGCGGTGCGGGTCGGGCATCACTGCGCCTGGCCGCTGCACCGCCGCTTCGGTATCGCCGCGACGGTGCGGGCCA
Source organism: Pseudonocardiaceae bacterium (assembly GCA_050699815.1). Classification (GTDB taxonomy): domain Bacteria; phylum Actinomycetota; class Actinomycetes; order Mycobacteriales; family Pseudonocardiaceae. The sequence goes on along the minus strand of JBOHFT010000005.1, from coordinate 15,171 downwards.
GCTTCGCGCTGTACAACACGCCCGCCGAGGTCGACGCGCTGCTGGCCGGGGTGCACGAGGTGCACCGCTTCTTCCGGGTGGGCGCATGAAACTGGAGCAGATGTACCAGGAGATCATCCTGGACCACTACCGCAACCCGCATCGCAGCGGCCTTCGCGAGCCCTTCGACGCCGAGTCCTACCAGGTCAACCCCACCTGCGGGGACGAGGTGACACTGCGGGTCGCGCTGGACGGTGACCGGGTGGCCGACGTGTCCTACGACGCGATCGGCTGCTCGATCAGCCAGGCGGCGACCTCAATGCTCACCGACCTGGTGGTCGGCCGGACCGTCGCCGAGTCGCGGTCCACGATGGGCGCCTTCCTGGAGATGGTGCAGAGCCGGGGGCAGGTGGAGCCCGACGAGGACGTGCTCGCCGACGCGGTCGCCTTCGCCGGCGTGTCGCGCTACCCGTCGCGGGTGAAATGCGCCCTGCTGGGCTGGATGGCGTTCAAGGATGCCGTCGGCCGGGCGGAGCCGGAAGCTGGAGACAATGGTGCCAAGCGAGCGGAGGCACGATGAGCCTGAACGAGGAAACCGACGTAGTGCGCGGGGCGGCCGGGATGCCCGAGCCTCCCGCGGCCCGTCCGGGCGGTGAGCTGGCTGACGTCGATGACGTCGAGGAGGCCATGCGCGATGTGGTCGACCCGGAGCTGGGCATCAACGTGGTCGACCTGGGCCTGGTCTACGACATCCACGTCGATGAGGGCAACGTCGCCACCCTGGACATGACGCTGACCTCCGCGGCCTGCCCGCTGACCGACGTCATCGAGGACCAGACCCGCGCTGCGCTCACCGGTGGCCCCGGTGGGGGACTGGTCGACGACGTGCGGATCAACTGGGTCTGGATGCCGCCCTGGGGCCCGGACAAGATCACCGAAGACGGCCGCGAGCAACTGCGGGCCCTGGGCTTCACCGTCTGACGCTCCCGACGCCGGTTGCCGGGCCTGGCAGCGCGTGCTGCGCCGCGGTGAGCAGGCCGGGCTGGCTGGTTGGCCCACTGCGGCGCGTCCGCGGCATCAACGGCACTGGAACCTTGATCATCTACAGGGACTGTGCCCGATCTGCCAGAAGCACACTAATCTGGCTTTATCCATAAAACTCTCAGAAAGCCCTATAGTCATAAATCAAACATGACGGAGTCCTGGCCTGTGTGCCCAGGAATTGCTGCTGGACCAGACTCCCCTGGGGGTAATACCATGCTGTCGTGAAGCACGAGGCATAGAAGGTTTGGGTCACTGGAATGTCACTGATAGTGCGTGAGGAGGACGACTAGGTGGCGGTACCCCATACGCTGCGCATGCCCCGAATACTGTGTGTCGATGCGGAGTGGGATCGCCTTACGGTGGTTGCCATGGTTCGGCCTGCACACTTTGCCCTGACTGAACCCATTAACTCGACTCAGCGCCGCTTCTACGGCACCGAAAGCCGGCCGTCTGTGAGTCTGCTGGTGGACCAGCACGCTAGCGTCGTCCGGGCACTCACCGCCGCGGGAGTTCAGGTTGTCGATGTTGAGCCCACGCCACATCTGCCGTATCAATTCAACGTGCGTGATGCTGCCGTGGTAATCGGTTCTCGCCTGATTCTCGGACGTATGGCCAGAGCTGAGCGCATGATGGAACCAGCTGCGCTGGGCGCGGAGTCCGCTGTGACAGTTCCGGCTGGGCAGCTGGAGGGCGGCGACATCGCTGTAACGCCGGACGAGGTGTTCGTCGGGCTTGGCGAGCGAACGGACGAGAGTGGCTATGCGAGCTTGCGTGACCTGCTGAATGGGACACGCAAGGTTACTCCGATCCGGCTCGCGGCCGGCGTGCTCCACCTTGATGTGGCTGCGAATTTGCTGAGTCCGGACGTTGGAGTGCTCCACCGGCCCTCTATTGCCGGTGATTTGCCGGAGTCGCTGCGTGAGATCGAGTGGATTGAGGTCGCTGACGATGAGTTTGCCGAGCAGGCGGTAAACATTCTTGCCCTGGGGCGAAAGAAGGTCATACTGGACATCCGGCATGAGCGTTTAAAGAAAATCCTCGAGATTCGAGGATTCCAGTGTATCACGGTTCAGCTCGATGAGATCACCAAGGTGGGTGGCGGTGTACGCTGCATGACCCTTCCGCTGGTGCGGATGGGTATGCCAGAAACTCTTGCCGCCGCACCTTGAGTACCTGGCTTGCGCTTTCAGTGCGGGATCCCTGGTCTGGCGTGAACGGACAGGGTCAAAAGTTACGTCAGAATGGCGAAGATGAACAATGAGGATGCAGCCGCGGCAACAACTGCTGGAGATTTGGCGAGCGGTCGCCAAATCGTCCTTCCAGGACGGAAAATGGGTATGGGGTGGTCGCGACGGGATGAATTCGATCAGTGATGCAGAGCAGTTGCTCTGCATCATGTATCCTGCTACTGTGCTCCCCGCGTTCCGGCTGGACCGTCCCGACGCGACCGCCGACGACGTCCTCGAGGCGCTCGGAGTTCTCGGCGACGCCGTCGAAATCCCCAGGCTGCTGGTCCGGGTCGGGACCGAGTACATGGAGCGATATATGGGGGATTCCGGGGCGCCGATCTTCTCCGCTGGCGGTTACTTTGGATCACGTGAAGTTGACGGCGTAGAAGTGGCACCGAGCCCTGGTCAACGAGACCTCGATGTCGTGGACTCGTTCGCGATGTCGATCACGCTGACGCTGGCAACGATTAGTTTCTGCCGCCGTTTTCGTGAGGCGCTCACCCGGGAAGACCTTCGCCAAGAAGTCGGCAAGCTCGAAGCGCTGGCGAGCACCCGGCTCTCGGCCGCGATGGTTGGCTTGCTGCGCAGCTTCAGTATCTCCGTTTTCGACGCCAATTCCATGTCCGGTCGCGTACTATGCAGTATGACCAACCAGTCAGGGTTGTCTGAGCGTCGGGCCGTGGACAATCTGCAGCGCGAGCTGGTGGAGATCAGGGCTCGGCTCAACGACCTGAGCGTCGGTTCGGGGCAGGCCGCTGACCTCGACAATCCTAACCGGCTTTTCCAGTGCGGCTGGTCGTGGGGGATCATCGAGGACGCTCCTCGCGTCGAAACGACAGAAAAGATTGGGCCGCAGCTGGACGGTGCTGCTCAGGATGCTCCATATCTTTATTTCACGGTGGTCACCTTGGATGGTCTTGCGGACCTGTTTTCCGAGCGTACTCGAATCGAAGGCCTGCTCAACCAGGAGCAGCTGAATCTTATACAACCACTTCAGATTCGATGGGATCTCACCCAGCGGTATTGGTCGACCATTGCGAGTCTTGGCGCCGATCGCTGGCCGCTAGAAAATCTTCCCTGGCGCACGACGGATGACGATGAGTCCGATTACTACAGTTTGCTGGTTTCCTCGGTGGTGGTGCATAACCTGGTACGAATCCGGGGAGCCGACGCGGACCTTGGCCGGGTCGGTCATGTACTGGCAGAGTTGGCCAGACGGGGCCGGATCACTCAGCGGGCGGTACGCGGTGACCCAGCGATCCGCCTGCACGCACCCGGCTTCTGGATTCCGCTGCAAGGCAGTGAAAAGGCCGGTGAACATCCCATCGGCTGGCTGGTCTCCAGCTTCGCGCCGCTGCTGTTGAAGCGCACGATCCGGATTGCGGAACTGCTGCGTGACACCGACCGGCGTGGCCACTACCTCGCGCTCGCCGACGACGTGTGGGATCACCTACTCATACGGCGGCTCCAGGATGGTCCAGGCCGAGATCTCTGGGATCAACCGAGCGACGTTTTCAACGAAGTAAGCATCCACCATAAGCTGCACTCATGGTACCATACCGTGCGTGTGGTCGAATGCCTGGTTGCAGCGGCGAACATGATTAACCAGGCGCCGTTGCGCAGCAATTCACTGGCCGGTATCGCCAGTGAATTGCTCAGCGAAGCAGACCACCTCTATGACCGCGAGCTTTTGACCTCGTCAGGGGAAGCTGGCCCGTCAATGCGAGCGACTTTGCAGGAGATACAGGCGAATTTGCGACGCGCTCGGGAGATCCTGAACGACCGTCCGGGCAGCGCTGCGGTGCTCGTCAACGAGGTGCTACGCGATCTCGAACGACTGACCGCGGCCCGCCAGGACGTGATCAGAGCGACCTGACGATGCTGGTCTTCGCGACTTCCGACAAGGGTGGCACCGGGCGCTCGGTGACGAGCAGCAACGTCATTTACCGGCGGGCCCTTCAGGGTAGTGACGTCTGTTATCTCGACTTCGATTTCGGCTCCCCGACAGCGGGCACAATCTTCGACATCCCCGCGGTGGAACTTGGTACCCTCAACGGCGGGCTCCATTCGTACCTGCAGGGCAAGCTCAACGAGCCGGAACAGCTCGACGTCTGGTCGGAGTCGGAGCGCAGGAGCTTACGCAACCGACCTCCGGGTGCTGGTCGGCTGGTGCTGCTTCCTGGCGACGCCGGCGGCGGGGACTTGTCGTCCAGCCGGGACGTCGTGCAGCGGTGTGTCAGCCTTTTCCTCAGGCTGAACGAGGAGTTCGAGCTGTGCCTGATCGACCTGAGTGCCGGGCGTACGTACGCCACCGAGATGGTGCTCGCGGCCACGGCCGAGCCAGAGCTGCGGTCGGTGACCGTCCGCTGGCTGGTGTTCCACCGATGGACTCAACAGCACATCATCGCCGCGGCCGGTCTGGTTCACGGTGACCGGGGCATTCTCAAGATCGGGGCTGACCGAGGTCATGACGAGCGCACGCTGGGCGACGCGATCCGCTTCGTCCGGACAGCGGTCATCGATCCCAACTCCGCGGAGCTCGCCGGGCTGCGTCCGGCGCAGGTGGCGTGGTTGCGGGAGGTCAACCAGAATCTCCAGGAGCTGGCATCGCGGTACAAGCTTGGCCGCACCGTCATGCTGGCTCAGGTGCCCCTCGATCCGTTGCTTCAGTGGCGCGAACAGCTGATCTCCGATAACGACGTCTACTTACGTCAGATCGCGAACCGGGAGACCGTCGATGAGTTTGAGACTCTCGCCAAGCGGTTGGTGGACGATGCCGCGTGGGAGGGCCTGTGACGTCGGCCGACGCGGTCTTCCGCGAGGCGTCCGCGGAGCGCCGGGTGGCATCCGTCCCGCTCGCGCATCTGTCGATTGAGCTCGGTCACCTGTACATGGAGGACTTTGCCGCTGGTCCGCAGCACCTGCGACGGTGTTTTCAGCAGGCCGCTCCGTGGGCGAATGCGGGACGCCAGGCCTGTGCTGACGGCCTGCAAAGCCAGCAAGGCCAGAAAGGTCGGCGGGCGCGCATCAGCACATGTTTCCTGATTGATGACTACTTCACGCCGTTCAGCTCACCCGCTGAGCTCGTGCCCGAGCTGGTGAGCGCCGCCCATGAGGCTGGCCTGGAGATCGACTACCTGGCCCGCGAGTCCGGATGTGCTGACGCCGATGGTGTGACGCCGGCCCGCCTGGTTGAGGGTCGCCTGGTCGCGGACCCACCTCCCGACACCAATAGCTCCCGGCCACCGGCCACCGAGGTGGGATGGCTCTGCAACGGTCAGCGGTCACCGGTGAGCGATGCCGCCCAGGCTATGGACGCGATCCCCCAGTGGGCACCACCGGCCCAGAACGCAGCCCGTCGGCACTCGATCTTTCTCGACGTGGAACTGTGGGACGTGGATGAGAGCAACGGCCGGAGGAGATGGTCGTGCCCGTTTCTGGCAGCGGTGTGGCAGTTGCTCCGGTTAGGGATGCTCCGTCACGACGGCGCGGGCGTCGCGGCGGCACAGCCGTGGGAAGGTGCATTTCCCCACGACTGGGATGAACTCCCAGCGGTGACCCAGCTGAACCCGACCGCGGCGCCGTTCAGCGCGTATCGGACGTTGTCCATCCTCTCGACACGGTTTTTGCCCATCGAGCATGCCGTGCGCACGATCCTCAGCCAGATAGCGGTCGATCGCGAGGTGCTCGGCCAGGTGACGACCCGCAGCCGAGGCGAAGGTATCGAGCTTCCACTGGAGCTTGTCGACCGGATCGACTACGTCTTTGCCGGAACCAGCGCTGACCAGCCACAGTAGCGACTACCCTAACTCGTGGGCAAGCGCCCAGATATCCTCGAATCGCTGCATTCGTTCCTTCACCCGTTTCGAGTGGAGCATCAGGTGGGTTTTGATTATCGTCGGCCTGATGCGGTCTTCGGTCGGTAACGCTGGTGTGTCCTCATAGCTGAGGACACCGTCGAACACAACGAAGTCGAACAGCGAGGAGTTGGGGGCCTTCGATTGATCGAGAACTCTTGCCTGTATTCCTAGGATTTTATGTTGCTGGTAAATGTGTAGGAACTCCGCCTCGCTGGTCTGCTCAGGTCGGTCGATGATGAAGACCCGCCGTATAGCGACCCCCCGGCTCACGGCCTCTACCTGGAGTTTGAGGTAGCGCCGGCCAAGGTCGGTTGTCCAAAATCCGCCGTCGAAACCATTTCTGCCGGCATCTACCGCGCTCAAGCTGGTGGCGTCGATACTCTGTTTGGCCAGCAGTGTGAGCCCGAGGATCCAGTCCAGGTCCTCGCCATCGTGTTCGACTACTCCGCCCCCGCTGAGCTCCTTCAGGAATTCGGACATCCGGTCGATCTGCAACTGTGCGAATTCGTAAAGCAGTGGCGGCGAAGCAGGTGAGATCTGGGTGGAGTGCCGCACCAGCTGGATGACCGCATCGGTCTGCAGTGCTGACGCCTCCACTGCTTGGAACAGTTCTGTCGCCTTGCTCGTTCTGGCGAAACTGTCTTCGATCAGTGAGCGCATCTCGATCGCGTGGTCCTCCTGCTTTTCTTCGACCTTATCCAGGTGGTCGCCGAAGTCGATCATGAACTGCGCGAGCAGTGTGCTCCCGCCTATGAGTAAGGTCATCGTCAACTGCCAGGTCAGCGGCTGGTCTGTCATATTGGTGATGATGAACGCTGCTGCACCGATCAGGAGGGTCAAGAAGATCTTGCGAGCCACTTTCTTCGGGGGTTGTACGCGGGGGATATTACCTCTTCCGGTCATGCTTTCCTCGCATTCTTCTCGACCGCGGCGCCCAGCTGCGCTATAGTGCTCAAAGCCACTTGATCTCGGATGCGGTGGACCGAGGCATCCCACTGTTTCGTGAAACCTGGTTGCCGTTCGAGGCTTCCCCACAGTGGCAGCATTGATTCCTTGAGTCGTGCGGTCGGCATCCACAGGTGAAGCAGGTAGTCGATGGCAGGGCGCAGCCTGTCCACCACCTGTGGGCGTGGGCGGGCACCGATCTGGCTGCGTTCGATCAGCTTGAGCAACGCGGTGAGCAGCCAGTCGTGCAGCGCCAGATCCTCACACAACCCGACAGTGGCAAGAAGATCGTTCTCGGCGACCGTGAACCGCAACGTCCGTACGGTTTCATTGTCGATGGTGAACCTGGCCCGACTGGCGGCGGGCTGTGCCGCGTCGACCGCAACTACCCAGCGTAGCCGCGTGCGCGTCATCCTGAACGGCGGTGTGCGGTCGAGTTCTGAGGACCGCTGCACCAGGTCCATCACCCGGCCACTGATCGCTCCCAGGTCGAGGCTTTCCAGTGCCTGCTTCGCGGTGAGAAAGCCACCGGCAATATCCGCAGGATCTGTCTTGCCCAGTGTCTCGATGACCCCTGGCCTGGACAGATAATGGGACCACGGCAGCCGCCGATCGGCGTCGCTCTTCACGACCTGGGTGTACGCGGACCCTTGCAGCACGTGGCCACCGGTGATCGCCGCCCGCGACACGGCTGTACCGATGCCTCGCACTCGAGCGCCCGACGATGTCGCCAATCGACAATCGACCCCATCGAGCAGATCTGGTGACACTGCGTGCACAATTGGCCGTTCGGAACGGCGTATTTGTTCACCTATGAGAAGATCAAGTATCCGTGTTGCAACACGCTGAGTAACTGACGCGTGGTTCTGCAAAAGCCCTGTATGTACTTCTCCCAGCGTCAGCATCTCAACCCCATCATTCAGGCTACCGGTACTTGATTCCACCCCATGGAAGCATGTTTAGGCAACGGTGTGTATGTCATGGCGGGACATGACTCATTCGTCCGAGTAGCCCGGTCTGGCACCCACGGCTCTAGTCATATTTAATTTTTGACCGTTTTAGGATGATTTGTCATCGCATTGGCGCGTCGGGTCGATAGCCACTGCGGGCCGCCGCCTGGGCCAGCGACCGCACCGGGTGCGATCTGGCCGGTCAGGTCGACCCGGACTTCGTCCATGGCCCCGCCGCGCTCACTCATTCGGGCCAGCTCCCGGCTGCCAAGCCCGGACCGCTCCAGCCACAAGCATCCTCAGCCCGATGTCGCCTGCGCTGGGTCCGCCCACGTCATGGATCGGGCCGCCGGTAGCCTTCGTCCTCGCGTAGCTCCGCAACCGCCGTAGCGCCTGGTTTCCAGCAGACCCCGCACCCGACCCCGGACCGTGACTGCCCCTGTGACTTCCTCGTTGGTCGAGACATCGCTGCGGCCGTCGCAGACCGCTGCGGCCCCGGTGACCGCGCTCGCCGCGCTGGTCGGCGCGGCCGTCTTAGGGGCCCCGGGCCAGACCCTGGTCAGCGGTATCACGCTGCGCGCCCAGCGGGTGCTCCCCGGCGATCTGTTCGCGGCGCTGCCCAGCCTGACTCCGGGCCATCCGCATGGCGCCGACTTCGCTGCCACCGCGCTGGCCGCTGGCGCCGTCGCAGTGCTCACCGACCCCGCCGGCGCCCACCGCGCGGCGCTGGCCGGTGCCACCGTCCCGGTGCTGGTGCACCCGGACCCCCGGTCGGCACTGGGGGCGCTGTCCGCCCACATCTTCGGTGACCCGTCCACCCGGCTGGCGGTGCTCGGGATCACCGGCACGTCCGGTAAGACCACCACGGCGTACCTGCTCGAGGCGGGGCTGCGGGCGGCCGGGGCGGTCACCGGCCTGCTCGGCACCGTGCAGACGCGGATCGGCGATGCGCTGCTGCCCAGCTCGTTCACCACCCCGGAGGCACCGGACCTGCAGGCGCTGCTGGCACTGATGGTGGAGCGCGGTGTCACCCACGTGCCCGTCGAGGTCTCCAGCCACGCGCTGGCGCTGGGCCGGGTGGCCGGCACCAGCTTCGCGGTCGGCGCGTTCACCAACCTGTCCCAGGACCACCTTGATTTCCACGCTGACCTTGAGGACTACTTCGCCGCCAAGGCGATGCTGTTCGACGGGCGGGCCAGGGCTGAGGTGGTGTGCATCGACGACGCCTGGGGACAGCGGCTGGTCACCGGGGAGACGGCGACGGTGTCCCTGGGTGGCGAAGCGACCTGGCACGCGGTCGGCGTCGCTGCCCAGCCGTCGGGCAGTCAGCTGTTCCGCGCGCTGGGCCCGGACGGGTTCAACCAGCCCGTGCTGGTGCGGTTGCCGGGCACGTTCAACGTCACCAACGCGCTCGTGGCGTTAGCTGTTGCGCACGCGGCGGGCGTGGACCCCCGGCTGGTGCTGCGCGGCATCGCCACCGCGGAGGTGCCTGGCCGGATGCAGAAGGTGACCTGCGGGCAGGACTTTCTCGCCGTCGTCGACTACGCGCACAAGCCCGCTGCGGTCGCGGCATTGCTTGACGCGGTGCGCGCGCAGGTACCCGGCCGGCTGCTGGTGGTGCTGGGCTGTGGTGGGGACCGCGACACCGGCAAGCGGCCACTGATGGGCGCCGAGGCGGCCCGTCGCGCGGATCTGCTGGTGGTCACCGACGACAACCCACGCACCGAGGATCCCGCGGTGATCCGCGCCGCGATGCTCGCCGGCGCCCGCGCCGGCCGGGCCGACGTAGTGGAGATCGCCGACCGGGCCGAGGCGATCGCGCACGCCGTCACCTGGGCCGGCCCCGGGGACGCGGTCGTCGTCGCCGGCAAGGGCCACGAGACCGGCCAGCAGGTGCAGGGCGTCACGCACCCGTTCTCCGATGCCGAGGTGCTCGCGCGGATCCTGGCCGACCGGAGTTCGCGGTGAGCACCATCCTGGTCGCCTCCGGGGTCGCCCTGCTGGCCTCCATCCTGTTCACGCCCTACCTGATCCGGTTGTTCACCCGGAAGGGCTTCGGGCAGGAGATCCGGCAGGAGGGACCGCAGACCCACCAGAGCAAGCGCGGCACCCCCACCATGGGCGGGGTGGCGATCCTGCTGGCGATGTGGAGCGGTTACCTGGTCGCCCACCTCACCGTCACCCGGCACGGTGTCTCCGCGTCGGGCCTGCTGGTGCTGCTGCTGGCCACGGTGCTCGGGGTGGTCGGCTTCCTCGACGATCTGATCAAGATCCGCCGGCAGCGCAACCTGGGCCTGAGCAAAACAGCCAAGCTGGTCGGGCAGCTGGTCGCCGCGGTGCTCTTCGCGACGCTGGCGATGGGTTTCCGCGACGTCCACGGCATTTCCCCCGCGTCGGTCCACCTGTCGTTCGTGCGAGATGTCGCTGTGGTGTCCTTTAGTGTCGTCGGCTTCGTGGTCTTCAGCTACCTGCTGGTGTCCGCGTGGTCCAACGCGGTGAACCTCACCGACGGCTTGGACGGGCTGGCGGCGGGGTCGGCGGCGATGGTACTGGCGACCTATGTGATCGTGTCGTTCTGGCAGTACACCCAGGACTGCACGATCCAGGCGGTCCCCGGCTGTTACACCGTGCGGGACCCGCTCGACGTGGCCGTGGTGGCCGCCGCCGCGGTCGGTGGGTGCATCGGGTTCCTGTGGTGGAACGCCCCCCCGGCGCGGATCTTCATGGGTGACACCGGGTCGCTGGCCATCGGCGGGCTGCTGGCCGGTCTGTCCGTGGTCACCCGGACCGAACTGCTCCTCATCGTGATCGGTGGGCTGTTCGTGGTGGAGGCGATGTCGGTGGTGATCCAGGTGGCGGTGTTTCGCACCACCCACCGCCGACCGTTCCGGATGGCACCATTTCACCACCACTTCGAGCTGGCGGGGTGGGCCGAGACCACGGTCATCATCCGGTTCTGGCTGCTCGCGGCGATGTGCTGCGCGCTGGGCGCAGGAGTGTTCTACAGCGAGTGGCTGACTGCTTCGGCCGGCGGGTGACCGCAATGCGCGACACGCCCCCAGCCTCCCGGCCCAGGTGGTCGATTCGGGAGACGATGGCGCTATGACGGAGGTGCTGGCAGCCCAGCTGGCCCGTCCGGGGGGCTGGAGTGAGTAGTAGCTCCCCCTGGCAGCGGACACCGGCCGCGGCCCGGTGGGCGACGGCCCGCGAGGCGCTCACCGCCTGGCTGGCCCGGCCGCTCACCTCGCTGCACATCGTGCTCGCCGTCTTCGGGCTGCTGACCCTGTTCGGCCTGGTGATGGTGCTCTCGGCGTCCAGCGTGGAGTCATACACCAAGGCCGGCTCATCCTATGCGGTGTTTGCCCAGCAGCTGGCGTACTGCGGGCTCGGGCTGATGTTGTTCTGGGCGGGGATGCGGATGCCGGTGCGGCTGCTGCGCGGCACCAGTGGGCTGTTCCTGCTGGGGTGCGTGCTGCTGCTGGTCGCGGTGCTCAGCCCGCTGGGTGCCGAGATCAACGGTGCGCAGAAATGGCTGCGGCTGGGCACGCTGTCGCTGCAACCGTCCGAGCCCACCAAGCTCGCGCTGGCTCTGTGGGGCGCGCACGTGCTGGTCACCAAACGGGCGCTGCTCCACCAATGGCGGCATCTGCTGGTGCCGCTGGTCCCGATGGCCGTGGTGATCTTCGCGCTGGTCATGCTGCAGCCCGATCTGGGTACCACGATCACGCTGGCCATCGTGGTGCTCGCCCTGCTGTGGTTCGCTGGTGCACCAGGTGAGCTGTTCGGCGCGATCGCGATCGCCGCGGTCACCGGGGTGATCGTCATGGCCGGTGTCGCCGGCTACCGGATGGCCCGGATCCAGTCCTTCCTGAACCCCGGAGCCGACCCCCAGGGCGCGGCCTACCAGGCCCTCCAAGCGGTGTACTCGCTGGCTGACGGCGGCTGGTGGGGGGTGGGGCTCGGGCAGGGCAGCGCCAAATGGGACTACCTGCCCAACGCCCACAACGACTTCATCTTCGCGATCATCGGGGAGGAGCTGGGTTTCCTGGGCTGCCTGGTGGTGCTGGTGCTGTTCGGCACGCTGGCCTACGTGGGGATCCGGATCGCCGCGCGCAACACCGACCCGTGGATCACACTGGTGTCGGCCACCGTGACCACCTGGCTGGTCGGCCAGGCCGCGATCAACATCGGGTATGTGGTGGGCCTGCTGCCGGTCACCGGGATCCCGCTGCCGTTAATCTCCGCGGGGGGTACCTCGCTGGCGCTGACGATGCTGGTCTTCGGGCTGCTGGCGAACTTCGCCCGGCACGAACCGCAGGCGGTGGCGGCGCTGCGCTCGGAGATCAGCCGTTCCGGCCGCCAGGGTGCCGGGTCCCGGTTGCTGCGGCTGCGCCCGCCGGAGCCCTACTCCCCGGTGTCCCCTGTCCCGGTGCCCCCGGCCCCGGTGCCCCGGCGTCGCCGGATCCCCCATCCGGCCCGTACCGGGAGCGGCAGGCGATGACCCCCGGCGGGCCGCCGTGAGTGCCGCCGGTCCCGGTGCCTCCGGCGCCCGGCGCCGACCCCGGCGCGATACCCCCCGGGCGGCGAGGCCCCGTGCCGCGGTTGCCCCGGCCACGGTCGCCGAGGTCGTGGCGCCCCGCGCGCCGCGGTCGCCGAGACCGGCCCGGACGTGGCGGCTGTGGCTGGCCGCGGGAATAGGTGTGCTGGTCCTGGCCGGGGCAGCGGTCTGGGTGCTACTGGGTAGTTCGTTGCTTGATGCCCGGTCGGTGCAGGTAGCGGGCACCACAGAGCTTCCCGCTGACGTGGTGCGGGCAGCCGCCGCCGTGCCGCTGGGCACGCCGATGCTGTTGCTGGATACGACGGCGATCGAGACCCGGGTGGCCGCGGTGCCGCGGGTGGCGAGCGTGCACGTGCGGTGCACCCTGGACGGCACGGTGCGGATCGAGCTCACCGAGCGCACCCCGGTCGCGCTAGTTCGTCGGCCAAACGGCGTGCACCTGGTGGATGCCATCGGCACCGACTATGCAACGGTGCCCGTCGGGCCGACTGGTCTGCCGGAACTGCGAGTGGCTCGGGCCGGGCCCCAGGATGGCGCCACGATGGCTGCGCTCACGGTGCTGACCGGGCTGCCCGGGTGGCTGCGCGCCCAGATAATCCGGATCGACGCGAAGTCTCCGGCCGACATCGTGCTGCGACTGCGCACCGAGAGAGAGGGTGACGGTCGGGAGGTGCGCTGGGGTGGGGTAGAAGACGGTGGCCGCAAGGCGGCGGTGCTCGGCCCGCTGCTCACCCAACCCGGCAAGATCTACGACGTCTCCAGCCCTGCCCTGCCCACCATCGCCTGACCGTCGGCGTCACCGAGGTCTGCTTCGCGGTCGGCTGCTCGTCGCTGGGCACCTTCAGCACTCGCTTCACCGACCTGGTCGGTATGCCGCCCAGCACCTACCGGCGCCACGCGGCGCGCGCGACGGCGGGGATGCCGTCGTGCGTCGCGAAACAGGTGACCAGACCGATCAGGAATCGAGAAGTGCGGGTCACGGAGCCGCATCTAGCCTGACCGCCATGGACATCACCATTCACGCGAGCTTCCTCCCGCACAACGACCCGGACGCCTCCCTGGCCTTCTACCGCGACACCCTCGGCTTCGAGGTGCCGGCATCCTCCTGGCCACCGCCGACCTCGACGGCACCTTCGAGCGGGTGCAGGCCAGCGGCGCCGAAGTCGTCCAGGAGCCGACCGAGCAGCCGTACGGCGTTCGCGACTGCGCGGTCCGCGATCCCGCGGGCAACCTGATCCGCATCCAGGAGCTGCGCTGAGCCGTCCGGCTATCGCAGCCATGACCTGCACAGACGGCACCGTGAAGGAGCCCGCGCACGACGCCGGTGGCGGCCGCTGGGTGGTCTGACGCCTCGGCCGGGCGCGCCGCGTGGCCGGGGCCCCAGAGGCTCCACGGGCCGAAGCGAAAAGAGAACCAGACATACTGCTCGAAGCTGGTCAGATCGAGCCAGGCGACGCCGACGGAGACCGCGAAGGCGGCCCCGCCGCACAGAGGGAGACACGATGAGCATGGCCACGAGGACGGACCCGCAGTCGCCTGCGCTGCACGGTGCCGACAGCCACGATCTGATCCGCGTGCACGGCGCGCGCGTGAACAACCTCAGGGACGTCAGCGTCGAGATCCCGAAGCGCCGGCTGACGGTGTTCACCGGCGTCTCCGGCTCGGGCAAGAGCTCGCTGGTGTTCGGCACGATCGCCGCGGAGTCGCAGCGGATGATCAACGAGACTTACAGCGCCTTCGTGCAGGGCTTCATGCCGACGCTGGTGCGGCCCGAGGTCGACGTACTCGACGGGCTGACGACCGCGATCATCGTCGACCAGGAGCGGATGGGCGCCAACTCCCGCTCCACCGTCGGCACCGCCACCGACGCCAACGCGATGCTGCGGATCGTCTTCAGCCGGCTCGGCGAGCCGAGTGCCGGGCCGTCGTTCCACTACAGCTTCAACCTGCCCGCCGGCGCCTGCCCGCGCTGCGAGGGCATGGGCAGCGTGACCGATATCGACCTGGCCCAGCTCTTCGACGACTCCAAGTCGCTCGCCGAGGGCGCGATCACCATCCCCGGCTACAAGGTGGACAGCTGGTGGACGGTGGGGATCTTCACCGCGTCGGGCTTCCTCGACCCGGACAAGCCGATCCGCAAGTACACCAAGACCGAGCTGCACGACTTCCTCCACCGCGAGCCGGTCAAGGTGAAGGTCAACGGCGTCAACCTCACCTACGAGGGGCTGATCCCCAAGGTGCAGAAGTCGTTCCTGTCCAAGGACGTCGACGCGCTGCAGCCGCACATCCGGGCGTTCGTGGAGCGGGCGGTCACCTTCACCGCCTGTCCCGAGTGCGGCGGCACCCGGCTCAGCGAGGCCGCCCGGTCCTCGAGGATCAAGGGGATCAACATCGCCGACGCCTGCGCGCTGCAGATCAGCGACCTGGCCGAATGGGTCCGCGGCCTCGACGAGCCGTCGGTGGCGCCGCTGCTCGCCACGCTGGCGCAGACCCTCGACTCGTTCGTGGAGATCGGGCTGGGCTACCTCTCGCTCGACCGGCCGTCGGGCACGCTGTCGGGCGGCGAGGCGCAGCGCGTCAAGATGATCCGCCACCTCGGCTCCTCG